>JAKSRT010000013.1 GCA_024403485.1 Lachnospiraceae bacterium
TTTTCATTATATTTTTGGAGTAAGAACGGATATTGCAATGCTTGTGTCTATGGATGTAGGCCTATTTGTAATTGCGTTCCTTGAATTTTCGCTCTTTAGAAGATATTTCAAAGGCAATTCGGGTAATTACTTTGGAGTTATTAAGTATTTTGGAAAGTACTGGCAGTTAATATTCGCAAACTTTTTCTATATTTTCGGGCTATACATCCACAACTTTGTATTCTGGACAACCGATCAGCACTTGATAGTTGCCAAGAGTTTTGTATGCCATCAACCCTACGATATGGCATCCTGTCTTGCAATGTTTACCAACATTACAGCCAGTGTTATCTTTTTGACCCGTGTTGAAATGTTCTTTCATGAAAGATATAAAGCATATTCCGAAGCGGTTATCGGTGGACGTGGAATGGATATCGAACGTGCAAAACAGCGAATGTTTCGCCAGATGATGGAAGAAATAATGACACTTATCCGAGTTCAGTTTATTGTTACCACACCAATCTTTTTGCTGGCAATGATATTCCTCCCTCGTTTTGGATTTGGGGGAAATACAATGAGAATTTATCCTTGTTTGGCTGCGGGATATTTCATTATGTTTATTATGTATTCAATTATTATTTTCCTGTACTATTTTAATGACTTAAACGGTGCAGTGTTTACGTCTGTTACTTTTTTTGTTGTTACTTTCCTTGGAAGTGCGATGGCTACAAAGCTTCCTACGATTTGGTACGGAATCGGACTTGTTATCGGAGCAACAGTGGGATTCACAGTGGCATATTTCAGAATCCGAAGAATGGAAAGAACATTGGACGTTCATATTTTCTGCAATGGCAGTATTTTGAAAAAGGGCAAAGGTAAGATGCCTTCAAACCTCGTATATGAAAGGAAATAGGTATGTTTACTGGGGGATTGGTAGTTAAATTGCTTATTATTATTACCGGTTTGATTATGTTGTTTATCACAATCGGAAGTTTGGCAAAAAGAAAGATGACAGAAACTTTTTGCCTGGCCTGGTTTGTAGTTTCCTTTGCGGTTACTGTCGCGGGCATCGTGGTACAGCCTGATTCATGGGATCAGTACATCAGCTTTGCCGGCATGATGCTTTTATTTGTGATTTTTTATGGGGCTGTTTATGCCGCATATAATGTGAGCCTGAAAATTTCTGAATTAAGTCGAAAAAATCAGGAATTGGCAATACAGGTTTCTCTGCTGAATCAGGAGAACGAAAAACTTTTGAGACGTCTTTCGGAGCATTTGGATATAAACGTAGAGGATCTGTAGATGAAAAAGATTCTGTTTGTTATTAATACTTTGGGTTTAGGAGGCGCTGAAAAAGCGCTTCTTGAATTATTAAACAGATTGAATAAGCAAGGCTATGATTTATCTTTGTTAGTTCTTTTAAATCAGGGTGAACTTGTTCGTGATATTCCCCAAGGCACTAAATTATTAAATAAAAAATTTGATTATACTGCGATTCATTCACCTAAAGGGCTAAAAAGGGTAAAACTGACAGCTATAAAAAAGCTTTTTTCCAATTTTTCAGGTATCAGATTGGCCGGATATATTATATCCAACTACATTGATATGAAAAAAAGGGGAATAAGCAAAGCAGAAAATCTCTTGTGGAGAGCGGTGGCAATGGGGTCACCTAAATTGTCCGATGAATATGATTTGGCAGTGTCATTCATAGAAGGTGGATCAGCTTACTATGTAAGCGATTATGTCAAAGCTAAGAAGAAAGCATGTTTCATTCATATAGACTATGAAAGCGCCGGATACGGAAAGAAGCTTGACAAGGACTGTTTTGAGAAGTTCGATAAAGTTTTTCCTATTTCCGAAGGCGTAAGACAGTCATTCCTCAATGTATACCCGGAATATAAAGAAAAGACATTCGTGTTTGAAAATCTTGTTGATTTGGAGGGGATTGAAGCCAAGTCAAGGCTGGCCGAGGGATTTGAAGATGATTTTGACGGAATGCGAATCTTAAGTATGGGCCGCCTTAATGCTCAAAAGTCGTATGACATGTCGGTAGATGCCATGAAGATACTCATAGATAAGGGGTACAAGGTACGTTGGTATATTCTTGGCGAAGGCGATCAAAGGGAGCTACTTGCCAATAAGATTGCAGAACTTAATCTTAAGGATGATTTTATTTTGCTCGGTAACAAAGAAAATCCTTATCCGTATTTGAAGCAGTGTGACATTTATTCGCATGCTACGAAATATGAGGGTAAGAGCATAGCCGTACAAGAGGCTAAAATGCTTCGGTGCCCCATAATTCTTACGAATACTCCGGGAAATTTGGAGCAGATTACGGATGGGTATGACGGCCTGCTGTGTGAGTTTAATCCTCAAAGCTTGGCCGAAAAGCTTGAAAGGTATATAAACAATCCTTCAATGGCTAAAGAAATGGGTGAAAAAGCGAGAGAAAGTTTTTTAGCCTCGCTTCATGATGAAGAAAATATTGCACAGTTTACGAGCATGCTGCTGTAGGCACTGCATGCATATTCTTTTATAGCAAAAAATCGGTTAACGATGACCGCCGATGGGGGAAAAATGCGAAAAGAAAAAAGAGAAGTATTAATTATTATTCCTGCATATAATGAGGCAAAGACAATCGAGCCTGTATTGGAAGCTTTGGAACAGCCGGATATTGCGGCTGTTTGTGACGTTCTTGTAATGAACGATTCGTCGGTTGACGGAACCCAGTATATTGTAAAAAAAAGAGGACACGCGTGTGTAACTCATGTATTTAATTTGGGTTACGGTTCCGGACTTCAGGTCGGATATAAATATGCATACAGACGCGGCTATAAGTATATAATTCAAATGGATGCAGACGGGCAGCATGATCCGTCCAATGTTCTTAAGATATACGAAGCACTTAAAACGCCCGATGAAAGCGGCAGATATCCCGATATTGTTATAGGTTCCCGCTTTGTCGAAGGAGCGATTTCTTTCCCTGTTCCGATTACTAAAAAGATTGCCTTTACTTTGTTTAGAAATCTTATTAAATGGGGTGGCGGACAGAAGATAATGGATCCGACATCGGGTTTACAGGGACTAAATAAAAGAACGTTTTGGTTCTATTCAAGATTTAATCGTTTTGACGATAAGTATCCCGACGCGCAAATGCTTATGCAGATGCTTATGTTAGGATACAAAGTAGTGGAAATCCCTGCTGTAATGTACGCACGTACCGAAGGAAAGAGCATGCATTCGGGGATTATTAAGCCTGTAATATATATGTTTAGAATGGTATTGTCCATTATTGCAGTTTGGGCCAGAGTAAAAATGTTTAAGATAGATAAGGAAGCGATTAATGTCCAAAAAACTATGGAAGAAATGTCCAAGGGCGTTTTATAAAGCGGCTAGATTTATTGAGACTAATGAGGATTTACTAAACCCATGCAGAGGCTGGTATCAAATCCATACCTTTAAGCTCGGTGAAGAACTATCCTTGGTTGACAGAGAGTATACGCTGAACAACAGAGACTCAGTAGCCTTTGCACTGATTGATATAAGTAAATACAGAAGCCAAGATCTTGATGAGGAAGCTAAGAATGATCTTCGCTCCATATTCTCGTTTTTTAGAGACTACAGATTGGAATTAATTGTAAGAGTTGTATATGATACCGAAGGCCGGTGTGCTTTGAAGGAACCCTCGGATGAAGATCAGGTTAAAAGGCATATCGAGCAGATATTCGAGATTCTTAACGAGTTTAAGGATGTTATTTTTGTTTATCAGGGACTGCTTATCGGTAACTGGGGTGAAATGCATTCATCGAAATTTTTATCTCCGTCTCGTCTTAGAAATTTAGCGGATACTATTGTTAAGGATTTTCCTGATGTGGCTTTTCTGGCCGTAAGAAGACCTGCCTATGTAAGAATAATGTTTCCTGAAGGCGAAGATATAAGACAAAAAAAGGTAGGTATTTTTGATGATGCAATAATGGCCAGTCCTACCCACCTTGGAACCTTTGGAGAAAAACCTGCTAAAGAAGTGAGAAGAGAAATGTCATGGCTTCCCGAAGAAGAACTTAAATATGTTTCGGAACTATGTGACAGAGTCCCTTATGGCGGGGAAGCTCTTTGGAGCGATGAAGAAGACTCTCTTGAACATATCAGAGGTAATCTGGAAGAGATAGACAAATATTTTGCGAGACTGCATGTTACATACTTAAACAGAATTCACGATGCAAGGTTTATAAATAACTTAAAAGAACTGACTTGGAATAAACGCGGACTGTTTAAGGGAATGGATGGCTACGAATATATAGGAAGACACCTTGGCTACAGATTTGTATTAAGGAAAGTAAAATGCCATCGTGTAAAGGAAGATGCATCCATGCTCAGGTGGGATATAACCATCGCCAATGAGGGATTTGCAAGAGCTTTTTTTGAATGCGGATGTTATATAGAGGGCGACGACGAATTCGGCGAACGAACCGAGTATGATATTAAAGACTGGGTTGAACTAAATAAGATTCCGTCAAAAACCGAGCATACTTTTGTATGCATGACTCCGGCGATTACCGGTTTGATATATTTACGATTTACAAAACTTTCTACCGGTGAAGCGGTATATTTTGCAAATAAAAAACCTACAGAAGATTTTGTGGGCTCCAAACTTTACCTTGGTAAGATTTCAAAATAATAAGTTGAGAAGTAACTGATGCAGAAAAGCTGGATTATATTTCTATCTGTTATTAAAAACTGTATAGGCAATGGGCCTGATAAAGTGGAAGAACAGTCTGCGACCGAAGAAAAGTCATTAACGTGCAAAGAAATACAATTATCGGCAGAAGAAAAAGCAACGATAGAAGCACTTGCTAAACAGCGGGGGTTATTTCCGAGCCTGCCCGGAAAAGCATATTTAAATGCGGACCGTTTCTATGCGCTGATGTATGGCGGGCTTAATGTTCTTAACATATTGGAAAATAACGGAATAGAAGCTGCGATAGTAAAAGGAGTTTCATTGGCGGCGCTATATCCCCTTCCGGAACAGCGCCTTTTTTCGGATGTTGATGTTTTATTAAGGTACGAGAGGGATTTAAAAAAGGCAGTTGAGGTATTAACGGAGAATGGTTGGACATGCTCGGATGAAAAACAGCCGCACCACTTAAGTTTTACTTGTAACGGAATAACTGCCGAACTACACTTTAAACCCGTGAGACCTTTTGAGAAAAGAAGTATAAATAAAGCGATTGAGTATGCTTTTAACTCGGATGACACGATTTTTATTGAAGAGGAATTGTTTGGTGTAAAGTACAAGACATTGAAGCCCTCTATCTTCGGTTTTTACATTTTAATTCACAATCTTGAACATTTTCTTTTACGAGGCATGGGTGTAAAGCACCTGTGTGATATGGCTGTATTTTGGAATAAGCAATACAATGAGGAAGTTTACAAAGAATATAAGGCACTGGTTCGTATGGCAGGTTTGGACAAATTTTCGGACTGTATGACCTTATGTACACAGGAATATTTGGGACTTTCTAACGAAAATGCCGAAAAAATGCTTGTAGATTGCAGGGGTGTCTTGACACAAGCGCTTCTTGAGAATATTATGATAGATATCATAGATGCGGGAAATTTTGGTGAGCTTGAAAAAGATAGGCTGGTAAGTTTAAGGTCTGACGGAATTGGTGGAATGGTTTCTCAGATTCATTGCAGGATGAAAGAAAATTTTCCAAGGCTATCAAAGTTTTTCTTGATTTGGCCGATATTATGGTTAGCAACAGTTATGATATTTATTAGAAATAATAAAAAAATTCGAGGAGAGAAATCTTCGAGTATTATTAAGAAGGCTCAATCTCGAGGCAGATTGGTCAGAATGTTGGATATTTAAACGGGTTTCGAATTTTTCACTATGGAGGGAAAAACAATGGCAAAGTATGAAAAACCGATTGTTATAGCAAATAATGAAGTTATGGAAGGCGTATACGCAGAAATGTCAGGTGAGGGCAGTAAATGGATAACACTTAACTGGTCAAACCATAATGGCGGTTCACATTCAGTACTTGAATGTAAATTCGGATTTAGCGGATATCCTGCCGGCAACAAGAAAGCAACAATTGTTCTGAATTTTAACGGTAATGGATCGTTCTCGGTTTATACATCAGATTCACAGCCTGAACATAATGGCGTGTCTGTTTCAGGCGGATGTCCTACACTTACCTTTGTGAAATCCGATAATATGCAGAATGCAGACGGACAGATAGAATTCAAATTTTCACTTTTATTTGATAGCACATATGATGGCCAGCCTCATGATGGTTGTAACGGCTCCTATTATCCGGGACGTAATGAAGCAAACGACATTGAGGGATATACAGGTAATGCAATTGGTCAAGGCGATTGGTCGGTAGTTTCATTTGAGATTGAAATGGCTTAGGCTTAATATTCGGAAAGCACAGTTTTTCTTGTGCTTTCCTTTTTTTATTATATAATTATCATATGGATATAAGACAATTATTTGACAAAGAACTTAGAGAGAAACTTTGGAAAAGAGTTAAATGGATATATGGTTATTCCAGAAAGCATATTTTTGGCATAACAATATTTACTTTGACGGGGTTGGTTTCAACTGTCGTTTCTGCTTTATCTGCTCTTATTACAAGAGATTTAGTCGACATCATCACCGGACACAGAACAGGGGAATTAATTAAATACTTTGTTCTTATGATGGTAGTGCGTGTGTTGATTCTTGTAATAAATAATATATCTTCTACTATCTCAATTGTTATCAGCACAAGGGTCGAAAATGAAATAAAAGCCGGAATATACGAAGAATTAATGACTTTAGATTGGGAATCAATGTCTCAGTTTCATTCGGGAAATATAGGCTCCAGATGGAATGGGGACTGCGGCCAGATTTCTAACGGGATAATATCAATTATTCCGGGTTTTATCATAATGCTGTGCAAATTCGGTGTGGCTTTATACCTTATTGTTTCTCAGGATATTTCCTTTATATTCTTTGCACTTGCAAATCTCCCCGTATCTCTTTTTGTATCTAAGAAAAATTTAAAGAGACTAAAAGCGGTAAATGAGAAAAACTTTGCCGTGAGCGCGAAAATGACATCTTTTTCACAGGACTCATTTTCCAATATTCAGAATGTAAAGGCTTTGGATTTAATAAAAGTATATTCTGCAAAGCTGAAGGAATTACAAAAAGAAACCTGGAATATTCGAATACTGTATCAGAAAATAAATTTAATTAATTCAATGATTATGACTCTTGCTTCTCAGGTAATGTCGAATGCGACATATTTTTGGGGTATTTATCGTGTGTGGTCGGGTGTTATCTCCTACGGATCACTTACAATGTTCCTTTCCTTATCAAATCAGCTTACGGGAAACATACAGTCTTTAATAAATTATTTTCCGTCTACGGTCAGCTTTTTGGTTGCTACCGGAAGGGTAATGGAAATTATAGACTTGCCTAAAGAAGATTATTCTCAAACAGAAGAGGTTAAGGCATTTGCCGATAGAAACAGGGAATGCGGTGTCGGCATATCTTTAAAGGACGTGGATTTTACGTATGTGTCGGGAACAGAGGTTATGGATTCTGTTTCTATGGAAGCCTGGCCAAGAGAAATAATTGGTCTTGTTGGCCCATCCGGCGAAGGAAAAACAACAACACTTCGTTTGCTGCTGGCAATTATTAATGCGAAAGGCGGAGAGGCCAAGGTTGTTTCCGGAGACAGAAATGAGAGCATGGATATAACCGCGTCTACCAGACAACTTTTTGCTTATGTCCCCCAGGGTAATTCCATGTTTCCGCATTCGATAGCCGATAATATGCGACTTGTAAAAGAAGATGCCACCGACGAAGAAATAATTGCTGCTTTAAAGATGGCTTGCGCATGGGATTTTGTTTCAAAACTTCCCGACGGCATTGAAACCGAACTTAAGGAACACGGTGGAGGATTATCCGAAGGCCAGTCACAAAGGTTGTCAATTGCCAGGGCATTGGTACGAAAGGCTCCTATTCTTTTGCTCGACGAAGCTACATCTGCTTTAGATATGAAAACACAAAAGATGGTTATTGATAACATAATCTCGGCGGACTACCCAAGAACTGTCATTGTTACCACCCACAGAAAAGAAGTTATGGACATCTGCGACAGAGTATATGAAATAGAAAATAAGAAGCTTAGCGAAAAAGCTACATATTAATTTATTATGGATTTTTCAAAAGAAGCATACAACACTATACAAAGAGATACTTCAGGCGCCGATCCTTTGATCAGCGTCTATATTCCGTGCCATAACGGGGAGAAGTATATTTCTGACTGCCTTAACAGCATTATCTCACAAGATTATTCAAACCTTGAAATTCTTGTGGTTGACAATGCTTCCGACGACAGCACCGCTCAGATAATAAGTAAGTATGTTGAGAAGGATATCAGAGTCAAATATATAAAATGCAACAAACTTGGCGTGGCTGAAGCCAGAAATTATGCAGTTGAAAAGTGCCTGGGAAGTTGGATTGCGGCTGTGGATTCCGATGACTGTGTGACACCGGATTATATTTCCAAAATGTATGATGCAGCAAAAACAGCAAAAGCAGATTTTGTTGTTGCTTCATATTGCAAGGCAGACACGAAGAGAAAAAGAATTACAAAGTATAAAGATAGCTGTATTGACGATAAAGAAGAGATGCATCGCTTCTTTTTAACGGATGCTCTTCATAACAATAGTGCCTGGGGAAAACTGTATAAAGCAGATGTCATCAAAAAAATGCAATACCCGGTAGGTAAATTATACGAAGATATGGCTGTTATTCCTTATGTTTTGGAACAAACAGAACGCATGGCCGTTATTTCAGATGTGGTATATATCTATAATAATAATCCTCAGTCTTTAAGCCGCAGTATATTTTCAATTTCGGATGGAGACAGTGCGGTAAAGGGACAATTTGACGGTCTGTATTTCCGAATGGCCAACAGCGACCTTTATAAAGAGAAATATCCGAAATTATATGCTGTTGCTCTGGATGCTGTTTTAGATTTTTCTTTTTTCTTATTAGGGAAGGTATATGTGCTTAAAAAAGATAAAAAGCATAAACAATACGCTCTTAAATTGGAAAAAGAAATATGCGATGCGATTGACAAGTCGATTTTGCAGGCATCAAAAGGTAGTTTTAAGTTAAAATCAGCTGTTTCTTTATATAAGATAAGCAAAACACTTGCTGAAATGCTTTTTTATTTTTATTCCCAAAAACATTGATCGAAGGGCCGAACAAATAATGAAGATATTAATGATTATTCCATCGCTTTTTGGTGGTGGTGCAGAAAATATAGCATGTGAATTGCTTAAAGGTTTTCCAAAAGAATGGCAAATTGATGTTCTTGTAAGGAAAAGCAGTGACGATATAATATTTTCGGATAATGTGCACATTTTAAGAGCGATTCCAAAAGCCGGTGCTTTTTTTGCATATCTGAAAAATGCCAAGCGAAATGGAAAATATGACTATTATATAAGTCATATGGCTTTTTCCAACTTTATGAATATGCTAAGCGGCAAAAGAAGCGGAAAAAGAATATTGACAATTCATAGTCTGACTTCTATACAGATGAAATCTGAGAAGGTTGGTTTTTTGTACAACCATGTCATTAGGTTCATATACAGAAAAGCTGATAGGATAGTTACCGTCGGTATTGCAGCTGCTAATGATATGATTAACTACTATCGCATGCCGGCTAACAAAGTAGTGGTTATTGCAAATGGTATAGATGTTGAGCAGGCAATAAAAAACGCCAATTGCCCTTTAACCGAGGAAGAAGAGAAATACTGTACAGGGGAGCCGATTGTTTGTGCTGTAGGCAGATACAATATCGCCAAAAGATTTGATTATCTTATCAAAGCCATGAGCATAGTAAAAGAAAAATATCAAAACTGTAAGCTTTTGTTGGTTGGCGAGGGTGAAGAGCGAGTGAACTATGAAAAGTTGATTGAGGACTTACAGCTTAAGGACAATGTCGTGTTGTGTGGCTGGAACAAGACGCCCCAGAGAATAATGCTGCATTCAAATTGCGTGGTATCATGCTCTGACTATGAGGGCTTTAATCTTTCTATGGCCGAGGCAATGGTTTGCGGTGTTCCGTGCATTTTTACCAATCATCCCGGCGGTACGGAAGAGTTGCTGCTTTCCAATAAAAAGAGTAAATCGAATCAAATGCTTGAAACAGGTATTCTTTGCCCTAATATTGTCGATGAAGCAGGAATTGAAATGCTTTCGGAAGCGATTGTTTATATATATGAGCATCCGAATTATGCATTTGAAAGCGCAGAATATAATAGGGAACGAAAAGATGAATTGTCCATCAGACGGATGATTGAAAAGTGGGTTTCTCTTCTGACGGATATGGAGTAAAAATTGTCTTCGATATTGAATTTTTTTAAATACATTTATTATTGTTTGGATAAAGGAGAATCAAAGTGAGATTATTGGTGATGATTCCGAAATTATCCGGCGGTGGCGCCGAAAAAATTGTATGCAATTTATTGAAGAGCTTTCCATCGCACTGGGATATCGACGTCCTGCTTCGGGATAGATCGCAGTGCTGTGAGTTTCCGGAAAATGTTCATGTTTTAGACATAAAAAGCGAATCTGCTTTATCATATTTTCATTACTTAAAAAGAAGCAAAAAGAAATCTGTTTACGATGTTTACCTAAGCCACATGGCTTTTACGAATTTTATGAATTTGATTTCCGGTAGGAAGAGCGGGAAAAGAGTTCTTACAATTCATAATGTGACTTCTATTCAGATGAAGACCTATAAAATCGGATTTTTATATAATTTGGTAATAAAGTTATTATATAACAGAGCAGATTATATTGTGACCGTAGGCGAGGATTCCAGAAATGATATGATTACATATTATGGGATTGCGCCGGAAAAAGTAGTGGCAATTCCGAATGGCGTTGATGTTGACAGTATTCAGGTTTGCCGAATGGAAATGCCGAAGGATGGTATTATATTTGGGGCACCGGTTGTATGCTCAATCGGCAGGTATACATTTCAAAAAAGATTTGATTATTTAATCAGATCAATCAAATCGGTAAAAGACAAATATGATAGTGTTAAGCTGATATTAATAGGCGAAGGAGAATTAAGAGAACAGTACGAGCAGCTGATAAAAGAACTTGGTCTTGAGAACAATGTTGTTTTGGCAGGATGGCATGAAAATCCATATTCTATTCTTGGACATGCTGATATGTTTGCATTTTGTCCGGATTTTGAAGGTTTCGGACTAGCATTATGCGAAGCTTTTGTTTGCGGAATACCGTGCATAACGACCAACCATCCCGGGGGAATTCAGGAATTGATGCAGTTTAGCGGCAACTCTTCGGAAAATGTAATTCTCGATACCGGAATCTTAACACCGCCAATCAGTGGGGAAAACGGCATAGAACAATTTGCCGAAGCGATAATATATATGCATGAACATCCTGAGTATGCTAAAAAATGTGTTGAATACAATCTTAGAAGATGCGACGAATTTTCGTTAAAAACTATGTCGGAAAAGTGGATTGAGATTTTGAATAAAGTAACTACTTTGTAAACATATCGTTTCTGTATATTTGAAATATTATTATGATAATAAGTTCAGGTAATTTTTGCAGACTATGGCTGCTTCGTCATCTTTAGTACACCTTAAAATCGCGCAGGGAACTGTTTTGGTAACTGTTTCGGCATTTTTTATTAGAGAATCCAACCTGTTGCTGTTCCATAAAGGATTAAAAAGCCTCGAAATGAGCTGCCGGGATTTATCGTGATCTGACAATCCGTCGATTGCATTAATGCTATCGCGTTTTAGAAATATTATTGCACCTACAGGAAAAGTTTCTTTTGAGTATATCCCGGAGGTTCCGCACCAGGGTGTTCCGCAAGCTACTATTTCTCCGTTTATTTCTTTTAGAACATTAATATCTCCGTTTATTTGATTGATATCGAAAAGCTTTTTCCAGAGGTTTGCATGGGTGGATTTTCCTGTTCCGGAAGGGGCTGAAAACAGTATGGCCTTATTCTTGTATAAAATAGAAACGGAGTGAAGCATTAACAGATTTTGCTTTGCGGCAACCAAAGAAAAAACGGTTCTGATAACCGTATCTGTTTCCGCTCTTAATGTTTTGCTTTCAGAGTCCGGATTTGTTGATGCATTATTTAACGATGTTTCATAGTAGGCATAAGTCTCATAGGTATCTTTATTGATAAACAGACGGCTTATGAAATTCATAGTAGTATATTTTTTGTACGAAAGGACAAAGTGATTTTTTGTCTCGCAAATGTTGACAGAAAGGGTTTCTATTATCGGATCGGGCAGATCGAATTCGGGTGCTTCTTTCTCGATAAAATGTATTGATATTTTACTGTCCTGTTTCAAATTTTGAGACGGAGACTCTTTTTGAATAAAATCGAAAAAATGTTTTGGAAGAATATTCTCGGGGGCATATATGTTTATGTGAATATCCGCAATACTGACGCTGGTTGCTTCTATATCGGTAGGTGCATCAAGGATAATGGAAGCCTGATTTTGGGGATTCATTGAACATATTTTATCTGAATCCAGAAGCAGTCCCATCTTGGATAGACTATTTATGAAAGAAGATATATCGCATATAAGATCGTTTTTTTCTTTGGCATTTGGGCCATAATAGTTTATAACTTTATCTATCACCTCGGTATTTGACAGATTTTCGCTGAAACACTCCCAAATATAAGCTCCCGTCGTGTTAATGGAAATAATGGACTTACGCATAGCTTTTGCCTGACCGACAGGAATGAGGCAAGGAATATTATTTATTTCTTTTAAAATGTAATCATTATTTCTTATCATATGGGTATTATAACATGTATCAAAGAAATTATAGCAGTTACATATTTTTTTATATGAAAAATATATCGGAAGGCGTAATAAAATTATTATATGGACAATATTACCAATGAAAAAGAAAAACAATTAAATATAGAAAAACTGTTGAATGAAGGTAAAACTCTGGTTATTAATCCCATAGGTTACAGTATGGTTCCGTTGTTTATTCCGCCTAACGACCAGGCGGTGGTTACACCGGATTTTGACAAAATAAAAAGGCTGGATGTAATGGTATACAGAAGACCGGGAGGACCGCTGGTAATTCACAGGGTGTATAAGGTCACCAAAGAAGGTATTTACATGGTAGGTGACCGACAGGTGGAAATCGAAGGCCCGCTACCATATGAATGTATGCTTGGCAAGATGGTTTCTTTTGTAAGAAAAGGGCATACATATTCAACAAAGAATGTTTTCTATAAAGCATATTCGGTTATTTGGATGTGGCTCAGACCGATGAGAAATCTGTTCGCAAAAGCGGCAAAAGGTGTGCTGAAATTTACGAAAACGTTTAGTAAAACGTTTAAGTAAACGATTAAGTTGGTTCTATGGCCGGAGTTACAATGTGCACATATTAATATGGGTAATATGTAACAAAAATATCAAACTGTTTATATTAATTTTGCCCAAACATGTACTCATTGCACATCAAAAAGTAAAAAAAGTGTTGCATAAATGTAAAAAATGTTATATTCTTATCGTGCGAAAACGATTAAGTAAATCGCTTAGGGGAGGTTAACTATGAAGGATTTTCTTAGTAATACCTGGAAACACAGAGCACATATTGTTTTAGCGCTTCCTGTTTTCCTTGTTTTGTTCTTTATTATGTATGTTCCTATGGCCGGTCTTGTACTTGCATTTAAGAACTACGATTTTACATTGGGTATTTTTAAGAGTCCCTGGGCAGGAAACCACGGATTTGCCAACTTCCAGTTCCTGATGGCTTCTAAGGACTTGTTTGTACGTATGACAAGAAATACTGTGCTTTACTACATCATGTTCACTGCAGTAGGCACATTTTTAAATGTAACACTTGCAATTGCCATCGATCAGTTTGTATTCAAGAAGATGGCGAAGACAATGCAGACCCTTATGATTATTCCGGTTTTCATTTCATATGCAGCCGTAACATTTATCGTATTTGCATTTATCAGTTCCGATACAGGTATTATTAACCACACCCTCGGTACGAATATCAAGTTTTATTCAAAAGCGGCATATTGGCCTTGGATATTACTTGTAACAAAGATTTGGAAAGACACCGGTTATGGTTCGGTTCTTTATATGTCAGTTCTTGCAGGTATTGATTCGGAACTTTATGAAGCAGCTGAAATCGACGGAGCCAGCAAGTGGAAGAGAATCTGGCATATAACACTTCCTTCGCTTATTCCCATGATCACAGTAATGTTACTTCTTTCCGTAGGTAATGTTATGAGATCTGATACAGGTCTTTTCTATCAGGTAACAAGAAACAACGGTACACTTTACAACACAACTCAGGTTATCGACTCATATATCCTGAATTCAATTATGAAGAGTTCGAACTTCGGATTTACCGGAGCGGCTTCATTGTTCCAGTCGGTTATAGGTCTGTTACTGATGTTATTTGCAAACTGGCTCGTTAAGAAGATTGAGCCTGAAAACGCATTGTTCTAGGAGGTGTATTATGGCAAAGAAAAATAAGAATTTAGACATAGCACCTTCAAGAAGAGAACGCGGTGGTTTAGGCCAGGCGATACTCGGATTTTTCCTTCTTCTTTACACATTGTTTTGCGCATTACCTGTAATACTTGTGTTTGTTGCAGCATGTACCGATGAGAAGACAATTAATAAAAACGGTTTCTCCCTTTTCCCTGAAAAGTGGTCATTGAATGGTTTCAATGCAGTATTAAAATATGGTAAACAGCTTGTATATTCATACGGAATTACAATTTTCGTAGCAGTAGCGGGAACCTTCCTTGGTCTGCTTATCATGAGTATGTTTGCTTACGCAATCAGCCGTAAGGACTTCAGATTATCCAAGTTCTTATCAATCTACCTGTTGATCCCCATGCTGTTCAACGGTGGTGCATTATCAGGCTACATCATTTTCACAAGCTATTACGGATTGAAGGATAACATCCTCATCCTGATTTTACCCTTGTGTGTATCAACAATGAATGTAATCATTCTCCGTACATATATTGCAAACAGTATTCCCAATGAACTTATGGAAGCTGCTATGATTGACGGTGCCGGTGAATACAGAACTTTCTTCCAGATTACATTACCTTTGCTTAAGCCTTCACTTGCAGCTGTAGGTTTCATGATGGCAACAGCATATTGGAATGACTGGCAGAATGCGTTGATGTACATTACAACAGATAAGAAGAAACCTCTTCAGTTGCTTCTTGTAAACATTCAGAAGAGTATTGAATTCCTTCTTAACAACAACAACGTACCTTCTGCAGCAAGAGCTGCTATGGGTGGTACAATTCCTCAGTACTCAGCTACAATGGCAACGGTTATCATCGTTATCGGACCTATTATGGTTGTATATCCACTCTTACAGAAGTACTACATTAAGCGTCTTACCGTTGGTTCTGTTAAGGGTTAATTAAGAATTACTTAATTGACTTATTAAAAAAATATTTTATTATAACCTTGATATTCGAGATGTCCATAACGAACATCTATAGAATATATATATCTCAATAGGGAGGATTTATCATGAGAAAACTTAACAAAGTTGTTGCTCTTGCTCTTGCAGCTGTAATGGGTCTTTCACTCGTTGCATGTGGTGAAACAGCTCCTGCTGCATCAACAGACAACACACCCGTAGCTTCTACCGAAGCTCCCGCAGCAAGCACCGATAACGGTGGTGATGTTGCAGCTTCTGGCGACGTTGTAACAATCAACGTTTACAGAAACACATTTAACTTAGGCGCAGTTGATTCTGCTAGAACAGCTGAAATTCAGGACGCTATCAACGCTTATATCGCTGATAAGATTAACGTTCAGATCGCTCTTACAGACGTTGTTTCAGGTGAATATACCGACAAGGCTAACCTTGCTCTTAACAACAACGAAATCAACCTTCTTTGGACCGCTTCTTGGGAAAGCACAATCGGAACAAAGGATCTCTATGCAGCAAATGCAGCATACGATATCACCGATCTTCTTCCCGGCACAGCTCTTTATGATTCAATGGATGCTGGACAGTGGGAAGCTTCAAAGTACGGCGGAAGAAACTACTTCATCCCTGTATACAAGGATAACGTAGAAGGTTATGACTTCATGTTCCGTGAAGATCTTGTTAACCAGCACGGTTGGGATATCACAACTGTTAAGACTTTAGCTGATCTTAAGCCTATGCTTGAAGATGCTAAGAACGATGGTCTTAAGTATCCCCTTCTTCTTCAGAAGACCGCTATGTTCTACAGATGGTACATTGATTCATATGACTTCTTTACAGGTGATGCTACTTCTAACTGGGTTGCAGTTGACCGTAAGACAAATGAAGTTGTAGATTCTATTCTTACTCCTGAATATCTTGAATTCTGTACATTAATGGCTGAATATGCTGAAGCTGGTTATATTTCAGAAGATGAAGTTAACAAGGTAACAACAGATACCACAACACAGTCTCAGGATTGGGCTATTTCTTGGTGGACAGATCTTCCTAACAACGGTGAAGCTAACGGTCGTTACGGCCAGAACGTTGTTATGCAGCCCGCTGGTAACAGATACCTTCACACAGACTCTATGCTTGGTTCTTGCTACTGCGTAACAGCTAACTCTACTGAAGAACAGGCTAAGGCAGCTATCGACTTCATGGGTCTTCTTTACACAGATTCAAAGCTTGCTGATATGTACACATACGGTATCGAAGGTAAGGACTTCAACTATGATGCTGATGGTTACGTAGAAAAGGTTACTGATGCTTCTTACAACCACTCCATGTGGGAATCTGCATCTGCTACTGTTGTAACTTGCGAAAGCTCATCAGTTTACACACCTCAGATGTACATCGACTTCAACTCAAGCGCACTTATTTCTTGCGCTAACGGCTTCCACTTCGACAAGACTCCTGTAGAAGCAGCTTATACTGCATGTCAGGCAATCTTCGATGAATATGGATTCCCTCTTGAAACCGGTGGTGTTGCAGCTTCTGATGTTGCAGCTACAATCGAAGCTTACCAGGCAGCACTTGATGCAGCTGGTTACCAGGACGTTCTTGCTGAGTTCCAGAGCCAGTACGACGCTTGGAAGTAAGATTAATCCTTTAGGATTATAATTACGAAATCAAAGGCGATTACCTTAGGGTAGTCGCCTTTTTTTTGATATGGTAGAATAAGAACAAATAAATTATGAGGTATTTGAAATGATTTCTACCAAATATAATAAATATTACCGGATGGATGTTCAGATTAATTCAGATGGATCAAAAACAGATAAGTGGGAATATATCGGTCCTTATTATGAATTCGAGGAGTCAGCGGAAGAACATAAAAAGAGAGCTTCCATTTATAAGCTTTTTCTTGTGGGATTAATATTGAGTATGTTTATAAATTTATGGATATACAGTAACCTTTCAAAGGTGATATACATCATTCTCCCGTTTTGCCTGAATTTATTTGCTGTATATTTATTCATTACTGCAGTGACATTTTACAAAAAGCCGGGAAAACTCCTTAAAATAAACGAAAAAGAGAAAAGCGCCGACAAGTTTAAACAGTCATCACTTTTTGGAATACTGTTTACTTTTTTGTCACTTGTTGGGGTAATTATTTACCTATTAAGAATATCCACATATTTATTCATAAATGATTATATATTTATTCTTTTTCAGGCAATTATGTTAACCATATTTATTGCAAATGCCCTATTTTCAAGGAGTTTAACAACGAAAGAAGTCGAAAATTTTCTTGCGAAAAAGTATGAAAAGTTGTAAAATGCTTTAGTAATATTGCTAGATTTCTAGTTAATATATGTAAAGGGGAAATACCCATACATTTTAATAGGAGGAAAAATTATGAAAAAGGTTATGAAAAAGAGCCTTGCACTTATCCTTGGTTTAGCCATGGTAGTAGGTTCTTTAACCGCATGTGGTGAAAAAGAACCCACATCAGTAGATACTCCCGCAGTATCTGAAACCTCTTCCGAAGCACCTGCTGAAGTAGTTACCGAAACAACAGAAACTTCTGAAGACAAAATTCTTGTTGTTGGATATGATTATTTTTCCAGCAAGTTTAGTCCTTTCTTTGCTACAACAGCTTATGACCAGGATGTAGCAAGCATGGTATCAGTCGGACTTCTCGGTAATGACCGTGAAGGTAATATTATTACAAAGGGTATTGAAGGTGAAGTTATTCCTTATAACGGAACCGAATACACCTATAAGGGTATTGCCGATCTCGACATTACTCAGAACGATGACGGAACAGTAGTATATGACTTCACTTTAAGAGATGATCTTGTATTTTCAGACGGTGAAAAGCTTACTGCTGATGACGTTATTTTCTCAATGTATGTATTATCCGATCCTATGTATGACGGTGCGTCTACATTCTACTCATTACCTATCGTTGGTATGGAAGACTACAGAAGCAACATGGATTCTCTTGCTAACCTCATTGTTGCAGCAGGCAAGGATAATTCAGATTTTACATACTGGGACGAAGCTACTCAGACAGCATTCTGGGCAAGCGTTGACAAGGCCGGCGAAAGCTTTGTACAGGAAATCATTGATTACTGTGTTGCTGCAGGTTACAACGCAGACACAGATGCTCCCGGTGTGACAATGGGCACATGGGGCTTCCCTGCTGATGAAGATGCAACCTTAGCTGACATTTGGGCTATTATGGTTGACGCTTACGGCGGAGACGTCGTTTCATTAAGTGATACAGAAACAGCAGGTTCTTCTGTTTGGGAACTTATGGATGATTATGACAATTATACTGCTCCTGTTTCTACAGGTGATTCTGCAGCTAACATTGCAGGTATCGAAAAGACCGGTGATTACTCCGTAAGAGTAACAACAGAATCTTTTGATGCTGTAGCTATTTACCAGCTTGGTGTTTCGGTAGCTCCTCTTCACTATTACGGTGATGTTGCAGCATATGATTATGATGCAAATAAGTTCGGCTTCACAAAGGGTGATTTAAGCGGAGTAAAGGCAAAGACAACAACTCCTTTAGGTGCTGGTCCTTATAAGTTCGTAAGCTATGAGAACGGTGTTGTTTCATTTGAAGCTAACGAAAACTACTATAACGGTGCTCCCAAGACAAAATATATCAACTTTAAGGAAACACCTTCAACCGATAAGCTTACAGGTGTAGCTTCCGGTACATTTGATATTTCAGATCCTTCAATGAGCCTTGAAACATTAAAGAATATTAAGAGCTACAACTCTAACGGAGAAGTATCCGGTGATGTTCTTTACACTTCACTTGTTGACAACTTAGGTTATGGTTACATCGGTATTTCAGCTTCCAACATGAACGTTGGCGGCGTTAAGGATAGCGAAGAATCCAAATCCTTAAGAAAAGCATTTGCTACATTATTCGCATGCTACAGAGATACAGTTATTAACTCTTACTACGGTGAAATGGCTGCTGTTATTCAGTACCCTATGTCCAATACTTCTTGGGCTGCTCCCAAGCCTGCAGATAACGGTTACAGACTTGCATACTCTGTTGATGCAGAAGGCAATGACATTTATACAGCTGATATGACCGATGAACAGAAGGCTGAAGCAGCATTAGCTGCAGCTGTATCCTTCTTAAAGGCAGCAGGTTATACATATGATGATGCAGAAGGTAAGTTCACCGCAGCTCCCGAAGGCGCTGAAATGACTTACGAAGTAATCATTCCTGCAGACGGTGTTGGTGATCACCCTGCATACGGTATCTTAACCGCAACCAAGGAAGCTCTTGCATCCGTTGGTATTACTCTTGAAATTAATGACCCTTCAGATTCCAATATTCTTTGGGATGCTCTTGATGCAGATACAGCTGATATGTGGGCTGCTGCGTGGGGTGCTACAATTGATCCTGATATGTATCAGATTTATCACTCATCAAACTACATGGCAGGAACAACTTCAAATCATTACTCAATCACATCAGACGAACTTGACGAATTAATCGTTGCAGCTCGTGAAAGTGCTGATCAGTCTTATCGTAAGGCTACATACAAGGAATGTCTTGAAATCATTCTTGACTGGGCAGTAGAAGTTCCTACATACCAGAGACAGAATGCAATCATCTTCAGCCCTGAACGTGTTAATATGGACACTGTTACTCCCGATATCACAACATTCTGGGGTTGGATGAGCGAAATTGAATTACTTGAAATGAACTAATTTCTGAGTAAAGATTGTTGGTTTTTTGATTTACCAAAGGGCCTGTATAAATACTTACAGGCCCTTATTTTTAATAAAGTGTTAGAGGGTGCGTTATTCTTATGGCAAAATTCATAGCAAAGAGACTGGGGCTATGTGTTCTCATTTTCTTTTTTGTAACATTCATTATTTATATTCTTGAATATTCCCTTCCCACAAGCTACGTGGAGAAAACTGCAATGGAGCTGGCAACCAGACCCGGTAATACCAAAAGTGCCCAGCAGTGGATTGATGAATTAAATGCCCAATATGGTATGGATCAGGGAATCATTAAAGGATATGGTATCTGGTTTATTAATTCGGCAAAAGGCAACTTTGGCGACAGCTGGTCTCAGACAATGCCTGTTACGGATCTTTTTAAGAAATGTATCTGGTATAGTTTTGTAATGGGTGCCATCGGTTTTGTGCTGGAAATCTTTATCGCTATTCCGCTTGGTGTTGTTGCGGCAAGAAAACAATACAGTATTACGGACTATACGGTTACTGTCGTATCGCTTATAGGTATTTCGATGCCTACATTCTTTGTGGCGACAGTATTTAAATTAATTTTTTCTGTTAAACTCGGCTGGTTTGAACTGGTAGGCATGCAGGGAAGAAACTATGCTAACCTTGATGCCATGGGACAGTTTTTAGACCTGGCCAACCATCTTGTTTTACCTATTTTGACATTGACAGTTGTGGGTATCGGTGGACTTATGCGTTATACACGTACCAATATGCTGGAAGTTCTTAATGCGGACTATGTGCGTACAGCCCGTGCAAAGGGTCTTCCCGAAAAGAAGGTTGTAAGTCACCATGCCTTTAGAAATACATTGATCCCCCTTGTTACCATTTTAGGCGGTTCACTTCCCGGGCTTTTTTCCGGAGCACTTATTACGGAAACCTTGTTCGGTATTCGCGGTATCGGCTTTTATTCGTACCATGCAATGACGGTCGGTGATATTCCCTTCACCATGTTCTATCTTGCATTTATTTCTATTTTGACCCTACTCGGAAACCTTATTTCAGATATTCTTTATGCCGTGGTTGACCCCAGGGTTCGTGTAAATTAAGGGGGTGTTATTGTGGCTAAAAATTTCAACGAAGTATTAAAAGAACGAGAGATAAAAGAAAAAGAACTTAACAAAGCAGAAGAAAAGGAAATGTCTCTTGACAGTACCGAACGAGTAAAGGTTCTTAGTCCCGGCCAGCTTGTTTTTAAGCGATTCGTTACAAACAAGCTTTCCATCGTGGGAACTGTTATTTTGGTATTCATGTTTTTGTTTTCTTTTGTAATGCCTCTTTTTTATCCTTACAGTCAGACACAGATTTTCTATAAATATGATAACTCTGTAATAGACTATGCTCAGGTTAAGGAAAGAACCGACTATACGCTGTTTATGCTTGATGAAAACGCGGATGTTCACTATACGGTAAAAAATAAGCTTACAGCTTCGATTAACACAATGAAGAGTACCGGTGAAAAGACAATGACTCTTCGTGATAATGACGGTGTTTCATACAGACTCGAAGAAGATGAAGATTTTATCTATTCACTTTACAAAGAAGAGAGTGAATTGTTTGCTTCGGCATCGGGAGAAGTAAAGTATGCAACATACAGCATTGTAGGCGACAAACTTGAAATTTCAGCCGGAATGGAAGAAGTCAGCGGATTTTCAGAAGCACTGAAGAAGGCCATTGCGGATAAAGCAAAGGACTTTACCGTATCAGGAGTCGAATTCAAGGTTGAACAGGTTAAGAAAACATACAATGTTTATAAAGAGAGCGAAGGCTTCCAGTATTTTTCAAAGAAGATGGATGCAGCATTCGAGGAGTCTGTTTTAGCACTTGATAAGGGCGGAAGACTTGAAATCGGAAACGATATTTACAGTGTTTCGGTTAACGGAGATGCTGTTGAAGTATACAAGGTTTCGGGATCTTCGAAGATTGCCATTCTTTCTACTTATGTATTTGACACCTTCGATGCTTCTTTCAAAATTACAAAAGACTTTGAAAAGGCAGCCCTTCAAGGAATTGCGGAAGGCAAGGAATTTGCAGTCGGTGATGTTAAATATACCATTAAGGTTGATGGTGAAACAGGCGAAAAGCTTGTGCTTGATATAAATAATGCAGATGCTCCATGTGCGGCTATTTCAACTTCTGTTATAAGAAGATACAACGGTGAAGATACTCTTGAAATTGCATTCAAAGAGGAAACCCGAAAAGTTATTGCCGAAATGGCTGAAAGCGGTAAAAAGACCGCAACCTTTACCTGGCCTATTGCGCAGGTAGACAGTAACGGTGAATATTCCTACGATGAAAGCGGCAACTTAATTAAAGAAGACAGAGAAATAACAATAACAGATAAAAACGGTTCATATGTACTTAATGCACAGCAGGTTGTTTATCTTATTGATACTTTTGCCGCACCCAGCAGTGAACACTGGATTGGTACCGACAGTGACGGTATGGATGTATTATCACGAATGATGTACGGCGGACGTGTTTCTCTTATGGTTGCTTTTGTAGTAGTTATTTTGGAAACAATTCTTGGTATTATTATGGGTGGTGTTGCAGGCTTCTTTGGAGGCTGGGTAGATAACATCATTATGAGAATGGTGGATATATTCTACTGTATTCCGTCCATGCCCATTCTTATTATTATGGGTGCCATGTTTGATGCCTTAAAGATGAAGCCTTATATCCGACTGACATGGATGATGGCTATTCTGGGTATTCTTGGATGGGCCGGTGTTGCCCGTCTTGTCAGAGGACAGATTCTTTCATTAAGAGAGCAGGAATTTATGGTAGCTGCGGAAGCTATCGGATTAAAGAGCAAGAGAAGAATATTCAAGCATCTTATTCCTAATGTAATGCCTCAGCTTATTGTAACTGCTACTTCAGGCCTGGGCTCGGTTATTATTACCGAATCAACCCTTTCTTTCCTGGGTCTTGGTGTTAAACACCCTCTGGCTTCCTGGGGTACCATGATTAACTCAGTATCGACTGCGGAAGCAATGAAAGCATATACATATATTTGGGTTCCCGTAGGACTTTTAATATGTCTTACAGTTATCGCATTTAACTTTGTGGGTGACGGCCTTAGAGATGCCTTCGATCCCAAGATGAAACGATAGGGGGACAAAGAAAATGGCTAAAAAGAACAAATCTTATATTTCAAATAAAGAAACTGCCAAGATTACCCGTCGTAATCGACAGATTACAAGAAAGCTTGAAAAGCAGAGAAACAGAAAGAATATTCCCGAAAGCGAATATAAGACAACTATGAAGAATCCCGATAATATCGTGGAATTTGACAATGTTTGCTCATATTTCTTTACAGATATCGGAGTTGTTAAAGCTGTTGACGGTATTTCTTTTGAAGTTCCCAAATGTTCGACGGTAGGTATTGTAGGCGAGTCCGGCTGCGGAAAGAGCGTTACAAGTCTTTCTTTGATGCAGCTTCTTCAAAAGCCTGCCGGTCAGACTGTCGGCGGTGAAATCAGACTAAATCTTGGTGATGGCAATGAAGCAATTAACATTGTTAAAACCCCTACTTCCGAAATGCAGCATCTGCGCGGAAATAAGATGTCAATGATTTTCCAGGAACCTATGACAAGCTTAAATCCGGTGTTCAGAATCGGTGATCAGGTTAATGAAGTTATTTCTCTTCACAATCCTGAGATGACTAAGGAAGCAGTTAAAGCCAGAACACTTGAGATGCTTGAAATGGTAGGTATTGCCAACAAAGAGGGCGTATATTCAATGTATCCTCACGAGCTTTCCGGCGGTATGAGACAGCGTATTATGATTGCAATCGCACTTGCATGTAATCCCTCACTTATAATTGCCGACGAACCTACAACAGCGCTTGATGTTACCATTCAGGCTCAGATACTTGACCTTTTAAAAGACTTAAAAGACAAGATTAACAGCTCTATTATGCTTATTACCCATGACCTTGGAGTTGTGGCAAATATGGCTGATTATGTTGTCGTTATGTATGCGGGCCGTGTTATTGAAAAAGGTACTGCCAAAGAAATATTTGCAAATCCCTGCCATCCCTACACTATAGGACTTATGAAGTCTAAGCCTGTTGTGGGGAAAAAGGTTGATGAGCTTTATAATATTCCCGGCTCTGTGCCTAACCCTATTAATATGCCTGATTACTGCTACTTCAGAGACAGATGCGAATACACCTGTGATAAGTGCAGAAATAAAGAAGCAGGTTTTGGAAATTATCCCCCTGAAATTAAAATCAGCGATACACACATCGTATCCTGTTATCGCTACTACGATGAGGGTGAAGTTCTCGGATATCCCAATCCTGTTAATGTGGAGGAACTGTAATGAGTGAAGAAAAGTTAAATATTCAAAACGAAACAGCTCAGGAAGTTGCATCCGCAGAAGACGACGCACTTTTGGTTGTTAAAGACTTAAAGAAATATTTCCCTACGGGAAAGACATTTTTCGGAAAGCCTACCGGTTACGTTAAAGCGGTAGACGGTGTTTCTTTCTCAATAAAAAAAGGAACAACAATGGGACTTGTAGGTGAGTCCGGATGCGGTAAATCGACAACAGGTCGTACCATTTTAAGATTACAGGACAAGACCTCCGGTGAAGTACTTGTGAACGGAGTTGATATTTTCTCACTTACCAAGGAAGAACTTCGCCAGGCAAGACCCAAGATTCAGATTATTTTCCAGGATCCTTTTTCAAGCCTTTCACCCAGACTTCCCATAGGTGAAATAATAGGTGAAGCGGTAAGAGAACACGGAATCGTTCCTGCTGAAGAATTTGACGATTATATTACAAGAATAATGAAAGCCTGCGGCCTTCAGGAATATCATAAGGACAGATATCCTCACGAATTCTCCGGCGGACAGAGACAGCGTATCTGTATTGCCAGAGCTCTTGCGCTTAATCCTGAATTTATAGTGTGCGATGAACCGGTATCGGCGCTTGACGTTTCCATTCAGGCACAGATTATTAACCTGCTCAAGGATCTTCAGAAGGAATTCGAACTGACATATCTGTTTATTTCCCACGACCTTTCGGTTGTAGAACATATTTCGGATACGGTCGGCGTTATGTACCTTGGTAATATGGTAGAGTATTCCGATACCGAAAAACTGTTTGATAAGCCGCTTCATCCCTATACCAAGGCTCTGTTTTCCGCAATTCCGATTCCGGATCCCGAAGTGAAGATGGAAAGAATTATTCTTGAAGGAAGTATCCCTTCACCGGCCAATCCGCCCAGCGGATGTAAGTTCCACACAAGATGTAA
The DNA here is from genome assembly GCA_024403485.1 of Lachnospiraceae bacterium. Classification (GTDB taxonomy): domain Bacteria; phylum Bacillota; class Clostridia; order Lachnospirales; family Lachnospiraceae; genus UBA1258. The sequence continues at coordinate 25,536 of JAKSRT010000013.1, forward strand.
AGACTGTATGGGACTTTGCAGCAAGGTTGCTCCCGAATACCGTGAAGTGGAACCCGGTCATTTTGTGGCATGCCACCTTTACAATACTCCTGAAATGAATGCTGCTTTTGAAAAGCAGGCAGATAATAACGACTAGGAAAAGTTAATTTATGGCAGAGACAGTATTGTCCCTGCCATTTTTGAAAGAGCAAATTCGTATGAGCGAGAATAAAAAGAAAAAAGTGAAATATATTGATGATGGAAGAACCATTGCCAATATGAATGTAGAGGGGATGCCCTGGTATAATCCGGCTAAAGCTTCCAATATAGCTGAGGACGCCAATTTAAGTGAAAATTCGGCTAAATCCCGTGAATTAGTTAATCCTGAACCTTTGGGATTTAAGGAAACCGTTGCCATGACAAAGGGAGTTTTGGCTGCGGCTTTGTTAATTGGCGGAATATTTGTTATAATATTTTTGCTTTTTATTTTATTTTGCGTTTATGTATGGTTTTAATCGAGGAATAATATTATGACAATGGATGAATGGAACGAACAGAACGGCACTGCCAAAGAAGCCGAGACTGCTCAGTGGCTTGACGCTGATGACGTAGTTGTGGAAGAACCTCCGAAGATTAAAAATGCGGTAGTAACCGAGAATAATGACAAGCCGGTTGAAGTTGCCAATACTTCATCCAAGTTCGGAACGATATCACTGGTTTTGGGTGTTTTCTCCATATTGATGGGTGTTTTCTTCGCCGGAGCACCGATGATAGGTATTTTGCTTGGCGCGGGTGCAATTACCCTTGGCGCATTGGAGAGAAAGAACGGAAACCCTCAGACAAAAGGTCCTGCAACCGGAGGACTTGTCTGCGGTATTGTAGGTGTGTCTTTAAGCATCATATTCGGTATTATATGCAGCCTGATAAGCACCGCTATAGGAATTGTATTTAGGGTATTCAGCTGGCTGTTTATGTAGTATTTATTACCTCCGTCTTTGGGCGGAGGTTTTTTGCGCTATGGGGATGTTAACACGTCTCTTGATAATCTGAAAAACTTCTTCAAAATCTTTTTGATTTCCTATAAAGTTATTATAAAAATGGCCGATAAAATATGTAGATGAAAGGGTCATGGATGACCCGGAAGGAGGAACATTTATGCGTATAGAAGCTTATACACAGGTTCAGCAGGCTTACAATTCCTCAAAGGTTAGAAGGGAGCAGAACGTAGTTCGTAAGGGACCTACAGATCAGGTACAGATCAGCTCCATGGGTATGGATATGCAGGTTGCCAAGGCATCTGTTAAGGCAGCAAGCGACATTCGATACGATGTAGTAGAACCCTTAAAGAAGGCCATTAACGAGGGAACTTATGATGTCAGCGGCGAAAGCTTTGCAGACAAGTTATTAAAGAAATATGAAGCAATGAGGTAGTTCGATGGCCAGTCTGGTAGAAAATCTAATTGATGTTTTAAATCAGGAGGATTCGGAATATCAGAAGCTCATCGAGCTGTCCTCAGGAAAAACCCAGGCCATTGTGGAAGGCGATCTTGTTAAACTGGAGCAAATCACGGATGATGAGCAGACAGTTGTCGACGCCATAAACGGTCTCGAAAAGAATCGCGAAGCCACAATGCTAAAAATTGCTAAAATCCTCAACACGGACGTTTCGGGACTTAAGCTCAAAGTTCTTATTTCGCTTTTGGACAAGTCTCCAAAAGAGCAGCAGGCATTGGCAAAGGTACATGATAAACTTCATAATACTTTGCACCAGATGAAACTGTTAAATGAGAGAAATGAAGAACTTTTAAACAGTGCCAAGGAAATGGTGGATTTTAATCTTAATTTGATCCAGGCCATGAGAAAGGCACCTGAAACCGCAAACTATGATAGGGGCGCGTACAATACGGGAAGCCTTATCGGCGGAGTAAGCGGTGGTTTTGATGCCAAACAGTAAGGAGAAACTCCGTGAATATTTAGTCGTTATGTGAGGAATTAGTTATGTCGTTGACAAGTGGTTTATATGTTGGAACTTCAGGATTGCAGACAAGCCAGAACGCCCTTAATACCACTGCGCATAACTTGTCAAACATGGAGACTGAAGGGTATGTGCGTCAGCAGGTACTCTCATCTGATAAAGTCTATAATACAATCAAAAAGGCATCTGTGTCCGTGTCCGCCCAGCAGGTTGGTATCGGTGTTACTTATGCCAAGGTTCGTCAGGTCAGAGATTATTTCCTTGACCTTTCTTACCGTCGTGAAGCCGGCCGAAGCGCTTTCTACGACGAATCCTATAACGCCATGACAGAGGTTGAAGACCTCTTAGATGAAATGAATGATGATGCAAGCTTCAATAAGTCACTAAGCAATTTCTGGTCAACAATAGAAGAGCTTGCAAAAACCCCCGATGATACTACGGTTCAGAGAATGCTGGTTCAGAATGCTCAGTCTTTCCTGACAAACGCTTCTCAGGTATATCAGGGGTTAATTGACTATCAGAATGAACTTAATGCTCATATTAAAGATCAGGTTAATCATATAAATGAGCTTGGAAATAGAATTTACAGTCTAAACGACAAAATCAGATCAATTGAAGTTGGTGGTGTTGAAGAGGCCAATGACCTTAGAGACGAAAGAAACCACTGCCTCGATGAGCTGGCAAGCCTTGTAAATATTAAGTATTCGGAAGACCTTTTCGGTTCCGTAAGAGTAGCGGTTGAAGGTGTGGATTTCGTTGCAAGTGATACCGTTTATGAAATGAATGTTGTACAGGATACGGTTACAGGCTTTTACATCCCCTATTGGGAATTTGCAGCAACTCCCGTATCTGACAGCAGCAAGGCAGGAGAAAATGTATACACTGCCAATGACGGTTCTTTGCTTGATATATCAGCAGCAAGAGTCTTCAATATGAATGCATTGATTTCTTCGGAGAAGAATACCGATGTCGGAAAACTCAGAGCAATGCTTTATATCCGTGGCGATAAGGTTGCCAATTATGCTGACATTCCGGTAAAGCCGGAACCTCCTGAGGAAGCCGATTATGCGGGTGATCCGGTTGGACTTGAAGCAGCAAAGGCTAAATATCTTGCAGATTTGGACAGATACGAAGCAGATACCGATTATTATAATCATACGGTTGCCCAGTCGGTATGCATGAACATTCAGGCTGAATTTGATCAGCTTATACATAATGTTGTTACAACGGTAAACAAGATATTTGAGGATGTTTCCGATCCGACTACAGGTTATATGTGTGATGATGACGGATCACCTCTTCAGTTATTCCAGAAAATCGCTTCAGACGGTTACAGATTTGAAGGCGGTGAATGGAAATTTAACGAAGAAAATACTGTGGACAAAACCCGTACGGAAACCCTTTACAGTATTCCGAACCTTCAGGTTAACCCCACACTTATCCGTGAAGCCGGTAAAATGGGATTTGTATTCCCTGACGGAACCGTAGATTATGAAACTGCAGCGAAGCTTATTGCAGGATTCGATGCTGATATTTACGTATTAAATCCTAATGTAACAACAAAGTGCAGTATTAACTCATATTATTCAAGCCTTGTTTCACAGGTTGCCAATTCAGGATCTGTTTACAAAAATATTTCGGATTCACAACAGGCAACGGTTAACTCGATATACAACTCAAGGGAACAGGTTCAGGGTGTTTCTTCCGATGAAGAATTAACCTCTATGATTAAATTTCAAAATGCTTACAATGCATCCTCAAGATACATTACGGTTATCGATGAGATGTTAGAGCATATAATTCAGACTCTTGCCGTATAAGGCAAAAGAAAGTAACTGATTGATTAAGGTATTTAGCGAGGAAAAGAGATGCCTTCACAATTTTTTGGATTAAATATTTCATATACAGGTCTTACGGCAGCCAACGCAGGTCTTAATACCGTTTCAAACAACATTTCCAATGCGGAAACGGAAGGCTACTCAAGACAGAGCGCAACTCAGGAAGCGAATCTTGCGCTCAGAACATTCACTACCTACGGATGTGCCGGTGCCGGTGTAGATACGATTGCCATTGAACGTCTTCATGATGATTTTTACGATACAAAGTATTGGGATAATCATGAGAAACTTGGCGAGAATACAATTAAGTCATACTACATGGAAAGCCTTGAAAACTATTTTGTGGATGATGAAAGAACAGCAGGCTTTAACACTACTCTGGATCTTATGTACAACGCGCTTGAAGAATTGTCCAAGGATGCAGGCAGTTCCTCCACAAAATCCCAGTTTGTTCATTATGCACAGAGCTTGTGCGACTACTTCAACACAATATCCAATCAGCTGAGTGAACTTCAGAAGGATATTAATATGGAAATTAAGGATACAGTATCCCAGATTAATTCCATTGCAGAACAGGTTGCCACACTTAATAAGCAGATAAACGTAATTGAACTTACCGGATCACATGCCAATGAGCTTCGCGATAAGAGAGCTCTTTTGATTGATCAGCTTTCCGAGTATGTTTCGGTTGATGTAAAGGAAACTCCTATCGTTGACACCGTTAACAACTATGATACGGGAGCAAACCGATACATGGTTACAATTGCGGGCGGCCAGATTCTTGTAGATACCAATGAATACAACAATATCGAGTGTGTTCAGAGAGAAGTATATGAAACCGTTAATCAGTCCGATGCCGTAGGTCTTTATGAATTAAAGTGGGACAACGGAGCCAACTTTAATTTATACAGTACAATGACCGGCGGAAAGCTTCAGGGTCTTATAGAACTTCGTGACGGAAACAATACAGAACACTTTACCGGTAAGGTATCAAAGGTTGATCTTGAGAATAACCGGGTGGAAATAAAGGTTTCCTATGATTATCTTAAGGATCTTGATAAGTGTACTTTATCAAGCACCGGCGGAAAAATCGCACTGGGTAATGAAATGTTTTATTATTCCGACTGGGAATACAAAATGGATGCTGACGGAAACTGCACTTATACCTTCCAGCTGGATGAAACATACGGAGTTAATCATCTTTCGAACTCGAGACTTGATAAGGTAGCTCAGGTCGGAAGATCTGTTGACTACCAGGGAATTCCTTATTATCAGGAACAGTTAAACGAGTTTGTAAGACTGTTTGCAAAAAACTTCAACAAGATTCTTCTTCAGGATGGTGCCGTAGATTCCTACGGAAATGCCGGACAGATTCTTTTTGCGGGAAATACCGCACTTGGCGGTCAGTTTGACTTTGATGATTATTATAAGGACGGTTCCAAGGTTTGTTACTCAAAGGACCGTGACGATACTGACGATCAGCCCTTCTACGATACCTATTATCTTTTGACCGCGGCTAATTTCGCAATTAATAAAGAAGTATCGGATGACCCTCAGAAACTGGCTACCAGAACAGGTCTTACCGACGGTGAATCGAAAGCTGATATTGTATTTGAACTTCTTGAACTTAAGCACGATTCCACAAAGCTTGTGTCCGATACCGGAACGATGGGATTCAGAGGCGGTTCCACCAGTGAATTTTTACAGAGTCTGCTTTCCGATGTGGCACTTAATTCATCGAGAGCCAAATCGGGAAAGACATATTATAACACCATGGGAAATACAATAAATAACCAGAGAATTTCCATTTCCGGTGTTGATTCCGATGAAGAGGCAATAAGCCTTGTAAGATATCAAAATAATTACAACCTTGCCTCTAAAATGATTCAGACTTTTACCGAAATATATGATAGATTAATTCTTCAAACCGGAGTATAACGGTTAAATTAAAACTATCAGAGAAGAGGATTAAAAATGAGAATAACCAATAAGATTATTCAGAACAATTCCCTTACAAATATTAATAACAATAAAATTCTTCAGGATACGCTTTCAACACAGATTGCTACCGAAAAAAAGATAAGCAGACCTTCCGATGATCCGATTATTGCACTTCGTTCGTTAAGACTTCGTACAAATGTAAGTCAGACAGAACAGTACAAAGAAAAGAATGCGGAAGATGCTGAATCTTGGCTTGAAGTAACCGAAGATGCTATCAATACACTTTCGGAGATTATTACCGATATACGTAAACAATACGTTAAGGGGGCAAGTGATACACTTACTGCAGCGGACAGAAAGATTATTTTGGAAAACCTGGAAGCTTTGGCTGCAGAAATATATAACACAGGAAATGCCGACTTTGCGGGAAGAAGCATTTTTACCGGCTTCAGAACCGATACTTCACTTACTTTTGAAAAGAACGAAGAGGTTGATTTTAAAATTTGGGAAGAAGGCAATGCAGACAGCCTTGACTCAGTAAATTATACCCACAAGGATGATAATGTCGAACAGAATGTTGACAGGGAAGAAATAGCAAGATTTCGTTTGGCATACAGCGGCTTAAAAGAAGGCAGTAATGCTGTCATAAGATTTACCAATAAGGCAGGAACAGCGCCGACGGTGACAGGAGCAACTCCTGATGATACAGACGGTGACGGAACCAACGATGCAGCCATGATTACAGCAACATCGGTATCCGTTTCCGACAATCCCAATCCATAAAATACAGAGAAGAACGATGATAACGCGGTAGTATTCGTAAAAGAAACCGGCGAGCTTCTTTTTGGTAAAAATATCGCCGATGCCATTAAAAATGATGAATTGTCCTTCAATGTTGAGTATGAAAGGGATAAGTGGACAAAGGGTGATTTAAGACCTCAGCACTATTTCAAATGTCTTGATCAGGGCAGCAGTATTGAATATAACTTTGACGCTTCTCCGGAAGCAGAAATCAATTATAACATCGGAGTTAATCAGTCACTCAGAATAAATACCAATGCCAGTGAGTGCTTTACTCACAATATTAAGAGAGATATCGACGATATAATAAGAGCGATAAACAGTGTTGATGAAACAGAAGCAACGCTAATTAAACTAAAGGCCGACAGAGATGCACTTCCAGAAAGCGATCCGGGAAGAGAAGCAATCCAAAAGCAGATTGACGCTGTTGAAAAGACTTTCACTTACGTAAAGGATACTATGTCAAACCTTTTCGGTGCCGGCATTACAAAGGCTGAAGGCTATTTAACAAGAAATAATCTGGCTCTTACCAACATCGGTACACGAAGCAAGAGACTTGAACTTATTCAGAACAGACTTGGAACCCAGCTTTCCACATTGAAAGAACTGAAGTCTGAAAATGAAGATGTTGATATGGCAGAAACAGCCGTTAAGTTATCAAGCGCATCTTATGCATATGATGCGGCACTTATGGCTACAAGTAAAACATTAACAGAATCACTTCTTAACTATTTATAAAACGGAGGGTTAAAAATGACTATTGAAACTCGTATTTTCGGCGAAGTAACAATCGACGATAACAAAATTATTCATTTTGAAAACGGCATTGTCGGATTTCCCGATCTTACCGATTTTGCATTAATTTATGATGCCGAAGACGGAAATGATGTAGGTATCAGATGGATGCAGTCACTTCAGGAAACAAATTTTGCAATGCCTGTTATGGATCCGCTTCTTGTTAAAGAAGATTACAATCCGATAGTTGATGACGAGATGTTAAAATCTCTTGGTTCACTGGATGTTGACCAGCTTCTTGTTCTTGTAACAATAACAGTTCCCAAGGACATTAAGGAAATGAGTGCAAACTTAATGGGACCTTTGGTCATTAATGCAGAAACCAAAAAAGCAGTTCAGATTATTGTTGACGGCGATTACCCTGTTAAGTTCCCTATCTATGACATTTTAGATGCCAGAAAGAAGGTGGGCACATGTTAGCATTATCAAGAAAGAAAAATGAAGCATTAGTTATTAATAACAATATTGAAATAACTGTTCTTGAGATAAAAGGAGAGCAGGTTAAGATCGGTATTTCCGCACCCAAAGAAGTTCCGATTTATCGTAAAGAAGTATATGTGCAGATTCAGGATGCAAATAAGGAAGCTATGAATGCAGATTCACTTGCAAGCCTTAAGAATCTGTTCGGCTAAAAATATATATTGTTTCGTTAACTTTTATGCTATAAAATACATACATAACTATAAACTTTTCTTTCTACCTGTCCGATAATACAGGTAGGAAGAAATCTTTTTTTAGTGGAACGGATTCCACAGACAGGAGATAAGATATGGCTATCGAACCAATAAACAGCATTATGACGATGCAGGCACAGTCGATTCAGCCCGCAAACAATACCACAAAATCTGCCATGGAGTACACGGATGTTTCTATCGCAGAAAACGCGCCCAAAGTAGATGAGACTACAAAGGTTGTTGAAAACGTTGATGAGAAGGACAGTAATTTCAACAGAGAAAATCAGCAGCCCAGCAACGAACAGCTTCACAAGGCCGTTGAAGATTTAAACAAGAAAATGAGCAACTCCGAAGCAGTCTTTGGTATTCATGAAGGAACCAACAGAGTAACCATTAAGATTGTTGATAAGAAGTCCAAGGAAGTAATTAAGGAACTTCCTCCCGAGAAGACTCTTGATATGATTGCAAGAGTGTGGGAAATGGCAGGATTACTTGTCGACGAGCGCAGATAACTGCGTGATTATTGCTAAGGAGGATACTATATGCCTACACGTATTACAGGTATGAGTTCCGGACTTGATACCGAAAGCATCATTCAGGAACTTGTAAAAGCTAAAAGTACAAAAGTTACAACATTAAAGAAAAATAATACCCGTCTTGAATGGAAACAGGATGCATGGAAAGATCTTAACAAAGAACTTAAGTCTCTTCAGTCAAAGTTCGGTAGTCTTCGTTTTACATCCGATTTAAAGAAAAAAACTTCAAGCGTAAGTAATCCCAATGCCGTAAAAGTTATTACAGGCAGCGGCGCTATGAATTCCGTTCAGTCTCTTTCAATTAAGCAGCTTGCAAAGTCCGGATATTTAACCGGTCAGAAGGTTGCTTCTGAAGATGGGGCATCTGTTACCAAGGAAACCACATTAAGCAGTCTGACATTAAAGGATGCTGACGGTAATCCCGTAAGCGGACTTACGGATACAAACGGTGGTTCATTTACCGTAACTACCGGCGGAAAGTCTACAACAATTTCCATCGGAGAAGATACAAAGATATCCGATATTGTGAGTCAGCTTAACAAGGCAGGAGTTTCCGCAAACTTCGATGAGAAAAACCAGCGTTTTTATATCGGTGCATCGGGCAGCGGAAAAGCCAATGATTTTGCTATAACTGCTGATAATGCAGCCGGTTTTTCGGCATTAAGCGTTCTTGGAATAAATGTTGATCCGGCTAATGCTCAGAACAAAGCTACTGCTGACGAATATAAGAAATATACAGACTACTATTCAGCTTTAAAAGATCAGGATAAGGATGCGGCAATCAGTGCCATTACAGAGGATGTAGACTCTGAGATTTATAAGATGCTTAAGGCTGAAGCTTCAGATAAGGAAAATCCTGATTTCAGCGAAGCTTATGACAAACTTATGGCAAAGATGGAAGCTGCGGAAATGGCAACAAATGCTTCAGGCAGCAGCCTCTATTCTAAAGGAGCTGTCAAGCTTGCCGGTGAAGATGCTTTAATCGAGCTTAACGGAGCTGAATATACATCCGCTACCAACAGTGTGGAAGTAAACGGGCTTACGTTTGAATGCTTTGCGGTAGCTGATGATATTACCGTAACAACCAAAGATGACACCGACGGTATTTATGACCAGGTTAAGGGTCTTCTTAAGCAGTACAATGAAGTAATAAACAAAATCGATAAACTTTACAATGCCGGAACCGCTAAGGGTTATGATCCCCTTACCGATGAAGAGAAGGATGCGTTAACGGATTCGGAAGTTGAGAAGATTGAAAATAAGGTAAAAGAATCTCTTCTTAGAAAAGATACTACCCTTCAGAATATTTTCTCTTCACTTAAAGAGACAATGGCATCCGGTTATGAGGTTGGCGGAAAGACAATGTATCTTTCTGATTTCGGTATCGGAACCTTAAGCTATTTTGAGGCTGCGGACTTTGAACATTCCGCATATCATATTGACGGCGATAAAGATGATGAAAAGACATCCGGAAACGCGGATAAGCTTAAGTCAATGATCGCTACAGATCCGGACGCGGTTGTCGGTTTCTTTTCAAAACTGTTTGACTCAGTTTATTCAAAAATGAATGATTTATCAAAGAGTACCACAAACTCTTCGTTTGGCAGTTTCTATGATGATAAATCAATGAAAAAGGAATTAACCGACTTTACCAGTCAGATTTCAAAAGCAGAAGCTAAGCTTAATGAATATGAAGATAAATATTATGCTAAATTTGCCAAGATGGAATCTGCGCTGTCAGCAATGGAATCTAAGAACAGTTATCTTTCCGGATTGTTCGGACAATAACTTACAGGAGGACTGATAAATGGCATTACCAAATGCATACAGTCAGTACAATAACAGTAAAATATTAACAGCTTCGCCTGCTGAGTTAACACTTCTTTTATATGAAGGAGCGATTAAATTCGGAAATATTGCGATTGTTAAAATGGAACATAAAGATGTTCAGGGAGCACACAATAATATCATAAGAGTCGGAAAGATTATTGATTATTTAAGAGAGACTCTTGATATGAAATATCCGGTGGCTCAGGATTTTGAAAACATATATGTATATTTGTCATCGCGCATTAATGATACGATGGTATCCAAAGATCCTAAGGACATGGAAGAGGTTGTCGAACATTTAAGATCCGTTCGAGACAATTGGAAAGAAGTAATGAAAAAGGCAGGAGTAAGATGAGCAATACTTATATTACTGCATTAACGGAGAGCCTTGAGAAAAAAATAGAGGTTCTCAATAAAATTCATGAAAAAGATGAAGAGCAGCTTAGTATCGCCAAGACAGAGCCGTTTTCCTTTGAAGCATTCGATAAGAATGTCGAAGAAAAGGATGTTCTTATATATAAGCTGGTTAAGCTTGACGAAGGCTTTGAAATTGTATATGAAAATGTCAAAGCTGAGTTAAATGCCAATAAGGACTTATATAAAGAAGAAATAAAAAAGATGCAGAAGCTGATTACGGATATTACTGCATTGAGTACCAAAATTCAGGCCGAGGAAGCCAGAAATAAAGCGGCTATGGAAGCAGCCTTCAGAAACGAAAAACAGCGCCTTAAAAGCAGCAGATCCAGCGTAAAGGCCGTAAACAGTTATGCTAAAGCCATGAGAAGCGGTACAGGCAGTAACTTCTCCGGTATTTCCGGAATCGGAAATGATTGGAATTAATCAATAATTAATCAAAAAAAAGTTATTTTAGGTGTTAATATTTCGGAAATTACTCCGATATATTATATAACAAAGGAAAACAACATTCCTTTAACCGAAATCTTTAACCAACGGAGCGTACGGCCGACGGAGCGGATTTCATAACAATCACATATTTGTAGCAAGGATGCTACATCTTATTTCAAGGAGGAAATTATGGTAGTACAACACAACTTAACAGCGATGAACTCTAACAGAATGCTCGGCATTACTGCTGGAACACAGGCAAAGTCAACAGAAAAGTTATCTTCAGGTTACAAGATTAACCGTGCAGCTGATGATGCAGCAGGTCTTGCAATCAGCGAAAAGATGAGACGTCAGGTTCGTGGTTTAACACAGGCATCTGCTAACGCTCAGGATGGTATTTCTGCAGTTCAGACAGCAGAAGGCGCACTTGCAGAAGTTCATGATATGCTCCAGAGAATTAATGAACTTGCAGTAAAGGCAGCTAACGATACAAACCAGTCAACAGACCGTGATTACATCCAGTCTGAAATCGATGCATTAGTAGAAGAAATCGATCGTGTACAGAGCACAACAACCTTCAATGAACAGAGTCTTCTTGACGGAAGCTTTAGCGGAAAGAAACTCCAGGTTGGTTCAGAAAAGGATCAGGTTATCGCTATTTCTATCGGTAGCATGGATGCTTCTACTCTTGGCGTAGATTCTCTTGATGTTTCTAGCCATGACGGTGCAAAGAATGCTATTGATAGTGTTAAGACAGCACTTGAAACTGTTTCCGCACAGAGATCAGATCTTGGTGCAGTTCAGAACA
>JAKSRT010000014.1 GCA_024403485.1 Lachnospiraceae bacterium
AAATACAGCATACCTTGTCAGCACCTTCGGTACACATGGCAGCATTCTCGATTTCGCCAAGCTCGATACGGTATCCCATATGCTTTATCTGAAAATCCTTGCGACCTACATATTCGATTTCGCCAAGCTCGTTAACCTTAACAAGATCGCCGGTTCGATACATAGTATCGCGATAATATGGACATAAAGGATTCTGTACAAATACGGCAGCGGTTTTTTCGGGATTATTGTAGTATCCAAGACCTACACCGGAACCTCTGATGCAAAGCTCACCGACCTCATTTACTTCGCAGGCCTTGTTCTCATCATTTAAAACAAGTACTCCCGTATTTTTTGCGGCTCTTCCGATGGGGAGAGCTTCGTCGTTGGTAAATTCGCGATTGATTATATAATATGTGCTTGCATAAGTAGTTTCCGATGGACCGTAGTAATTAACATAGGTAGCATCCGGAATGTATTTTTTCCACTGATTAAGCTGTTTAACCGGCATTACTTCGCCACAGAACATAATCTTTTTGAGACATGTGGCATCAACCTCCCTTAATGCTCTTAAATTGGCAGTTACCACAAGGGCTGAAGGAACCCAATAAATGGCATTAATCTTGTGTTCGGCGATGTATTCGAGAATTTTTACCGGGAAAGTAAACCAGTCTGCAGGAATGATATGCAAAGTGGCATGATTTTTTATGGTGCAGTAAAGATCAGGAACAGAGGCATCAAAATAGAAAGGCGCCTGATTGGCAAATATTTCTTTGTCACTGAATTCCATGACTTCGCTGGCTTCTTCCGTAAAATCAATGACAGCACGATGACTGATTACAACACCCTTTGGTATTCCGGTTGAACCGGAAGTACAGATAATATATGCGGGATCCACATCGATTCTTTCTGAGCGAACTATGTTAAGGGCTTCAATGTTTATATCCGTATCTAAAATATTTTCGTATAAAATAACATTTTCCGAAGAAATCAATTCACAAGCTTTTTCGTAGTTCTCTTTATCTGTCAGGACGTAAGAAGGATTAAGAAAATCCACGATAAGCTTAAGCCTTGCGGCGGGAGCGTGGCAATCGAAGGGTGCATATATGCCGCCTGCTGAATTAATTCCCCAAAAAGAAGCCAGTGCCTCTTTCTTTTTGTCCATCAATACTACTACGGGAGCATTGTAAGCGAGACCTTTGCCGATAAAGAAAGAACCTATACTTTGGACATGCTTTAAAAGCTCACCATAAGTATATTTGCCGTTTATATCTACAACGGCATCTTTGTCTGCATATTCCGCGTTTGAGTTGTATAAATAGTCTACAACAGTGTTTATCATATTTGTCCTGCGTTTATACCTTTCAATAATTCTCAAAGTCCCGGACAGTTATGCCCGGGACCAAATAAAAAGTCAGCTTATTACTGTAATCTGTTAAGAGCAGAGAAGATAGCTCTGACAGAAGCTCTTGTAATATTTGAGCTTACACCTACACCGTAGGTTACGCGACCGGTTTCATTGTCAAGTAAGTGAATGTATGCGGCTGCCTTGGAGTTGGAACCTGCCTGAAGTGCATGCTCTTCGTAGTCGAGAATTTTAATGCTGACTCCAAGATCTTCCATAAGTCCGCGCTTAACTGCATCGATAGGTCCGTTACCGGAAGCTTCAAAGCATTTATTCTCACCGTTACAGGTATAGTCTACGTAAACCTTAGTATCAAACTCGCTTCTTTTTTCGCCTTCAAAGTCTTCAACTCGAAGCTTTTTGAAGCAGTATGGTTCTGTTCTGTCGAGATATTCGGCCTGGAAGGCATCCATAATCTGCTCGGGAGATACTTCACCCTGTTTTTCGGAAATGGCTTGAATAACGTTTGCAAATTCCTTGTGCATAGCCTTGGGAAGCTTAAATCCAAAGTATGTATCCATAACAAAAGCAACACCGCCCTTGCCGGACTGGGAATTGATTCTTACGATAGGTTCGTATTCACGACCGATATCTGCAGGATCGATGGGAAGATAAGGTACCTGCCAGTATTCGGAACCGGATTCTTTAAGTGCTTTAACACCCTTGTTGATGGCATCCTGGTGTGAACCGGAGAAAGCTGTGAACACAAGCTTTCCTGCGTAGGGATGACGGGGATGCACAGGCATCTTTACAAGTCTTTCGTATATTTCAATGATTTCGTTGACTCTTGAGATGTCAAGCTGGGGATCGATACCCTGGGAGAACATATTGTAAGCTACGTTTAAGATGTCAACGTTACCGGTTCTTTCGCCGTTACCGAATAAAGTACCTTCGACACGGTCTGCACCTGCAAGGAGTGCAAGCTCGGTAGCTGCAACGCCGGTACCGCGGTCGTTGTGGGGATGAACGGAAAGGATAACTGCATCTCTGTTCTTGAAATGAGTCGATTCCCATTCAATAATATCGGCATAAACATTGGGAGTGGTCATTTCTACGGTACTGGGAAGGTTTATGATAACCTTTTTATCTTTGGATGCACCCCATTCTTCGAGAACCGCTTCACAAACTTCAAGCGCATATTCGGGCTCGGTTCCTGTGAATGATTCGGGAGAGTATTCAAGAATGATTTCGCCGTCAAATTTTGCGGCTCTTTCTTTAACCATTCTTGTACCATCGATGGCAATCTGCTTAATCTGTTCTTTATTCATTCTAAAAACAACTTCGCGCTGAAGCACGGAAGTGGAATTATAAATGTGAACAATGGCTTTTTTACAGCCCTGAATGGATTCAAAGGTTCTGTCTATTAATTCTTCACGGCACTGGGTAAGAACCTGAACACATACATCGTCGGGAATAAGTTTTCTTTCGATAAGTTCTCTTAAGTAATCATATTCAATCTGAGATGCGGCAGGGAAACCTACTTCGATTTCCCTGAAGCCCATCTTTACCATATATTCAAAAAGCTCGATTTTTTCGCTTACAACCATGGGATCAATCAGAGCCTGGTTTCCGTCTCTTAGGTCAACGCTACACCATATAGGTGCCTTTTCAATTTCTTTGTTTACCCACTGTCTTTCAGGGTAATTGATTACAGGATTACGTCTGTAGCGTTTGAAATTTAACATTTCCACATCTCCTTTATAACGCAAAAAATCGCCCCATTCCCGTCGGGAATGAGGCGTTATAAACTTTACTCGCCGAGACCGCTTTCGACAATTGAAACGAGTCTCTCAAGAGCTTCCTCTTCGTCCTCGCCTTCACATACGAATTCAATCTCATCACCACATTTTATGGTAGCACCTAAAACGCTTAAAACGCTTTTAGCATTTGCTATGTTTCCCCGATAGTTGAATGTAATTAATGATTTGAACTGCATAGCTTCCTTACATAGGATGCCGGCGGGTCTTAGCTCTAGACCGGTAGGGTTCTTTATAGTAACTTTCTGGCTTACCATTTCTAACATTTCCTCCAATAACTTTTGGCGTTCCCCATATAGTAACTATACCATCTTTTTGTATATGTAACAAGTTTATTTTTTCTTAATGAAAACCGAATGATTTATAAATATACAGGTTTTATACTTGCAAAAAGAATAAAACGGATTACTGCATAAGCACAGCATCGCCCTTTTGGACTATACAAATCATGGTCTTGCCTTGGTTTAGAATTATTTCGTCACCGTTTTCGTCGAAGTATCTGGTAGTGCCGTAAGTGCCTTCTTTCTTCCAATTAACATGTATTCCGCGGCCGTTTGTTATAAAATAGCCGTCCCCTGTGGTGTCATGAAGCCGGTAGATAAGATAGGCACCGTCCTGACGGTATTCGTAGTATGTATTTTGAATAATTATGTTGTTGAACGTAAGCTGCTCACCGGTTGCGGCATCAGTATGCGGCATTCCGTATTCGTAGCGGTAGTAAAGTCCGTCTTCGGTGTTATAAAGAAAATAAGGCTCGTCGATGGGGTAAGCGATTGATAAATCAACCTTGGTTGCATCAAAGTTTCCGTAAACATCCTCTAAAGTAGTAGGTTTGAACTTAGGGGCAAAAGAAAAATGATTGAAGTCATAGTTTCCGGTGTGCTCCAATGGGTAACCCAACTTTTTCGCCGCTGCCACAATCTGATAACCGTTGGCATAGGCTGTTTGGTCGTAATCTCGCCTTTCGGTGGATACGCGGTAGATGGCATTAGATTGTTTGTTGCCATCGATATTGTTAACTTCGGACCTTGACAGGATTTCATCGGCGTACCAAATGTTTCCGATATGAAGGATAATGGGATCCCATTCCATGGCCATATTAACAAAATAGTCTCTGGCGGAACGAATATTTCCGATTCGCTGAAGTTCAGACCAGTTATCAAATATAGGCATAAGCCTTGTTATCTCATATTCAACATTACACTCGTAAAGGATGCCGGCCTTTGAAAGGTTGTAATGGGGAAGGGAAGCGTAATTGTTAGGAACCATAACCGCCAGCGGGCGATTTATTTTTTCTGTGGGAAATATCCATTCGTTGGTTAGGTCACTTCTTACCATTCCGGCAGAAGGAGCAGGGTCAGAGTAAGGACCTTCTTCATTTTTAGACGGAGAGTTATCCGCACTTTCACCTGTATTGCTGTCGGTTGTATTGTCGCCAATGACCTGGAGTTCTGTTCCGTTCCAACCTCCCAAAGTATAGTGGGGCTGGTACTCCGATTCGGCGTCTTGACTGTTCGGAGCCCAGGGATTGGTACAACCGGTAAGAACTAATGCAATTGTAAGAAAAAATGAAATAGATAAAAGGGTTTTATTTTTCATAATTTAATATCGTAATGAGTGATAAACAAAGATTAATAATGTAAGGAAAAACAGCTGTTTTTCCTTACAAAAGTATACTTTACACCCACTAAAAAAACAAGGTGTCCTAAATTAACAAGTATGCTATAATATTAGAGATTATGGGATTTTGTGCCCGAACGAAAATGATATTTATATCCGCTTACCAAAAACAACTCGAAAAAGGGAGCGGAAGATAATAAAAAGTGAGGATTAATTGTGAAAAAAGCAGTTATTACAGGTATTACAGGTCAGGACGGTTCCTACCTCGCAGAGTTTTTACTGGAGAAAGGATATGAGGTTCATGGTTTGCTCAGAAGACATTCCATATCCAACACGGCTAGAATAGATCACTTACTGAATTCCGAAGTTTTTAATAAAACTCTTTTTGTTCATTATGCAGATATGACGGATTCGTCGTGTCTTATTCGACTGATGGGCGAAATAAAACCCGATGAAGTCTATAATCTCGCCGCACAGAGTCATGTGGGTATTTCCTTTGAAATACCGGAATATACCGCCGATGCAACGGGGGTTTCCACAATAAAGCTTCTCGAAGCTATAAGACTTACAAATCCAAAGTGCCGTTTCTATCAGGCGTCTACCTCTGAACTGTTTGGTGGAATTCCCGAAACTGCGCCTCAAAGTGAAAAAACACCTTTTTATCCAAAGTCACCTTACGGAGTGGCCAAATTATACAGTTATTGGATTACGGTAAACTATAGAGAGTCTTACAATATGTTCACTTGTAACGGCATTCTTTTTAACCACGAATCTCCAAGACGAGGCGAAAATTTTGTAACAAGAAAGATTACTCTTGCTGTTGCGGCTATTATGGCCGGCAAGCAGGAAAAATTGTCATTGGGAAATATGGACGCAAAGAGAGACTGGGGCTATGCCGGTGATTATATAAAGGGGATGTGGCTTATGCTTCAGCAGGATAAGCCTGATGACTTTGTCCTTGCTACCAATGAAACTCATACAGTTCGCGAGTTCGTTATACTTGCATTCAGAAAAGTGGGGATTGAACTAAGATTTGAAGGCACGGGAATCAATGAAAAGGCATATGACGTAAAAACAGGAAAGCTTTTGGTGGATGTGGATCCTAAGTTCTTTAGGCCCTCCGAAGTTGAATTTTTATGGGGCAACTGTGAAAAAGCAGAAAAAACACTGGGCTGGAAGAGAGACATTTCCTTCGAAGGCCTTGTGGATATGATGGTAGAAAGTGATTTAAGAGAGGCCGGTGTTAAATAATGGATAAAACCGATAAAATTTTTGTTGCAGGGCATCGCGGTCTGGTTGGAAGCGCAATTGTAAGAAACCTTGAATCCAAGGGATATACCAATATCGTGACCCGTACGCATAAGGAACTTGATCTGAAAGATCAGGTCGGTGTAAATAAATTTTTTGATGATGAAAAGCCGGATGTTGTGGTTCTTGCGGCTGCAAAGGTAGGCGGTATCAATGCAAACAATACTGCGCCTGCGGAGTTTGCTTATGAAAATATGCAGATTCAGTGTAATGTTATACATGCAGCGCATACACACGGGGTAAAGAAGCTTCTGTTTCTTGGAAGTACATGTATTTACCCTAAAATGGCACCTCAGCCGATTCCGGAGGATGCTCTTTTGACGGGCCCCTTGGAGCCTACCAATGAGGCTTATGCAATTGCAAAAATCTCGGGACTTGAGATGTGCAAATTTTATAAAAGGCAGTACGGCGACGACTTTATAAGCTGTATGCCCACAAATCTTTACGGACCTCATGACAATTATGACTTATCGGGCTCACATGTAATGCCCGCTATGATAAGAAAGTTCCATGAAGCCAAAGAAAATAATGCGACAGCTGTTGAACTTTGGGGCACGGGAACTCCTTTAAGAGAATTCTTATATGTAGATGATATGGCTGATGCCTGCGTGTTCCTGCTAGAGAACTACAGCGGCGAACAGCATGTGAATATCGGAACCGGTGTGGAAGTAACCATTAAACAGTTGGCAGAAACAGTAAAAGAAACAGTTGGTTTTGAAGGTGAAATAATTTGGAACAGCGAAATGCCTGACGGAACACCGAGGAAGCTTACAGATGTGACGAAACTCCATAATTTGGGTTGGAAACACAAGGTTGAACTTGAAGAGGGCGTTAAACTGGCATATGACTGGTTTAAAGAAAATATAGCCGATGCAAGAATGTAATTAAAATCAGATTGCTTAAAGTTATCAGTACATGGCAGAAAGTGAGAAAAGTATGATATTTACAGCTATTATTCCCTGCTACAACGAAGAAGAAAACGTACCGGATATTTATACCGAAATTCTTAAGAACGAAGAATATTTTAAGGCACACGATATAGAACTTGAACTCCTGTATGTGGACGATGGCTCACGGGATAAGACTGTTTTGGAAGTGAAGAAGCTTATTGAGAAAGATTCCAGAGTTCATTTGGTCTCTTTTTCAAGAAATTTCGGCAAGGAAGCTGCAATTTTCGCAGGCCTTGAGAATTCAAGGGGCGACTTTGTGGCCCTTATGGATGCCGATCTTCAGGATCCGCCGTCGCTTCTTCCTCAAATGTTTGATGAAATCATATCGGGAGAATTCGATTGTGTGGCTACCAGAAGAGTGTCAAGAAAGGGTGAACCACCTATCCGTTCTTTCTTTGCCCGTTGCTTCTACAGACTTATGCACAAAATATCAAAGACGGATATTGTGGACGGAGCAAGAGATTACCGCTTAATGACAAGAGCAATGGTTGATTCCATTCTTTCCATGCGCGAATATAACCGCTTCTCAAAGGGGATTCTCGGCTGGGACGGATTTAAGACAAAATGGCTTGAATATGAAAATATCGAACGTGTTAAAGGTGAAACAAAATGGTCTTTCTGGGGGCTCTTCAAATACTCCCTGGAGGGCATTATGGGCTTTTCAACAGCTCCTCTTGGTATGGCCAGCGTACTTGGCATTTTCTTTACCTTTGTGGCCTTTATAGCAATTATTTTTATTATTATAAGAACTATGGTTTTTGGGGATCCCACCAGCGGATGGCCTTCACTTGCCTGCATCATTATTTTTATGGGTGGAATTCAGCTGTTTTGTGTGGGAGTGCTAGGCCAGTATCTTTCAAAGGTTTACTTGGAAGTAAAAAACCGTCCTATTTATATAGTTAAGGAACGCTTATGATATTTCTTTTAATAGCAGTGCTTATAGCGGTTCCTTATATACTTGGGACTGCATTGACAATAATATTCGGTGACAGGAGTACCAGAGGAAACATCAGATGGGTTATTGGTATTCTTTTTTGTCTTGCTTATTTTTTTGGTTGCCTGCTTATTTCTCTTAGATTGGATTCGGACTTGGCTGCACTTTGCAAACTTTTTGCGATTTTTACGGCATCATTTGTAGTCGGTTCCATTCCGGTGGTAATATTTGGCTTTTCAAAAAATAAGGTAAGGGTACTGCACTACGACAAAAAAATATTAACCTGGCTTATTCCCGGAATATTGCTGGGATTGTTTTCAATATTTGCATTAAAATCGGATTACTCAAATGACATAACACTGGAGACAATCAATACAACTCTATTATCCGGGAAGTTGTATGAATATTCGTCTCTTTTGGGCACAAAGGCGGAGGTCGGTTATCCGATATTTAATAAGCTGGAAATACTGCCTATGCTTTATGCCTGCTTGGCAAAAATGTTCAGAGTAGAGGCCGGATTTATTGTTGGCTGTACAGCTCCCGTTATTTCCTATATATCGAATCTTTTTATTATGTGGGAAGTAGCTACTCTTCTTGTAAAAGATAAACATAAAAACCTGTTTATGATATTTCACCTGCTTATTTTGATAGCCGGTACTTATCTGCCGACTACGGCAATTCCGGTTACAGTCGGTCAGCCGCTTTTAAGACAGGGATACTCAGGATATGCCTTTGCATACGGAGTTCTTATTCCGGCAATGGTTCTTGTTCTTTTACAGAAAAGATATACGTTGGCAGGGATGTTTTTGATACCGTTGCTCGGTTTGGTCAAACTTGACCGTATTTTCTTTGCATTTAAAGTATTTTTTACAAGTTACGAGCTGACCAATTATGCCGGAAAGCTTTTTGTTTTGTACTATATGGCTGTTATCTGGTGGATAATTAGGCGAAAGAACAAAGTATATGTTAAAAGAGCAACACTTCTTTCAGGCTCCGCACTTATCTGCACTACTCTTGTTGATATGTATGAGTATTTTGAGGAAAAGAAAACCTTCCCTGTTTTTGCAGGCTTTTTGATTCTTGCATGCTGTTCTTTTATGCCTTACAAAGGAGCTGAGTTTGCCTTTGGAAAAGGTTTTAATTATGAAGAACTGCTGGCTGACAAAGAACAGGTAACCATTTGGGCGCCCGAACCTATAATGGAGGCCGCCCGTCGGGAAAACGCAAAGATTCTTCCGGTGTACGGAAGAGACCTGTACAGTGATCTTCTAAGAGGTACAAATTACGAGGAATATCATGACGAAGAGTTTTTGGTGTATGCAATGGATGTAATATCAAGGCAGCTTTATCATGACTTTTACATAGAGGATCTTCTGGTTCCAAACCTAAGCAGCAATACATCTCTTAACAAGGTTGATGTTATTGTGCTAAGAACCGCAACTCTTTCGGTTCCCTTTAACGATGCTTTGTTTGAAAGAGGTTTTGAATATTGGAAACAGAGCGGAGAATATACATACCTTCGAAGAACGGAAAATGAGATTTGGCAATGAGTGAATTGATTTCAATTATTGTACCTGTGTACAACGCTGAAAAATTCATAAAAGAAACCATTGCTTCGGTTCAGGCTCAGGATTATCAAAACTGGGAACTTTTGCTGGTAGATGACTGTTCAAAGGACTCATCGGCAAAAATAATAAGCGAATGCGACGATGCTCGTGTCAAACTTGTGAGTCAGCCTGAAAACAAAGGAGCTTATGCGGCAAGAAACCGTGGATTAAAAGAAGCGAAGGGAAGATATATTGCTTTTCTTGATGCCGATGATTTGTGGGAACCGGAAAAACTGTCTCATCAGCTGGCTTTCATGAAAGAGCACAATGCAGGATTTTCTTTTACGGGATATGAGTTTGCCGATGAGAACGGTGTCGGAAACGGAAGCATAGTTAAGGTTCCGTTGAACCTGCCTTATAAGCGGGCACTTCATAATACAACGATTTTTACCTCTACCGTAATGATAAACAGAGATATAGTTGCCGATGAGCTGATTGTAATGCCGGATATCAGGAGCGAAGATACAGCCACCTGGTGGAATATTATGAAGGGCGGACATGTAGCCTGTGGACTTAATGAAAATCTTGTCAAATACAGAAGATTTTCGGGAACATTATCAGCTAACAAGCTGGTGGCATTAAAAAGAATATGGGATTTGCTTCGAAAAATTGCCGGTCTTAATGTTTTTGCGGCGTCATGGCATTTCTGTTTATGGGCTTTTCTGGCAGTATGGAGAAGAGTCAGGAAATCAAAGCAGAGTTAAGCCGATTTAATTAAAAAGAGTATAAGAAACGAGGATATACTTTTGAAAAAGAACGAATCAATAAAGAGATTTACACAGCTTATGCTGAGCTTTGTAAATCTTGGGGTACAGATAGCCATTTTTGCATATTGCTACTACAGTTTCTACAGCACCTGGATGCAACTGCAGTTCTGGAAAAAGGGACACCTTCTTTTTGTATTTATATATGCGGTTCTTATTTTTGCATTCTCAAATATGTACGGGGCACTGCGAATAGGCTACCAAAAGAATATAGATATTATAATCTCACAGTTGATGGGAACTTTTTTGGCAAATATTATTACATATTTCCAATTGTCCCTTTTGTGTATGCAGCTGATGAACCTGGTTTATTATGTCCCCATGACGATTATACAGCTTTTATGGGCCGGAATTTGGACGGTTATCAGCAATGCTGCATATAAATCCATGTTCCCGCCAAGAGAACTTCTTTTGATACATGGTGACAGACCTATAGATGAAATAATAAGAAAGTTCTCCACAAGAAAAGACAAGTATGTCATTAAAGGTACAGTTAATATAAACAAGGGTGTTGAACAGATTTGTCTTGAGGCACTTAACGGTTATGAAGCGGTAGTTATCTGGGATATTCCTACCGAGGCCAGAAATATTATTCTCAAGTTCTGCTACGGCAAATCCATAAGAGCTTACATTATGCCCAAGATTTCCGATGTTATTCTTTCGGGTGCGGAGCAGCTTCATTTGTTTGATTCGCCGCTTCTTCTTACAAGAGAATACTCTATGAAGCTTGAACAGAGATTTATAAAGCGAACAATAGACATCATATGTTCACTTATTCTTATTGTGCTGACTTCACCATTTATGATTCTTACCGCCATAGCGGTAAAAGCCTATGACAGAGGCCCTGTTTTATACAAGCAGACAAGGTGCACAATCGACGCCAGAGAATTTAAAATCATAAAATTCAGGTCTATGAGAGTTGATGCGGAGAAGGACGGTGTGGCAAAACTCGCTAAAAAGAACGATGACCGAATTACTCCGGTAGGCAGGTTTATAAGAAAAGTCAGATTGGATGAACTTCCGCAGCTTTTCAATATTCTTGCGGGCGATATGTCCTTTATCGGTCCCCGTCCGGAAAGACCTGAGATCATTGCCCAATATATGGAGGTAATGCCTGAATTCGCTTTTCGTATGAAGGTTAAGGCCGGTTTGGCCGGATATGCGCAAGTTTATGGCAAGTACAATACTACACCCTACGATAAGCTTAAGTTAGATCTTTGTTATATAGAAAATTACAACATTTGGCTTGATTTAAAGCTTATGCTTTTAACCTTAAAAGTATTATTTACACCGGATGCGACGGAAGGAGTTAAGGACGAGCAGGTAACGGCTCTTCTTAAAGAAGCTTCCGAGGGAAAGAAAAAAGAAGAAATATAAAGGATTATTAAACGAGTATGTCCGCTAAAAATTACGATAGTAAGCTGATTGCCTTGCTGATAATTAAAAACATAAAGTTCATAATACTCGGAGTTATTATAGGAGCTCTTCTGATTGGAGTGCCCTATTCACTTTCAAAAACAGTCATCGGTAATTTTGACTATCGAAGCGAAGTAACCGCTCATGTGGAATTCGGTGAAGATTCCGCGGGAAATATGTATCAGTATATTAATTACTTTTCCTGGAGTCAGTGGATTACCTCCGACAAGTATATGGATGTTTTGGAACCGGTTTTAAGTGGCTTGGACAGGGAAGAAATCCGCAAATCTCTTAATGCTGAAATCCGATCCGATGAGCGTATAGCTACTTTCAGCATAACTACTCATAATCCCGATACCACAAACAGAATATCGGATGCGGTTGCAAGCACTTTTGCGGAGTTTGCAAAAACCATTCCCGAAGTTAAGGATGCTGAGGTTATTACTCATACACCGGCAGTAAAATATTTTGTATTTAAGAAAATTCCGGAAGTGTTTGTGTTTGGTGCAATTTTAGGATTTGCGACAGCTCTGTTTTGGGTATGGCTTTGGGTTCTTTTTGATGATTCGGTCTATATACCGGAACTGTTTGAGAAAGATAGAAACATTGTGGTTAACGAAAGTTCAAAAGCCTGCGACGGCGAGATTATTATCAATAAAGAGCCGATAGTAATTAATCCGGACATTAAATCCGTTTGTCTTGCGGTAAGCTGCGGAAAAAGAAACGGAAAACTCATAGGCAATGTGCTTCATCAATGCAATAAGTACGGTGTAAAAATAGATTCTGTTCGATTGATTGATAAAAATGAAAAGCTTATAAAAGCATATTATGCCGATTCAAGTATCAGTCATCTTTTTATGAAACGATTATAAATCCTTAATTACGAGGTTTATCAGTGGTTGTATATATTTTCGTAACACTTCTGGTAGTTTTACTTGGAGTGCTTATAAAGGATAACTTCATATACACTGACAGAGCACAAATATCCGACAGGCAAAAGAGCATTAACAGGGTATCATTGTTTTTCGTATATTTTGTGCTGGCTTTTCTTTCGGGAACAAGAGTGGCGGTAGGCAACGATTATTGGGTTTATCGTGATAACTTTAAGCTTATTGCTCAGCAGAGAGTGGTCTCTTCCGAAATAGGATTCAACGGTATAGTCAAACTTGTTCAGTGGTTTGCAGGTTACGACAACTATAAGCCTGTATTCTTTGTATTCTCCGCCATTACGGTATTTTTCTTTGTAAAGGCTTTATATGACCAGAGCGAGTGGTTTGCTGCAAGTCTGTTTCTTTTGCTTGCCAATGGCTTTTATTTCTCGAGTTTAAATACCGTAAGATACTATCTTGCATTTGCCATTGCTTTGTTTTCAATAAAGCTTCTATGGCAGGAAAAGCATTTGGCGTTTCTTTTGTTAATTCTTGTGACCGCCACAATTCATAAAACGTTTCTTTGCGTTATTCCGATTTATTATCTGGCAAAAATCAACTGGAAAAAGCGTGATATTCCGTTTGTTGCAGTGGCATCGGTGCTTTTGCTGGTGTTAAAGGGGTATGTGCGAAAGATAATGTTCATCATTTATCCGTATTATGAGGGTACGTATCTTGATGATAATCATATTTCCTATATTAATATTTTAAAAGCAACGGCAGTATTGGTTTTTTCTGTTATTTATTATAAAAAAGCCATTAAGGGCAGCCCGATTAATCGCTTTTATTTTAATTTGAATATCGGAGCCTTGATTGTTTTTTCATGTCTTTGGTATCTTCCCGAGACAACCAGACTTGGATATTATTTAAGTGCTTCAAACATATTTTTGATTCCTTCAATAATCAAAGCCATTGACAACAGGAAGCAAAGAATCTTTTGGGCAGTTGTAATCGGTTTGGCATATATGGCGTTCTTTCTCTTTTATTTAAGGTCCTTATATGCCGTTAATATACGAATTTTGCCTTACTATAATTTGTTTTTTGCCTAGGAAAGGTTAGCTTATGCGTGTTTTGTGGATTACCAATTTCATACCTCCGGTTATCGCTTCAAAGCTTGGCTTTGCAGGCAATAACAAAGAGGGCTGGGTGGCAGGACTTATGAATTCCTTAACGAATCGGCATGAGACTGGGACCGAGATAGAATTAAGTGTTGCCGCACCTGTTCCTGAAGATTTAATTGAGGGTTATTATGATAATTTCGACGGGGTGGATTTTTACGGTTTTCATGAAGATCCTGCAGGGGTTGAATACAACGAAGAACTTGAGAAGACTTTGTGCGAAATTGCAGAAAAGGCACATGCTGATGTGATTCATGTTTTTGGCACCGAATATCCCCATGCAAGAGCTCTTCTTGAGGGAATTGATAAATACTCAAAATCCTATGATTTATCACTTAATCGGGTTTTGATTGGAATGCAGGGTGTTGTAGGAGAGATAACCTATCATTATTTTGATGGTCTTCCCGGCGAAGTGACGAGTCATGACACCTTTAGGGATATGCTGAAAAATGACGGTCTTTTGGCTCAAAGAAACAAGTTTGTATCAAGGGCCAACAATGAAATGATTGCTCTTTCATTGGCTAAAAATGTTACCGGCAGGACCCCTTTTGATAAAGAATATGTTTCAAAATGGGCAAGAAGTGCGGTTTACTATTCCATGAATGAAACATTGAGACCTGAATTTTATGACGGGGTGTGGGACAGCAGCAAGGCCAAAGAACACAGTATTTTCTTAAGCCAGGCAAATTACCCCATTAAGGGCATGCACAATGTGTTAAAGGCACTGCCGCTTATTCTTAAAAAGTATCCCGATACTACCGTAAGAGTTGCGGGCGATTCCATAACAAAGCATAAATCTCTTAAAGATAAGATTAAGATAAGCGGCTACGGAAAATATCTTGTTAAGCTTGAAAAGGATGTTTATAAGGAGTGTGGATTTGCTCCGTCAATTGAATATCTTGGACCGCTTACAGCTGAGCAAATGAAAGAAGAATATTTAAAAGCTTCACTGTTTCTTTGTCCGTCCACTAATGAAAATTCCCCCAATTCCCTTGGGGAGGCTATGCTTCTCGGAGTTCCCTGCGTAGCATCAAATGTAGGTGGAATTCCCGGTATGATGACAGATCGGATTGAAGGCTTATTGTTTGAGGCTTTGGATGCGGAAGCTATGTTTAGTTGTATAGATTCTGTTTGGAGTGATATTTCACTTAGAGACAGGCTGTGTGAGGCGGCTAAAAAAAGAGCCGAAGAGACACACGACGCTGACAGAAATTTTAATCGTTTATTGGAGATATACAGAGAAATATCAGGAAAAGAGGTATAAAAATGAGCAAGGTTTGTATTATTACGGCCAGGGGTGGTTCCAAGAGAATTCCCGGGAAAAATATAAAGGATTTTTTGGGAAAACCCATTATTGCTTATAGCATCGAGGCAGCGCTTAACAGCGGAGTTTTCGATGAAGTAATGGTTTCAACCGATAGTGCGGAAATTGCGGAAATTGCCAAAGCCTATGGGGCCAAGGTCCCTTTTGTCAGAAGTGATGAAAATGCCAATGATTTCGCTGTTACACGTGATGTGTGTAAAGTAGTAATTGAAAGTTACAGGGCAGAGGGAAAGGTATTTGACCTCTTTGCCTGTGTATATCCTACAGCTCCGTTTTTAACAGCAGAAAAACTTAAGGCGGCAGTCGAAACTCTTGAGAAGTCTGATGCTTACTCTCTTGTACCGGTTGTTCAGTTTTCTTTTCCGCCGCAAAGAGGTGTGGTAGTAAGAGACGGCCTTATGCAGTTTATGAATCCTGAATTTGCGCAGACAAGAAGTCAGGATCTTGAACCGGTATTTCATGATGTGGGTCAGTTCTATATTGAGAAGACGGAGAAATTCCTGGAAGAGTTTACTCTTGTTACATCAAAGACTGTTCCCTTTGTGCTTCCCGAAGAGGAGGTTCAGGATATAGATAATTATTCCGACTGGGCTATAGCGGAAATGAAATACAAGCTTCTTCATGATATTAAATAACAGAGGACGATTATGGGAAAAACTTCCGAAAAAGGAAATTCAAAACCCAATTTAATACTGCAGAGTCTAAAAAAGCCGGCAATCGGGAAAAATGTGCTGGTGGCATTATGGATTATTTTTTCTTTGGGATTTGTTCTGTTCATGATGAAGACCGGCCGGGTTAATTATGAGACTAATGATGATGTTATAATGGCGCAAATTACTGCCGGAGTGTTTGGAAAACATAGTCCCTATAATGTTTTCAGCAACATTGTTCTTGGAT
The DNA here is from genome assembly GCA_024403485.1 of Lachnospiraceae bacterium. Taxonomy (GTDB): domain Bacteria; phylum Bacillota; class Clostridia; order Lachnospirales; family Lachnospiraceae; genus UBA1258. The sequence goes on from JAKSRT010000014.1 coordinate 16,009, forward strand.
TGATCCTTATGGGAGCGTCTATGATAATGCCCGGTCAGAACTGGCCTACGCTCATGGATTTTTGCTTTATTGCATTGTCATATGTAATGGTTGGTGTCATATGCATAAAATCTTCAAAGAAAGCAAACTGGTTATCGGTTATAGTTCCTTTAACCTTTGTAATGGCGACATTTAAAACTCTGATTATGGGAATAAATTTTTCCAAGGTCGGAGCAATTATGTTTATGACAGGCTTTCTTGTTCTTATGCTCTCGATTGATACTGAGAATTATAAAAATACCGAAAATAAAATTATCAGAATTATCGGCTATATTATGTTTATTTCAGGGTCGCTTGTGAGACTGGACTCATTGAAGGCTATGCTGCCATTTATAGTAATTCTTACGATTTATTTCTGTATTAAACACAAAAGTGAATTTAAAGGAAATTTTGTTGATTGGCCGATTCTCGGAAAACTTGTGCACGTTCTTATTCCATGTGCGGCGGTAGCCCTTTTGTGGATAGTAAATATATTTGTCTACAACACTCCGGAGTGGAAAGCATATAACAATTATGAGAATCTCATAATAAATATGCAGGATTTCTATGGTTTTCCGGATTACGCGGCACATCAAAGCGAGTACGAAGAACTGGGATTAAACGAGCATGATTCCATAATGTTTAAATGCTATGTTCATGCAGACAATAAAGTATTTTCAATGGATGTTATTGAGAAGCTTGATGAAATGGCTGCAAGGGACTTTGAAAGAGATTTTTCTTTTGCCTATATAAAGCAGCTGATTCAGTCCGTGCTTTATTTGGCATGTAATCAGACCGTTATTATGATTGTGCTTATGCTTTTTATTTCGGGAGCATTTATTGTTGACAGGAGATACCTGCCTTACATGGGGGCCGCGATTTGCCTGATGCTTGCGGAACTTGGATATCTATATTATATAAATCGAGTCTTGGAACGAAGCTTTATTTTGCCGGTAATCGGGGCCTTTTTAACACTTCTTTATATTGTGGCTAAAAATAATCTTCTTGACAGCGTAGGGGATGAGATGAAGGATATGCCAAGAGAGGAAAATCAGGCATACAAAGAAAGAGTACTTAATAACATTGAGTCCCAAAGAACGGCTCTGATTATTGTTGTTCTTTGTATTATGTTATTTGCTTTCTTTACAAGAGGTATGAGTGATATTAAAGATATACCGACATATGCCACAACCGATAAGGAAAGCCTCGAAAACCTCAGTAATGAACTTATCGCAAACAGTGATAAGCTGTATATATGGGATTATCAGTCATACGTGGATGCTGCCATGCAGTATGCCAGCCCCTTTGATGAGTATCCCGTAAATTGGATGGGAAATTCATTGGTACTAGGTGCATGGCCGGTGGAGCTTCCGTTAATGCGTGAAATCGCAGAGCCTTTTGGGGATCCGGGCAACTTAATGGAAATTCTTGCGACCAATCCAAATGCCTATTATGTATTTGAACATGATAACCCTTATATGACAGTAGCAGCCATCGAAGAGTTCCTACAGGATCATTACAGTATGGAAGCTTCACTTGTTGAAGAAAAGACGATAGGCGGATATACGGTCTACAGTATCAGATAAAATTGGCTAAAAACTTTGGTAAGAATCAACACTTGCCGGAATCGGAGGCAGAAATGTCCAAATTATATGAAAGAATAAACAACAACGAAGTATACGTTATTGCGGAAATGAGTGCAAATCACGGCGGAAATCTTGATTATGCCCTTGAAATTGTGCGGGGGGCTGCCAAGGCAGGTGCTGATTGTTTAAAGATTCAGACCTATACGGCAGATACCTTAACCATAGATTGTGATAATGAGTATTTTCAGATAAAGGGTGGACTTTGGGACGGATATAAGCTTTATGATTTGTATGGTGACGCCAACACTCCTTGGGAATGGCATAAAGCAATCAAAGATGAATGTGAAAAATGCGGTATAGATTTTCTTTCTACCCCTTTTGATAATACTGCGGTGGATTTTTTAGAGGAGCTAGGTGCCGATTCATATAAAATTGCAAGTTTTGAACTTCCTGATATCCCTCTTATAGAATATGCGGCTTCAAAGGGTAAGCCCATGATTATATCCTGCGGAATGGGAACTCCTGAGGATATCGAGGATGCACTTGAGGCCTGCAAAAGAGCAGGCAATGATCAGGTTGTTTTATTAAAATGTTGCAGCGAATATCCTGCCAACTGGGAGGATATGCACCTTGGAAACATTCCTGATATGGCAGCGAGATTTAATATCCCTATCGGACTTTCTGACCACTCTGCCGGAAGCCTTGCGGCTGTTGTGGGTGTTTCAATGGGAGCCTGCGTAGTTGAAAAACATGTATGCATTTCAAGGGAAATAAAGACTGCAGACTCTGAGTTTAGCATGGAACTCACCGAATTTGCGGATATGGTTCGGGATATAAGAAATGCGAAAGTTATATCTGCCGGCCCCTGCTATACACTTACGGAAAAAGAAAAGAGTTCTACTATTTTCAGAAGAAGTCTTTTTGCCATAGAAGATATAAATGCGGGTGATATTATAACAAAAGAAAATGTTCGATCCATTCGCCCGGGCAACGGAATAAAACCTAAGTATCTTAAGGACCTTATAGGTAAGCCGGCGCCCCATAGCTTAAAACGCGGCGAACCGATTCCTGAATCGTTTTTGAAATAAGAAAGAATTAATCCTAATAATATTATTGTCAAAGAGGCAGCCCGGATTTTGGGTTGTCCGGCAACCGGGAAAATATGAAAATACTTTGTTTATATAACAATGATTGTGCCCTTGAGCTGTTTGAAATGATAAAGAAAAAAGGTCACGAAGTTGTTTTTTGCAGTGAAAAATTAACAGTTGAATATATAAAATCAGAGGCTTTTGACCTGGCGGTAAGCTATACCTACAGATACATTCTTACCGGTGAACTGATTGAGGCACTTGGCGGTAACGTAGTTAATATTCATAATTCATACCTGCCTTATAATCGCGGAGCAGACCCGAATATTTGGAGCATTGTCGAAGGAACTCCAAGAGGGGTAACTCTTCATTACATGAATGAAGGCCTGGATAAGGGCGAGATTATTGCACAGCGCATTGTAACGGAAGGCGACGGAGAAACTCTTAAAAGCTCTTATGATAACTTAGACAGAAATGCTAAGGAACTTTTTATTGAAGCCCTTGATTATTACGATGAATGGCAGGATATTAAATTTGCTCCGATAGGAAAAGGAACTTACCATTCCGTTAAAGACGGTGAATCAATCAAAGAAAGAATTACATCCTATGATATGAAAATCAAGGATTTTATCGAAGCCATAAAAGATATGACCTATTAGAATTGCGTGTTTGTTTTTTGTTTTGGGCGTGCAGGGGAGCGAAAACATGAAATTAGTATTTGTTTCCAATTACATAAATCATCATCAGATTCCCTTGTGCGAGGAACTTTATCGCTTAAGCGACGGGGAGTTTGTTTTCCTTGCCACCGAGCCTATGAGCGAGGAGCGAAAGGCTATGGGATGGGATGCGACCGCTTCCTCAAAAAATTATGTGGTGAATTATTTCGAAGACCCGGATAAGGGTGATTCTCTTATTATGGACAGCGAATATGTTCTTTTTGGAGGCACCGAAAATCAGGAACTGATTATTAAAAGGCTTGAAGCCGGAAAGTTTACGGTTCGATACAGTGAACGTTTATATAAAACCGGAAGATGGAAATTTGTTTCACCAAGGGGATTAAAACAAAAATTTCATGATCATACCCGTTTTAGAAAATCACCGGTATTTCTTTTATGTGCAGGGGCATATGTGGCAGGTGATTTTAATCTTGTTGGTGCATATCCCGGAAAAAAGCTTAAATTCGGATATTTCCCGAAGGCTTATAAATACGAGGATGTCAATTCATTTCGCAGGAAAGTTGATAAAGATAACAGCATAAACATCCTTTGGGCCGGTCGGTTTATCGATTGGAAGCATCCTGAAATGATGGTAGAGCTGGCCGGCCTTTTGGCAGATGTCGGATTGGATTTTAAGATTACCATGGTAGGTAACGGTGAACTTAAAGAAACCGTCGAAAATCAGGCAAAAGAAAACGATATGTTAAAATATATGGAATTTATCGGAGCCTTATCACCTGAAGAAGTCAGGGAAAAAATGCTTTTGGCTGATTTCTTTATTTCAACCTCAGACAGACAGGAAGGCTGGGGAGCCGTAATCAACGAGGCTATGAATTCGGGCTGCGTGACTATTGCTGCCAAGGATATCGGCGCGGCACCATATCTTATAAGAAACGGCGAAAACGGTTATATGTATAAAGCCCTTGATGTGAAGGCCATAAAGGATATTATTGTTACTTTGGCACAGGATAAAAATAAGCGATACGAAATCGGAAATAGAGCTTATGAGACCATAGTTAATACCTGGAATGCAGAGACTGCAGCCAAAAGGCTATGGGACTTTTTTAAAACTCACGGTCATGAAGCGTGTAAATATTCTGAAGGCCCATTAAGCAAAGCATAGCAATCAAGGCAGAATGAATTATATGCGGCCGATTATTGGTTTTTGATAATTATTTTTTGACAAAATTACAGTTTATGAAAAGGAATAATATGAGCAATACAGACGGACAGAAAATATATGATATAGCAGGTGAAATATTCCCGATATGCAGAAGCCTTTCCGGCAGGGGCGTAAGAGAAACCTTTGATATTTTAAAAAAGTATGCTGACATTACTGTCACCGAAGTGCCTACCGGAACGGAAGTATTTGACTGGACAGTGCCCAGAGAATGGGAAATAAATGATGCTTATATTGAAAATGAAGCCGGTGAGAAGATTATTGATTTTAAAAAGTGCAATCTCCATGTGATGGGATATTCGGCGCCCGTTGATGAGTGGGTTGATCTTGATGAACTTCTTACACATGTGTACACAGAGCCGGGTCAGCCGGAGGCGATTCCGTATATTACATCATATTACAAAGAACGCTATGGTTTTTGTATGAGTGAGAACACAAAGAATTCCTTAAAGCCGGGGAAATATCATATGTATATTGACTCCCGCCTTTTTGAGGGAAGTCTGTCTTACGGTGAAATTGTGATTCCGGGTGAAAGTGAAGAAGAGATTCTTTTTACCACATATGTGTGCCATCCTTCCATGGCCAACAATGAGTGCTCAGGTCCTGCCACTGCAGTTTATATTGCAGATTATATAAAGAGGCTTCCCAAAAGGAAATATACCTACAGATTTGTATTCAATCCCGAAACCATTGGCTCAATTACTTATATTTCAAGAAATCTTGAACATTTAAAGAGTCATGTGAAGGCAGCCTTTAATTTAAGCTGTGTGGGCGATAATCTTGATTATTCTATAGTGCATTCAAAATACGGCAACACTTTTGCCGATAAGGCACTTACCAATATTCTTACATATCACGACAAGTTTTCGGATTACAGTTTCTTGGAGAGGGGTTCAGATGAGCGTCAGTACAATGCCCCCGGAGTTGATATTCCCATGGTAACTTTTTGCAGAAGTAAGTTTACAAAGTTCCCCGAGTATCATACTTCTCTTGATAATATGGACTTTGTAAGTCCTGAGGGATTCCAAGGCACTTTCGATGTGCTTAGAAAACTTGTTAATGCCCTTGAAAACAACGGATATTATAAAGTAAATGTTCTTTGTGAGCCACAGCTTGGCAAACGTGGCTTGTATCCAAGTGTAAGCCGTAAAGGGCAGTATGACACCGTAATGATGCTTACAAGTTTTATTGCTTATTCAGATGGAAGAAACGATTTGTTTGATATAAGTAATATTACTCATATACCGACGGAAGAACTGATAGAAATAAAAGATAAACTTGTTGCCAACGGTCTTATAGATATTAATGACTGTGCATGGTAAAAACTAAAAAATAAACCCCTTAAAGATACTGAACTTGAGTATCCTGAAGGGACTTAAAACTTAAGCTGCTGCTTTGAGTTCCTTTGTGAACAGATAACAATATACAGCGTAAACCGCAAAATTAATAACCGCGAGAATATGAACACCGATGCCTACATGGAACAGGAAGTTTGAGTAAGTGCATACGGACATAATCTGAAGGGCAATGCAGGGGATTATGGATTTCTTATTTCTGAACATATAAAGAATAGCCAATATTTCGTATAAAAAGCCGTAACGATCGTGCATGGCGGGAAGCATAAATACCGTTGTATAGGTAAGAAGCAATGAAAAACTTATAAAGAGCGATGGATTTTTAAATAAATCCATTTGCTCTTTTTCTTTATTTTTTTGGCTCCAAAGAACATAAATCATCCAAAATGCCAGTACGGAAACGGTAATTACCATTCCAATCGCTTTGGCATATTTATAGTTATTCTGCATATAATCGTAAGCAATGGTATGAAGGAAACTTGGATAATTCATTATTACACAGCCGTATTCGTCGGTCTGGCTAAAGTAAAGTGAGAAGCCTGTGAATATGCTACGTCCTGCTATGATTGCGGGAATGGTGGATACCCACATTACTGCGGGAGTAATCAAAAAGTGAAGAATTGAAAACTTCTTTTTGTAAAAATACATGAATAAAAAGAAGGGTAAAATGAATACAGCCTGTAGCTTGAAAGAAAGTGCCACACCAAGGACAACAAAGGACAGGATGTGTTTTTCTTTGTATAAAAGGTATAAAGAAAGAACCACAAAGAAAGTATAGATTGAATCACATTGTGCCCAGAACGAGGAATTGAAAAATACCACGGGGGACAGCCAGATAAGTGAAAAAACTACGACTGCTTCGGTGCTTTTCCCTGTTTCTTTGTAAAGAATGAAGCCTGCAAGGCATGCAAGCAGTAAGTCAAAAACTATACTTAATCCTTTATAAGCAAATAATGCGGGAATTGGAAGATAGGTAAATAAAGCAATAAGTGTCTGATACAAAACATTGTAATTGCCCACCTGATGGTCCAAAGCTTTAAGACCACCGCAGGCTTTTATTTCGTTGTACCATTCAAGAAGATAATTATAGGCGTCTTCGCTTACAAAATTTCTGACAGAAAGTCGGATTGCCGCTCCGGCCAGGAAAGCAGCAATCAATATAATAAAGAAAATATTTTTCTCAATAAATTCCAGGAATTTCTTTTCGAATTTGAACATATAAAACCTCTGATGTTTTTGCATATATTAAGGATATACGATTTATGCAAAATTGTCATTTTAAAACTTTTTAAAAACTGATCGGATCCTCTTCGATAATCTGAAATTCGAGAAAATCAAACGGAATGCTGTCGATAAAACTGTCCTTATAAAAGCGAACCTTAGCGGTTCTTTTGAAGTCGGCTATGTTTACATCAAGCCAAATGGGTTTACTTAAATCGAATTCAAGGCAAACCTTATCCAAGGCCGCAAAAACCTTGTGTGTTCGGCTTTCGTCTGAAAAGTCTTCAATGGTCATATCACAAATCATTCTGTTGTCTTTGAATTCTTTGGCCCAGATGCGCATCGGTTCTCCTTTTTGGTACTGCCGGTTTCTGTGGCTGAAAGTCCCAGAACCACAATGGCAGCAAATATCATTAATATACCTATTATTTTATATGCTGTTGCTTCTTCTTTCCATATAAAAATTCCGATAAGACTACCGACAAGAGGCTCTATGGTAACAAGAACCGCGGCCATACCTGCTTCCATTCCGGCAAGGCCGTATGTATATGCAATATATGGGATTACGGTACATATAAGGGCAATGCTCAGTAAATACGGTATAGTATCAAGATTTATCTGTTTTATAAGTTTTGCGGGACCGGCAAAGACAGCTAAAGCAACTCCGGCAAGTAAAAGAGTATAAAATGTAATAGTCAGACTTTTGTATTTTTTTGTGGCGAAGGTACCGAAAATTGAATATAATGCATAACCAAAACCTGCCCCTAAACCTACTATAATCGCTTTTAACCCAAGTGCTGTGGTATTTCCTATAAGACCTGCAACAAGGGTACAGCCTGCCAAAGTCAAAATAAGGCATAAAACTTTCTTTGGCGTAAGCTTTTCTTTAAAAATCACAGCGCTCATAAGCATAACAAAAACGGGAGAAGTGTATAGAAGCACTACGGCTATGGCGGCACCGGAATTTACGATGGTATAAAAGTAGCACACGGAAAAAAAGGTGAGACTGAGTATTCCTGTTCCGACAAACATCCAGATATCTTTTATATCGATTTTAAGAGCATTTCTGTCTTTTATCAGTAAGAAGACAAAAAGCATTATAGCCGCAAAAATTGTTCTTAAGGCACTTATTTCAAGGGAACCAAGTCCTTGTTCATTAAGCGGTTTTATCATTAAACTGATGACACCCCAGCATATACCTGCGAGAACCACCATCAGCAGTCCTTTTGTATTTTTCATTTATAACCTCATTAATGCATATATTACGATTCAATATGTTAAGGCTTTATTTGCTTTTTTTCAGATAGTATTCTATCATTTATTTTGCTATGAACAACAAAAAAATAAGCAAAATTGCATATTTTCTTGGATTGATGGTATTGGCCCTGTTACCGTTTTACCGGGTCTTTTTTGGCGTGGATTTTACCGATACAGGTTACTCAATAGCAAATTTTATGAATTTTACCGATAAGCGGGGCTTTTGGTCTTTGTCTACATATTTGGCCAATTTTGCCGGTTTCATATTTACAAGACTTCCGTTTGGAAGAACTCTTGTCGGTATTCGCTTCTATTGTACTCTTGTTGTGGTGGCTCTTGTTGTTTATTTATATGTTAAATTAAGCAGAATATTTAATTCGATTCCGGTGTTTGTCGGCCTGCTCATTTCCATACTTATGACATGGTGCCCGTTTGTCGTTTTGTACAATTATCTTTCGTATCTGCTTACGGCGGTCATTCTTATTCTTTTATATGAAGCGTTAAATGATGGCAAAGAATGCAAATTTTTCGTAGCGGGATTACTGCTTGGAGCCAACGTTTTCGTAAGATTTTCAAATCTTACCGTGGCAATATTGATTATTCCCGTTGCCATATGTACATTACAAAATTTTGATAAAAAGAAATTGGGTATTTTGTTAAGACGGACGGGACTCTCGGTTGGAGGCTTTGCCACGGGTTTTGCGGCAATGTTTGTGATGACCGGAATCACTCACGGATTTGGAAGCTTCTTTAAGATGCTTGATACACTTTCTTCTCTAAGCAATGCCGATTATGGTTATTCTTACAAGGATATGCTGCTGACCCTCCCGTATGAGATTATGGGATACGGCAAATGGATCCCGATTGTCGTTCTTTTGATTCTTTGTGCTTATATGGCCACAATTATGTTGAAGCATTATAAACTGAACAGGTGGATAGGTTTAGCCTTTTCTTTGACTACTGCCACAGCGGTTCTTGTCATATTACGATATATGAGTTATTGGTCGGTGTTTACCGTTCACGACTATAACAGCTACCTGTCTGTAAGTGTTTTCGCATTAATAGCCGTCTTGGGCACAGGATTGGCTTCGATAGTTTCATTAATAAAGCAAAAGAATGTTTTCTTTGCCATCTCGGTTCTCTGCCTGATTTTTATTATTCCGCTTGGCACCAATACAGGGCTTCTGGCATATCAGAATTTCATGTTTATTATTGTACCAACAGGATTTGGCATTTTCATGAATCTTGTAGGTGACGGACTTAACAATGGGACAGAGGCTGAGGAAGGCATAGGCAGGCGCACTCCTCTTTGGGATATCATAAAAATGGTAACACCGATAAATGCAGCGGTAGGTCTGCTTCTTTTGGTTGCGCTTTTTCAGTCGGGATTGTTTTATAAAACCTTCTGCTATGCCAGTGCATCAAATACGGAACTGACGGCTTCTTTTGACAAGGGTGTGCTTAAAGGAACAAAGGCCCTTCCGGGCATGGTAACAATTGTGAGTGGCCTTGACGATTACATTGAAGATGCGGGCATCAGAAATAAAAAAGTGATTACCTGGGGAGATATTCCGCTGATGGGCTTTGCGCTTGACATGCAGGACGCGATTTCAACCGGATGGCCGGACCTTACAAGCTACCGGGCAGAGTCATTTACTGCGGAAATTGCAAAACTTGATTCGGATTTACCGATAATAATAGTGAATAAATGGTATTCGGGCGGCAATCCTCTTGATGAGGCGGTTTGGCCTTATTCAAAAAAGGCGGAAATATTAGCCGGATTTATGCAGGAGCACTCCTATAAGCAATCCTTTGAAAATGACAAATTTTTGGTTTATCGGGCTGATTAATTAATTTGCGTGAAATCGCAAGACACCGCTGCGTTTGTTGAATTAAAGTAAGCTTTGTTGTAATATATTTATGCTAAAACATCCATAGGAGTTAATGTGAAAAAGAAACTGTTTCCGGTACTGGCCGGCTTCTTAACTGCATATGCTTTCCGCACATCCGTAAATGTGCCTATCCAGCGTGTATGGTATGAAACCACCGGCGACTGGGCGTTGGCCAATGTTTTTGAATTACTTGGTTACTACGATTTTCTTTTTCTTTTATTCTGGTTTGTTTGTGGAATTTTCTTTATGTACATGAACGAGACCGATACAAAGAACCTTGGTATGAGGATTCTTTCCGGTCTTTTTGCGGTTCTTCTTCCCGCAGGACAAAGCCTTAGGGATTTAGGAAATGTAAGCTCTCTTTTCGGCAGCCTCGTTAATATAATCAAAACGCTGCTTATTATTGCCGGTTTCTTTCTGTTCTTTGTTTATGCTCTTAATTTCTTAAGAGAAAAAATTCAAAAAAAAAACTTTGTAACTGAGGTATCGCATTTCTTTTCAAAGAAGCCTTTTCTTAAATCATTTCTGATTCTCATGGCGGTTTACGGCTTTGTGGATCTTATTTGTTATCCGGGAAATCTTAATGCCGATACAATAGGCCAGATTTATCAGGTATACGGTGAAATGGCCTGGAGTCAGCATCATCCCCTTGTTTCCACACTGATAGTAGGAGGATTTGTAAAACTTGGAGATGTTCTGTTCCATTCTCAGGCGGTAGGCCTGTTCCTAAATACCCTGTTTCAATCTGTACTGTTGTCTCTTGGCCTGGCGGCTACAATATGGGCTTTGGTGAAAAAGAAACTGTGCAAAGAAGGTGTTTGGATTGTTCTTTTGCTTTATATAATCACCCCGGTTTATACAAATATAGCCAGTACATCCATAAAAGATGTGCCTTTTATGGGATTTGTCCTTGGATATGTGGTGATGTTTACACTACTCATCGACGATGTTGATCTTATTAGGAAACCGAAATTTTTAATAGCTTTCATTGCCCTTCAGGTGATGGTGATGCTTCTTAGAAATAATGGTCTGTATATGATTGCCATTACCGGTTTTGTTACATGGGTTATTTGGCTTAAACGTTATGACAAAAAAGGCAAACTTCTTTCTTTGGTCGGATTGTTTCTTGGGGCAGCAGTATTGTCGATAATAATTGATTCAACCGTGGCAGGTGTTCTTGATGCACAGAAGGGCAGCAGAACTCACATGCTTTCACTGCCTATGCAGATGATGGGACGTTATTATATCGAGCATACAGAGGATATAACACCTGAGGAACAGGAAATTGTTGAAAGGGTGCTGGGACCTATTGATAAATCACTGATAAGATACAATCCTGAATTGGCTGATCATATTAAGTGTAAGTTTATAGATGACTGTTCAAATGAAGACGTTTTAAGATTCATGGGTGTATGGGCTAAATGGTTCTTAAGACACCCCGGTACATATATAGAGGCAACATTGGTTCACACTTACGGCTGGTATGACCCGGTGGTTTCTGCCGAAAAAAGATATGAAACTCCTGCAGATGACTTTTTGACTCCGACGGGTATTTTCGAAGTTATTGATAAGGGAATGGTATTTATTTATCGTTTTCTTAACCGAATATCTTTACTTGGTGCTCTTGAAAACGCGGGAGCTGCAACCTGGGCATATATGTTTATATTTGCATTGTCCGACAAAGAGAACGTTAAAAAGTACAGAATCCTTGGTATATATATGTTGGTGAATCTGCTTATATGTTTTGCATCTCCGGCATTTTTGGAGCATACAAGATACGGATTTCCTATTCTTTTTACCGTGCCATTTGTTTTTGCCTATACTTTGGCGACAAAAGACAGGGATAGTGTTGCTAAGCAATAGATTTCTTAATGAAACCAAAGTAGGCGTTTATTTTGCAAAACAGGCTGTTAGATGTTATAATCGAAATAGCGACGTTAGGGGGTAACGTTGCGTAGTGTTGGTTTTTGAACTAGTAAGAATCAGAGGGATACAAGAAACAAATAATGGAAAATACTGTAACAAATCAGGTAGATACCTGGAACGAGCTGTCATTGGTGTATAAATCTGCTCTTCGTGAGATTAATACTAAGCTCGAAATACTTAACGAAGAATTTCAGGTTGTGCATAAGTACAACCCTATTGAACATATCAAATCAAGAATAAAAACGCCCGAAAGCATAGTAAAAAAACTTAAAAGATACGGCAAAGAATCCACAATCGAAAATATGGTAAAGTATGTTAATGATATTGCAGGTATTCGAGTTATCTGCAGTTTTACCAATGACATTTATCGTATCGCCGATATGCTCTCAAACCAGTCGGATATCAGAGTTCTTGAGGTAAAGGATTACTTGAAAAATCCTAAGCCTTCAGGATACAAGAGTTATCACATGATTATCACTCTTCCTATCTTTTTATCAGACAGAATTGTTGATGCAGTGGTAGAAATTCAGATTCGAACCGTAGCAATGGACTTTTGGGCCAGCCTTGAACATAAGATAAATTATAAGTTCGAAGGTAATATACCTGTAGGCATCAGAAATGAATTGGTTGAATGTGCACACATGGTATCAAGCCTTGATGATAAAATGCTTTCCCTTAACGAAGAGGTTAGAAAGCTTGAAAATGAAAGCGAAGAATCAGTATAGATTGTGAGGAATTAATATGGATAGCTTTATCGATAAGATTACACATAGGTTTGGTACAAATGATGTTATTAAAGCCAATTCCGAAGCTGAGGCCAGAGAACTTGAAGCGGCAAGAGCACAGATGGCCGAATATGACAATCTTTTGTCTGAAATGAGACGTCTCAATTTGAAGAGCGTCGAAACCAATGAGGTTACAAACCAGCTTGTTGCCGCAAGCATAGAAAAAATCGAAGCGATTCAGGTTGGTCAGTCTAAAGAGAGCGGCAGAGATTATCGTAAGGAATTTGACGATATTACGGAAGCTTTAAACGATCAGCAGGATTTCTTCCACAAGGAAAGCGTTAGAGTATATCGTAACGTTCAGGCTGCGGTTGTCGAAGAACTTAAACTTCAGACCGAGGCTTTAAGCGTTCAGAACAAGGAACTTGAAAAGAAGATTAAGGGTGTAAAGCCTATTGCCATTATTAGCCTTGTGTTCAACGGAATCACTATGGCTGCAATAGTTACATATGTGATTTTAAGTATTATCGGTGTAAGTTTCTGATAAAGGGAAAACAGATGAGTAAGGTATCATTTAAACCAGGCAATATGTTATACCCGCTTCCGGTTGTAATGGTAAGTGTGGGCGACATTGCCGGCGAAAGCAATATTATTACGGTTGCCTGGACCGGGACTATTAATTCGGATCCGGCCATGGTTTCCATATCGGTTAGAAAATCACGTCACTCCTATGACATGCTTGTGGAGAACAAGGAGTTCTGTGTTAATTTAACCAATAAAGATCTTGTTTTTGCCACAGATTTCTGCGGTGTAAAAAGCGGAAGGGACATAGATAAATGGGAAGCTGTGAAGCTTACTAAGGGACAGTGCGAAAAAATCAAGGCGCCACTTATCGAAGAAAGTCCCGTAAATATTGAGTGTAAAGTTACTAAAATGGAGGACCTTGGTTCTCATACAATATTCTACGGTGAAGTGGTGGCAGTACAGGTCAACAAAGAACTTCTTGATGATAAGAATGTCTTTCATTTTAATGATTGTAATCCCATTGCCTATTCCCATGGGAAGTATTACACCTTGGGTGAAGAACTTGGTAAGTTTGGTTACTCGGTAAAGAAAAACTAGTTTTGAAGCGGACTGCTATATAGCAATAGCCAGTCCGTTTTTTGCGTATTCAATAATCGCTTATGGATAGAATTTTTTTTCACATTGATGTAAATTCGGCATATTTAAGCTGGAGCGCCGTAAACAGGCTGGCTAACGGCGATACTGTCGATTTAAGAGAAATACCGTCAATTATCGGCGGTGATAAAGAAAAGCGTCATGGCATAGTTTTGGCGAAATCCGTACCGGCTAAAAAATATGGCATAGAAACTGCGGAGCCGATAGTAAATGCTTTCAAAAAATGCCCAACCCTTGTGATGGAACCGCCTAACGGTGAATTCTACCGCAAGATGAGCCATGCCCTGATGGAATATCTGCATTCTTTGACCTCAGATATTGAGCAGGCCAGCATTGATGAATGTTATCTTGATTTTACCCCGATTGCTTATATGTATGAGTCTCCGGCTGCCTGCGCCGATATGATTCGAAAAGAAGTTAAAGACCGATTTGGTTTTACTGTAAATGTAGGTATTTCCGACAGAAAAGTTTTGGCCAAAATGGCTTCCGATTTTTTAAAACCCGATAAGACACACACATTATACTCATATGAAATAAGAGAAAAGATGTGGCCGCTTCCTGTAGGCGAATTGTTTCTTTGCGGTAAAAGCGCTGCAGCAACTCTTAGAAAACTTGGAATAAATACAATAGGAGATCTTGCAACTGCTGACAGAGAGGTGCTGCGAGCAAATCTTAAAAGCCATGGAGATACTCTTTGGGAATTTGCCAACGGAATAGATGAATCCGGAATTGTAACAGAACCTGAAGAAGTTAAAGGTATCGGCAATTCTACCACCGCCGAACATGATGTGACAGACAGAGGGGAAGCATCAGGTATTCTTTATTCTTTGTGCGAATCGGTATCGTCACGGCTTAAAAAACATGGATTTTTGACAACCCAGGTTTCCGTGGAAATAAAATATGCTACATTTAAATCGGTTTCAAAGCAGTGTGTTTTGGATGCTCCGATTGAAACAGCTCACTCTCTCCACGAGATATCCATGGGACTCTTTGATAAATTGTGGAACGGTGATCCAATAAGACTTTTGGGAGTCAGAACAACAAAACTGGTAGGGATTGATGAACCGGTGCAGATGAGCCTGTTTGATTATATGCCTTCGGAAACCATTCGGGATATTACACCGAGAGATACGGAAAAACAAAAGAAACTTGAGGCGGCCCTGAGCTCCATCAGAGATAAATTCGGAAGTGACGCCATAAAAAAAGGAGAAACATGGCAAAAGAAAAAATAAATAAAAAAACTAAAAAAATGATACCTCTTATAATAGCCGGAGCCATCGTTTTTATTCTTTTGGCGGCTGTTATTCTGATATGTTTTGTTATTCCTTCTGTTCGTGAAAAGAAGCTTCGCGAAGAGGCCGAAGAGCTTCGCGTCGAACTGGAAAAAGAACATAATGCTCTCTTGAACAGCGATCTCGAGAAAATAATGAACGAAGAATATGACGGTATATTCCTGGCAATGACAGATTCTGAAGGATGGAGTGAAGATCTTTTTGCAGGTTATCTTGGTCTGGATGTTTATAAAGCGGACAGCGTATATGAAAACAGCGAGGAACTGATGTCTGCCTGGAAGGCTGCGGTTACATCGGGAAATGATATAAAATTATGCGTACTGATTTTGGACCCGTTTAAATTGTATGAAGTCGCTCAGGAAAAGGATAAGAAGGGAAATGTTATTTCTACGGAATATTCTCTGAACACTGACTACAAAAATATCTGTGATGATTTAGAAGACGCAGAATTTAGAATTTATATGCCTTTTTATCCCATTAAATATTGGGAGGATAACTATACTGAGGAAACCTTCAGACTGGCGATGGCAGCGTACAGAGATGTTCTTTCAAGTCTCATTAAGTGCGAAAATGTTAATCTTTTTTGCTTTACAGGATATGACTGGCTTGTAGAAAACAAAAATCTTTTCAATGATAACAACGGCTTGATTGCCAAGGCAAGTGAAGTTATGTTCTTATACGGCTATAAGAATGAATGGCAAGTTGAAAATGATAATGTGGTTGACATCGTTAAAAATATGGAAACCAATCTTTCTTTTCCGGATCCGGAAGTTGAGCCTGCCCACTGGTGGGACCCGCTGGCAGAACTGTTCGCTCCTACACAAGAGGTTGTTGAAGAGGAAGCTTATAAATATCAGGGGCTTGAAAATTGCGATGTGGTATTTTGGGGTGACAGTGTTTTTGAGTTATCAGATGGCCCCTATTCTGTTCCTTCATACTTTGCTTTAATGACCGGTGCAAGAGTTTATAATATATCCAAGGGAGGCCTTTCGGCTGCAAAGTATGTCGAGGAATATATTACGTGTCCTGACATGGTTGATTTTTTCTTGAATAAGAAGCCAACGGGACTTGAGGGTTACGAAGTAATGGACCGCGACATAAAGAGGTTCTGGGAAGACGATCATACAGACCGTAAAATTCTTTTTATTACCGATTTCGGTGTAAATGATTATATGTACGGGGCGCCGATAACGGGTGAAGATGTTGATTCCTACGAGGGTGCCATGAGAGTATATTTTGACTCCATAAGAGAAGCATTTCCGGATTGCTCATTTGTAAATTTGGGTCTCTACTATATGTCCTTTTTGGGCAACGGAACCGTTGTTAACGAAGTCGGTAAATATTATCGTGATTATAAGGACCTTCTTATAAAGCTCAGCGCAGAGTATGGCTGTGGTTATATCGACCTTGAAAAAGAAAGTGTAATTGATTCGACAAATGTAGGAAGATACCTTGAAGACGGCCTTCACCCTGCTATTCCGGGGGCAATGGAGGTAAGCCGAGTTCTGGCTGAGAATTTGACTAAATAGGTGATAATTGCTAAAATACAAAAGTTAGCATGCCAAAATATGTCTTTTGTGGATATATTTTTTCAGCATTGTTTTTAGGATTATTAAAATGCATTTACTTTCAAAATATCATAAAAAATGTCGAATTTCATATTTATGGGTTTCGATTGCAGCAGTAATCATTGCCGCTTTTTTGATTCCTTCGGTTCGCCGTTATCACAGTGAAGGCAATAACATTTATACGCTCATGATCAACGGCCACTCCATGGGAACTGTTGATGCACCGGAAGATGCCGACTCGATTATGCTTGAGGCCAGAAGAAAGGTATCGGCCAACAAGGATAACCTGGTTATGATTGAAGCCGAAAGCGAACTGGTAGGGCAGGAAATCTTAAGGGGCGCATCGGACGACAGGGGTGTTGTATTAGCCAATGTAATCAAGGAATATACGTCTTCGGTTAAAGAAACAATGAAACGCTCATATACGGTTAAGATTGACGAGTATATGGTCAACGTTTCTTCATTAAGCGATGTGACTACACTGTTAGAGGCATCTCTTAATCGCTATGAAACCACCAACAAGTTTTCGGTTATAATGGTTCCCGATACTGCCCGTGAACTTCCGGTTCTTGTTCCGGTAATAAAGAAGAATGTGGAAGAGGAAGTTGAAGAAGAAGTAATAACCGCGGAAAACTTCCTTAGCCAGGATGGTGTCTTCGGGGCTTTCTCTGATGTCCTTGAAAATATAGTAGTAGAAATTGAACCAAGCTTTGACGATTTTGATTATGGCATAACCGATATGCAGTTTGCCAACACAGTTGAAGTGGTAGAAGCTTATCTTCCGGAAAATGAAGTAAAGACTCTTGATGTTGCCATCGACGAGGTTACTAAGGATAAGGAACAGAAAACAATTTACGAGGTGGTAAGCGGTGACACTCTTTCGGGTATATCCGCAAAAGTCGGAATTTCCATCGACGAGATAATTGCGCTTAATGAAGCAATAACCAGTGCTAATTCTACAATACATGTAGGAGACGAACTTGTTATTACAGTTCCGAAGCCTGAACTCAGCGTGGCTTTTGATACCCTTTCGTATTACGAAGGAACCTATGAAGCAGATGTAATATATGTTTACAATGACGATTGGTATACAACCAAAGAAGTTATTCTTCAGGATCCAACCTCCGGTTATCACAAAGCAGTTGAGAAGACCAGTTACTTAAACGGTGATATCAAATCTACAGAAGTAATAAAAGAAGAAATAATTGTGGAAGCTGTTCCCAAGATTATTGAAAAGGGTACAAAGATTCCTCCGACATACATTTGGCCGTGCTCAAGTTGGCGCATAACAAGTTACTTCGGCTATCGTACTGCTACAATTCGAGGAATGACATCTTACCACCAGGCTATTGATATTGCGATGCCTATCGGAAGTGGTGTATGGGCTTCCTGCGGTGGTACTGTTGCTCATGCGGGCTGGATGTCCAGTTACGGTTATTGTGTATTCATTAACCATCCGGACGGTCGACAGACAAGATACGCACACATGAGTCGTGTCAGCGTTTCGGCAGGGCAGACGGTGGCTCAGGGCCAGAAGATTGGTCTTAGTGGTAATACCGGTGTATCAACCGGCCCTCACCTGCACTTCGAAATGAGAATGAACGGTCGTGCGGTTAACCCGCTTAACGTAGTTCAGTAATACGGATTTGCAAGTATATCAGAAAAACTATTTTATACATATTAGAACCCCGCTTTGACAAGAGCGGGGTTTTATGATATAAGTTATTCAATAATGAGTATTATTGTACCGATATATAATGGATTGAGTTGACGGCTTTCATATATTTAGTTATTAGAAAGTGTAAAAAATTTTTACACTATATACGAAAACACCGCTTTTTGTGAAATATTTCATGCGGTGAGCGAGGAAAAAGAATGAACCAGTACGCAATCAAGGGTGGTAATCCCCTTGTGGGCGAAGTGGAAATCGGCGGAGCAAAAAATGCTGCTCTTGGTATTTTGGCCGGTGCCATTTTGTCTGATGAGACTGTTGAAATAGAAAATTTGCCCGATCTTAGAGATACCAATGTTATGTTGGATGCATTAAGAAGTATGGGAGCTTATGTTGAGAAGGTTGATCGTCATACAGTTCGCATTAACGGCTCTACTATTTCGACCACTTTATTGGATATAGACAGTATTAAGAAAATCAGAGGCTCTTACTATTTTGCGGGAGCACTTCTTGGTAAATATAAAAATGCCGAGGTTGCCCTTCCCGGTGGATGCAATATCGGTAGCCGTCCTGTAGACCAGCATATCAAAGGGTTCAGAGGACTTGGCGCATCTGTTGAAATTGAACACGGATGTATTGTTGCACAGGCTGATAGTCTTGTAGGAAGCCACATTTATTTGGATGTGGTTTCTGTTGGAGCGACAATCAATGTAATGCTTGCAGCAGTATTGGCGGAAGGCCAGACTTATATTGAAAATGCGGCCAAGGAACCTCATGTAGTAGATGTTGCTAACTTCCTTAACAGCATGGGAGCTTCCGTAAAGGGTGCAGGTACAGATGTTATTCGTATTAAGGGTGTTGAAAAACTTCACGGTGCTCATTATTCGATTATTCCCGATCAGATTGAAGCCGGAACATTTATGCTGGCAGCAGCAGTTACAAAGGGCGATGTACTTATAAAGAATGTTATACCTAAGCATCTTGAATCAATTACTTCGAAACTTCTTGAAATCGGTTGTGAAATAGAAGAATTTGATGATGCAATCAGAGTTGTAAGTTCAAAGCCTTTCAGAACTACTACCGTAAAGACATTGCCTTATCCCGGGTTCCCTACGGATATGCAGCCACAGATTGTAGTGGCTCTCGGTCTTGCTGACGGAACAAGTATTGTAACGGAAAGCATTTTTGAAAACCGTTTCAGATATGTTGATGAGCTTACAAGACTTGGTGCTAATATTAAAGTAGAAGGCAACACCGCAGTAATAGAAGGTATCAGCAGATATACAGGTGCCAATATGACAGCTCCGGATCTTCGTGCCGGTGCAGCCCTGGTTGTAGCCGGTCTTGCTGCCGAAGGATATACACTTATTGATGATATTCATTTTGTTGAAAGAGGTTACGAAGATTTCCCTGAAAAACTTAGAAGCCTTGGTGCCCAGATTAAAGTGGTATCCGATGACAAAGAATATACACGTTTTAAATTAGAAGCAATTTAAACATAAGATGTTAGTTATGTTCTATGACACAAATTAAAAAGTGATGCCGATATGATATGTACCCTCTTTACTGGACAAACCAGTAAGGAGGGTATTTTTATGCGTTATAGCTATGAATTTAAGAGAAAATGTATCGAAAGTGCATTTGTTCGGCAATTAGCAGGCTAGGGCGATTCGGAGCGCGAATTGCAGGGATAGTGACTAAATCAGAATTCCTTGTTACAGCAGATAAGTGTTCCTTTCGTTGGCAGGTGGGAGTTCCTTTCGCGGGCCGACGATGGAAATTAGGTAATGAGCAGGGAAAAGCCGGGATTATTGCCTAAAACAGAGAACCGAACGGAAGACCGTGGCGAAAATTAGGTAATGAGCGTGGGAAAACCGGGATTATTGCCTAAAACAGAGAACCGAACGGAAGACCGCGGCGGAAATTAGGTAATGAGCGTGGGAAAACCGGGATTATTGCCTAAAACGGAGAGTTTACCGGAAGACCGCAGCAGAAATTAGGTAATGAGCAGGGAAAAACCGGGATTATTACCTAAAACGGAGAACCGAACGGAAGACCGCAGCAGAAATTAGGTAATGAGCGTGGGAAAACCGGGATTATTACCTAAAACGGAGAGCCGAACGGAAGACCGCGGCGGAAATTAGGTAATGAGCAGGGAAAAACCGGGATTATTGCCTAAAATGGAGAGTCGAACGGCAGACCGCGGCAGAAATTAGGTAATGAGCAGGGGAAAACCGGGATTATTGCCTAAAACGGAGAGCCGAACGGAAGACCGTGGCAGAAATTAGGTAATGAGCAGAGAAAACTCGGGATTATTACCTAAAACAGAATCTCTCACAGAAACCCGCGGCGAAAGAACAGTGAATAAAAAGAAATAATAAAAATCCCCGATGAGCTTAAACTCATTGGGGATATGTGATTTGTGACTGCTTGGTTTTACATAATTGCTTCAGATTTTAAATAATCTCTTCGATAGTAAGTTCCGGCCTTTCGGACAAATCTATGAATGTGCCGTCCGGACATTTTATGGTGGGACGAGCAAGTG
>JAKSRT010000015.1 GCA_024403485.1 Lachnospiraceae bacterium
TGAAACAACTACGAAGGAACTGATGATGCTAAGGCACACGGTGAAGCCGCAACACCTTCTGTTACAGAGGGAACAACCGTTGTAGACTCAACAGACAATGGTGCTACATGGACAGAAACAGTACCTACAATTACAAATGTAGGAACAGTTACTGTATCAGTTAAGGCTACTAATGACAATTACAATGATTCTCCGATAGCAACTTACTCACTTACAGTAACTGCAAAAGCAGTAACCGTAACAGCAGTTGCTGACAGCAAGACATACGGAGAAAAAGATCCTGTATTTGAAGCTAAAACAGAAGGAACTCTCGGAAGCGATACAATTGAATACAGTGTATCCAGAGTAGCAGGCGAAGATGTTGGTACTTACGACATTATACCCGCCGGAGCAGAAACACAGGGCAACTATACTGTAAGCTATGAAACCGAAACCTTCACAATCAACAAATCAGGCGCGCTTACAGTAGCCGGAACAAACTATAAAGGAACTTACGATGCTTCCGCACATGGTGTGGCAGCAAACGCTTCAGTAGCAAAAGAAACAACCGTATATTACTCAGTAGATAACGGAAAAACCTGGAATACTGAAGTGCCTACAATTACAAATGTCGGAAAAACACTTGTACTTGTTAAAGCAGAGAATAAGAACTATGTAGATGCAAATGCATCCTATACACTTGAAGTAACAGCTAAATCTGTAACCGTAAAAGCAAACAGTCTTAGCAAAGTGTATGGAACAAAAGATGAAACACTTACCGCAATAGTAGACGGAACTCTTAACAGTGATGAGGTTATTTACACACTTGAAAGAGAAGCCGGCGAGGATGTAGGTGATTATACAATTACTCCCAGTGGAGAAGTTGAGCAGGGTAACTATTCTGTAATCTTCGAAACAGGAACATATACAATTACCAAGGCAAATACACTTGTTGTAAACGGTACACCTTATACCGGAAATTATGACGGTTTCGAACACGGTGAAGCAGCAATCCCTTCAGTTATAGAAGGAACAAAGGTTGAATACAGTGTGGATGGCGGAGCTTGGACAGAAACCGTACCTACAATTACAAACGTAGGAACATTTAATGTATCTGTTAAGGCTACAAATGCCAACTACAAAGAGGCAAAAACAAGTTACACACTTAAGGTAAATCCTAAGTCTGTAACAGTAACAGCAGATGCTAATAGTAAAACATACGGAGATGCAGATCCTGTATTAACAGCTACGATTTCCGGAGTAATCGGTTCAGATACAGTAGTTTACTCAGTAGTGAGAGAATCCGGTGAAAATGTAGGTTCTTATACAATTACACCCGGCGGAGCAGATATTCAGGGTAACTACTCAGTTAGCTATGAAACTGCAACCTTTACAATCAATAAATCAAATGCACTTACAGTAGTGGGAACAAACTACGAAGGAACTTATGATGCAAAAGCACACGGCGAAGCAGCTAAACCTTCAGTAGCAGAAGGAACAACCGTATATTACTCGGTAGATAACGGCGCAACATGGACAACAGAAGTTCCTGTAAGAACAAATGCGGGAACAACAGAAGTTATGGTTAAGGCAGCAAATGCCAACTACAATGATTCACCTGAAGCAACCTACACACTTACTGTAAATGCTAAGGCAGTAATTGTAACAGCAGTTGATAACAGTAAGATTTACGGAGAAGAAGATCCTGTACTTACAGCTACATTCTCCGGAACAATCGGAACAGATTCTGTTTCATATGTTGTTAAACGAAAAGTTGGTGAAGATGTAGGTGATTACGAAATTACAGTAGGCGGAGCCGCAATCCAGGGCAACTATGCTGTAAGTTACGTATCTGCTACCTTCACTATTAAAAAGTCAAGCGAACTTACAGTAGTGGGAACAAACTACGAAGGAGTTTACGATGCAGAAGCCCATGGCGAAGCAGCTAAACCTTCAGTAGCAGAAGGAACAACTGTATTCTATTCAGTAGATAACGGCGCAACATGGACAACAGAAGTTCCTGTAAGAACAAATGTGGGAACAACAGAAGTTAAGGTAATGGCTGCAAATGCCAACTACATTGATTCACCTGAAGCAACCTACACACTTACCGTAGAAGCTAAGGCAGTAACAGTAACAGCTGAAGCAAAGATTTCTGTATATGGTGAGCCTTTTGAAACACTTACTGCAGTAGTAGAAGGAAATCTTAATGGCGATACAATTGTTTACACCTTAACTAAGGCAGAGGGTGAGAACGTTGGTACATATGCAATTACAGCTGCAGGAGCCGAATATCAGGGCAACTACAAGGTAAGCTATGTAGATTCATTTTATGAAATTACCAAGGCCGGCACACTTACAGTAAGCGGTAAAAATTACAGTGATGTATATGACGCTGCAGCGCATGGTGAAGCGGCAACTCCTTCTGTAACAGAAGGTACAACAGTTGAATATAGTGTAGACGGTGGTGCATGGACAACAGAAGTTCCTACAATTGAAGAAGTAGGTATCAAGACTGTTGAAGTAAGAGCAACAAATGCAAATTACTTAGTTGCAAAAACAACTTATACACTTGAAGTAACAGCTAAAGAAGTAACAGTAGCAGCAATTGATAACGGTAAGGTATATGGTGATGCAGATCCTGAACTTAAAGCAAATGTAACAGGACTTCTTAATGATGATGAAGTTACATATACCGTAACCAGAGAAAAGGGCGAAGACGTAGTAGCCGGTGGTTATGTAATTACAGTTGCAGGTGAAGAAATCCAGGGCAACTACAAGGTAACTTACGTATCCGGTAAGTTCGAAATCACAAAGAAAGCAGCAACAGTAACAGCAGATAATCTTGAAAAGGTATACGGTGATGCTGATGCGACTCTTACAGCAACAGTGGAAGGCACTGTAGGAGAAGATGTTCTTGATTACACAATTGACCGTGAAGCCGGTGAAAATGTTGGCGTTTACGCTATTGTTGTTACTGAAGGAACAAATAATAACTATGATGTAACCGTTGTAGACGGACAGTACACAATTAATAAGAAAAATGTTACATTAACCGTTGCGAATGCAACCAAGATAGTCGGAAAGGCTGATCCTGTATTTACAGCAAGTACCGAAGAAGGTGCTCTTGTAGGAACAGATACTCTTGTTTATACACTCGTAAGAGCAGTCGGAGAAAGAATAGGAACTTATGTTATTACAGCAAATGTAATCGAGGAAGAAAATCCTAACTACAATGTAACTGTAGTTCCCGGTGTCCTTACTATTAAGGCAGCTCCTAAGTTACCTGAAGATCCCGAAGATCCTGAGGTTCCCGAAGATCCCGATGTGCCTGTAACGCCTACGGTTCCTGATGTACCTGTAGTGCCTACAGTACCTGATGTTCCTGTAGTTCCGGTACCCGTTGTGCCTGAAGCGCCCGAAGAACCTGAAAATCCCACTCCCGAAGTGGTAATTGAGGATGAAGACACTCCTTTGGCACCTGAAGCTCCTATCAGTGAGTCCGCAATCGAAAAAGAAACCCCTGTTGAGGTTGAAATTGAAGATGAGGATGTTCCGCTTGCGGCAGCAGATCACTGCTTCATTCACTGGATTATTCTTGCAAGTACTGTTTTAAATGCTATATATGTAGTGCTCAGATCACTTGCAATGAGAAAAAAGAAGGATGAAGAAGCGCAAACAGAAGAGAATTAAGTTGTATTGCACTAAATGAAAGATAATCATCCGATAATGATCGCTTAAGATAAATTAACGATGTAACTATAATGGGGCAGATGCTTTGGCATCTGCCTCATTTATTTAAATGAAACTGTGAATATTTACTAAACATATATTCCGAATCTGCAGGAAAATGATAAAATAATCAGGTGGGAAACTTTGTGCTGGTGGCCGGCACGTTGAAAAGGATATAACAACAATGAGACTACTACTTAAACTCAGCAAGGAAGCAACAAAATATAAGGGATACTACATTATTGCGATTCTATCCACCTTTTGCCTTACGGCGGTGAATCTTATTGCGCCAAGAGTCCTTTCGTCCATGACGGGTATAGTGGAACGTGGTATGGATGAAAACTCCATGTCGAAGATTATGACGTTGACATTTACCCTGGCAGGGCTTTACTTACTTCGTGTAGTATTCAGATTTTTAAGTAATTATATTGCTCATAAGGCAGCCTGGTATTTGGTTGGCGATCTTAGAAGAAAGACCTATGACAAGCTGGAAAGAATGGATTTATCTTTCTTTCATGATAAGCAGACCGGCGATTTGATGAGCCGAGTTGTGAACGACACAAGAGACTTCGAACTCCTTTATGCCCATATCATTCCGGATATGATTACCAACATTGTTACTTTTGTAGGCGTATTGATAATACTTTTAAGTATTAACTGGAAATTGGCTTGTATTACATGTTTTCCAATACCACTTATTTTGATTTCGGGTGTTATTTTTGCTAAAAAGGTTCGTCCGTTCTTTAGCATTTCGCAAAAGAAGATGGGTGAACTCAACGGAAAACTTCAGGATAATATTTCAGGTATGCATGAAATTCAGTCCTTCGGGCAGGAAGATTACGAGACCGAACAGGTCGATGTAAAGAACTTTGACCATATTAAGGCTATGCTTAAAGCTTTAAAAATCAGCGCCATTTTCCATCCTTCGGTAGAGTTTGTTTCATCAATCGGTACTATCCTTATAGTATGTTTTGGTGGATTGCTGGCTTACAAGAACAGTCTTTCAGTAGAAGATATAGTAGCCTTTCTTTTGTATCTGGGTCTTTTTTATGCGCCTATTTCGGGACTGGCCAACTTACTTGAAAGTACACAGCAGGCTCTGGCAGGTGCAGAGAGAGTAATGCTTATTCTTGAGACTCCCTCAAAGATTGTGAACGGGGAAGGAGCCATTGATTTAGAGGAAGTTAAGGGTGCCATTGAATTTGAAAATGTCAGTTTCAGATATGAGACGGGAGACGAAATACTTAAGAATATTTCATTTAGGTGTAATCCGGGAATGATGGTCGCACTTGTAGGTCCTACCGGAGTGGGGAAAACGACACTTACCCAGCTTATTTCAAGATTTTACGAACCCCAGGAAGGAAGAATATTGCTGGACGGACACGATATTCAGGATATTACGCTTGAGAGTCTCAGAAGAAATATTTCTCCGGTTTTACAGGATACCTTCTTATTTAACGGAACAATAAAAGAAAATATAGGATATGCCTGTCCCGGTGCTTCCGACGAAGAAATCCGGGAGGCAGCGAAGGCAGCAAATATACATAATGAGATTATGAAAATGCCGGATGGATACGATACTCGGATAGGTGAAAGAGGCCTTAGGTTATCGGGGGGACAGAAGCAAAGGGTTTCTATTGCAAGAGCCATACTTCGTAAGTCTCCGATTGTAATTCTTGATGAAGCTACCGCTTCGGTTGATGTGGAAACAGAACGACAGATTCAGCAGGCTATCAATTCTATAGCCGGAACGAGAACTATTTTTGCCATTGCACACAGACTTTCGACTATTCGTAATGCCGATTTAATTTTGGTAATAGAGAACGGAGAAATTGTTGAATCAGGTAATCATGATGAGCTGATGCAATTGGGCGGAATATATGCCGGAATGAATTAAAAATATAAATGATATGAGGAGCAATTCTATGAAAAAGCAGGTATTCAATCCTTACCTTCCAAGTTACGAATATATTCCCGACGGAGAACCCAGAGTATTTAACGGAAGATTGTATATATACGGAAGCCATGACCGTTTTAACGGTGATGTCTACTGCCAGAATGACTATGTATGTTGGTCGGCACCGGAAGATGACCTTTCGGACTGGAGATATGAAGGCGTTATATTTAAAAAGGTTCAGGATCCAAGAAATGCAGATGGGTCTCATGCACTGTGGGCTCCCGATGTTTGCCGCGGTCTGGATGGAAAATACTATTTATATTACTGCCTTGATTTCTTAAAAGAAATCGGAGTGGCTGTTTGTGATGAACCCGCCGGGAAATATGAGTTTTTGGGATTTGTTCGCTGGCCTGACGGAAGAGTTCTCGGAACAGATAATGACATAAGACAGTTTGATCCCGGTATTTTTATTGACGACGATGAAAGAATATACTTATTCTCCGGAAACAGTCCAAGATATGCGGATATGCCTAATTTGGATAAAAACAGTCAGAAGATGGAACTCGAGAGAGATATGCTGACGATAAAGAGTGCGCCTTTAGTAAATTTACCGATAATTACGGATGCTCCGGGAACAGAATATGCAGATCATCCTTTTTTTGAAGCAAGCTCTGTTCGAAAGATAAACGGTAAATATTATTTTATATATAGCTCTACCTGGATGCATGAACTTTGCTGGGCGGTAGCGGATACTCCTCTTGGCGAATACAGATTCGGAGGTGTTTTGGTTAGTAATTCGGACATTGGTGTAAATGGAAACACAGAGGCCATGAATTACCGCGGAAATACCCACGGAAGTGTGGCTTTTGTAAACGGAAAGTGGTATGTATTTTATCATCGCCAGACCAACAGACATTTCTTTTCACGTCAGGCCTGCGCTGAGGAAATATGTTTTGACGGAGAAAAATTTTATCAGGCGGAAATGACTTCCTGCGGATTAAACGGTGGACCGCTTTGTGACATGGGTACCTATGAAGCAAGAATTGCCTGCCATCTATTCAGCAAAAACGGCACAACAGAAAGCCTTTTAGAGCAGCAGGATGAAAATCATCCCGCATTTACCCAGGAAGGCGAGGACAGAGAAGATAATCCCAACCAGTACATTAATAACATGAGAGATGGTGCCACTGCGGGATTTAAATATTTTGATTTCAAAACTGCGAGCAAAATCAGTATTAAAATCAGAGGCACCGGGAACGGTGAGATGGTGGTAAGGGATGCTCTTAACGGAAAAGTTGTTTCTGTTATAAAAACGGAGTCATCCGACGAATGGAAGAGCTTTGAATCTGCTCTATCTGTTGAGGCGGGTAAACATTCGCTTTATTTTACATATCAGGGTGAGGGTTATATTGATTTCGTTGAATTCACTCTTTCGTAAAAATATACATTATGAATAATATTGAGGCACAGTGGTACTTCGTGTGCTCTTCAAAAGGATATATATGACTGAAGGTTCAATTTCGCGCAGAATTCTATTGTTTGCGCTTCCTATATTTTTAGGTCAGTTGCTTCAACAACTATATAACGTAGTTGATTCAGTGGTTGTAGGAAACTTTCTTGGAAAAGAGGCTCTGGCTGCTGTCAGTTCAACCGGCAGCCTGATCTTCTTGATGGTTGGCTTTATAAACGGACTGTTTACCGGTGCAGGAGTAATCGTCGGAAACCGATACGGGGCCAAAGATTATGATTCCGTTCATATCGCCGTTCATACCGCAATGGCATTTGGCCTTATTATGGGCGGCGTCCTTGTGGTTATAGGTGTTTTTGGTTCACCCATGATTCTTAGGTTAATGGGGACACCGGACGATGTATTCCCCAATTCCGTACTGTATTTACGCATCATATTTTTGGGTGGTATAGGTAATGTTATGTATAATACCTGCTGCGGCGTATTCCAGGCGATGGGAGACAGCAAGCACCCGCTTTATTATCTGATTTGCAGCTCGGTTACGAATATTATTCTCGATATGAGATTTGTTATTGTGTTCAAGTGGGGAATCGCAGGTGCGGCTACCGCAACAATTATTTCACAGTGTTTAAGCGCTTATTTGGCCTTTTACAAACTTACCAGGGTAGAGGGTCCACACAGGGTAGAAGTTAAAAAAATAAGAATTGATGTGCCTACTCTTAGGCAGGAATTGAAAATCGGTTTTCCTACCGGTATTCAAAATTCGGTAATTGCAATTGCCAATGTTATTGTTCAGTCAAACATTAATGCTTTTGGCTCAATAGCTATGGCAGGCTCCGGAAGCTATTTCAAACTGGAAGGTTTTGCATTCCTGCCAATAAACAGTTTCTGCGTGGCGCTTACAAGCTTTACTAGCCAAAACCTTGGCGCGGGAAATCTGGAGCGAGCAAAAAAAGGAGCAAGATTCGGTATTGCTTCAAGCCTTGTTCTGGTTGAAACAATTGCGATTTTATTATTTATATTTGCAAAGCCCTGCCTAAGCATATTCAGCCAAGATCCCAATGTACTTGAATACGGAGCCCTTCAGATTCATACGGAATCGTTATTTTATTTTCTTTTGGCCTATTCACACTGTATGGCATCGGTTTTAAGAGGGGCAGGACGTACATCGGTTCCGATGTTTGTTATGCTTGGATGCTGGTGTTTGTTCAGAATTACTTATATAACAATTGCCGTGAAAATGTTCCCTGTTATACAGACTATTTTCTGGGCGTATCCCATAACCTGGTCACTTAGCAGCATTATTTTTACTGTTTATTATTTAAAAGTGAAGATGTTTGATTGAGTTTGAACAAAGAAAGTGATTAAATAAATTAGGTAAATAAGTGGGAAAAGGGAGAATGGACATGTTTACACTTACAATTAATAAATTGATTGGCAGCGTTTTGGAGATAATTCTTTTTGGCCTGATACCGCTTGTATGGTGGGTCGTTACCGCAAGGAAAAAGGAAAATTTCTTTTCCTGGGTAGGATTAAAGAAGACAAAGGCACTTGCAAAAAAGAATGTTATTTTGTGGATAATTGCCGTTATAGTTTTGTTTACAGCGGTTACATTTGTAAGCCTGTTTATGCTTAAGGGCATTGAAGCGGCGGCTTCGGAATTTAACGGTCTTGGAATTAAAGCTCTGGTTCCTGCATTGGTATATGCTTTTCTTAATACAGCCCTTCCTGAAGAAATTCTGTTCAGAGGATTTTTACTTAAAAGGTTTTCGGCAAAGTTTGGATTCGTGAAAGCTAACATTTTGCAGTGTACTATCTTCGGGTTTATGCACGGAGCCATGTTCTTTAGCATGGCCGGACCGCTGAAGGCTTTGTTTATTATTGCGCTTACGGGAACAGTGGCATATATTATAGGCTTTGTTAATGAGAAAAAAGCTGATGGATCAATTATTCCAAGCTGGATTATTCATGGAACAACCAATTTGATTTCTGCAATAATAGCAATGTTTTCTTTGATATAAAAAATTATTAGGCGAGAGTATAAAAATATGTTTAAGACAACTAACGAAACAGATAAATTCAGATACGATGACTGCGTTATCAAAAAGATGATTATTGATGAGGTCGGTATTTCACTTAGTGTGGATGCATTAATCGTTAAAGCCGATAATTCCCAAAATTCAAATTATACGGAAAGCTATGCCGATACGGCGGAAGTTGAAATAAAGGCAGGGAAAATAGTTAACATAATTAGAGATGGCTATAAAGTTTTTGATGCAAATGACGTTCTTTTAAGGGAAGTTCCCGATGAAGAAGTTGACATAAACTCTAAAAAATGGAATGTTTTGTTTGAAGGACAGTATCTTGTGGGAATTAACAGAACAGATGAAAAGAAAATAGTGATTATTGTTGAATTAATGGACGAAGAGTCTATGGGTGTATCTGATTCTTACTCTGTTTCGATTGAATGCGAATCGGTTGACATAAAGTGGGAAAGGTATTTAAACAGAGTATCTGCCTATTAAAAGGCGGGGATTTGTTTGGAAAATAACAAGAAATAATCGTTGTCACGTAAGAGGGCAATAAGGCGGCCGGCATGAGAAATCATGTCGGTCGTTTTGCGTAATAAAGGAGTCGAAAGCACCGGGCATGTGAGCAGTAATTATTGCATTAGTTCTTTTGAAAAGAAGCGGTTTATGGTAATATTCTTTATAGAAAATACGGTTAATTAAGGACCTTGGGAAAATGGTCAGATTTTCAAATGACGAAGAACAGATAATTATGAATACTCTGGAAAATTATCTTGAACACGATAAAGTACGGAGTATGAAAAAATATATATCGCACGGGAATGTGAGTACCTTTGATCACAGCCTGAGCGTGGTAAGATTAAGCTATCGAATCAATAAAAGATTTTCTCTTAAAGCGGACAATGAAACGCTTTTGGTGGGAGCATTGCTTCACGATTTTTATCTTTATGACTGGCATAATATAGATGACGGTTCCCACAGACTTCACGGATATAAACATTCAAAATTTGCAGCATATAATGCAAAGAAACATTTTGCTGTGCCGGAAAAGGTCGTTAAAATTATTGAATGCCATATGTGGCCGCTGACTATTACCAAAATGCCAAAAAGCAGGGAGGCAGCAATCGTATGTTTTGCAGACAAATGCTGTTCGCTTAAAGAAACATTGTTTTGCAGATAGCCGTTTCATAGAAAAGCATAAGAAGAATCAATTCTGGGGTTTACATAACAATGAAGAAATTATGGGTAATTCTTGTTGATCTGGTTGCGACAGCAGGTTCATTGCTGGCAGCCAATACATATATTTTAAAACAGCTTGGCGAAGAGGAAAATAAGCTCTTTATCATTGCCGGATGGATTATTGTTGCCATAATTGCTTTGGCAGGCAGATTTGCGTATCCAAAGCTTAACTCCGGAAGGCTAAGTATATTAAGAGCAGGCTGGCATCATTTATTTGTTTTCGGAATAGGCATTGTATGCCTGACAGTTCTTTATGTTTATGCGTTGTTTTTTGCCGGAAGCGAAATCATGAGTATATGGAGTAATTTTAAAGGCTGGCTGTTTAACCTTCTCTTTGCGATTCTTGCAGAAGCAATTGTATTTTGGAGTGGAATGCTTCGCATTTTCTTTACTTCGGAGCAGCTTGCAATAAAATGGAGAGTTATTGCTGCCGTATGCGGACTTATTCCGGTTGTTAATCTTATAGTTCTTGGCAAGATGATGTCTATTACAGACAAAGAAATACGTTACGAAAACAATCGTATCGCTCTTCAGAATGCAAGAAAACCCGAAAGAATATGTGCTACAAAGTATCCGATTCTTATGGTACACGGTATTTTCTTCAGGGATTTTGATTATATGAATTACTGGGGACGAATTCCTAAGGCCTTGGAGGAAAACGGAGCAAGAATTTTTTACGGAGAGCATGTTTCTTCGGCTTCCGTGGACAACTGCGGTAAAGACCTTGCCATGAGAATAAGGCATGTCTGCGAGATAGCCGGTAGTGAAAAAGTGAACGTGATAGCTCATTCAAAAGGTGGGCTGGATACCCGCGCGGCAATTGCAAGATACGGCGCAGATAAGTATGTGGCAAGCCTTACTACTATTAATACTCCTCACAGAGGCTGCGAGTTTGCAGAGTATTTATTAAACAAAATACCCAAGAAACAGCAGGACGCCATTGCGGCTATGTACAATAAAACATTTAAAAGACTTGGCGACGAAAATCCCAATTTCATGGAAGGCGTGTCTGATCTCACATACAGTGCATGCCTTAAATTTAACGAGGAAACACCGGATTCGCCAAATGTATATTATCAAAGTGTGGGCTCAAGGCAGAACCGCGCTGCTTCCGGTCGTTTTCCCATGAATATGAGCTATGCACTTGTAAAACATTTTGACGGAGAAAATGATGGTCTTGTAGGAAAGAAATCTTTCCCTTGGGGAGCTGATTTCAAATATCTCGCCATACCCGGAAATCGTGGAATCAGCCATGGGGATATGATTGATTTAAACAGAGAAAATTTTGACGGTTTTGATGTCAGAGAGTTTTACATTGAGTTGGTTAATAATTTAAAGAATAAAGGTTTTTAAGTCTGCTGAATATAATGAGGCAGACGGATGGATATATTGAGGCGGATAGATGGAAAAAGAAAAATTTTACTATTTTGAAAGTCATTGTCACCCGGATCATCCGCTGGTGGAAGATAAGTCTTTATATATGCAAGAGGCAAAAAACGCGGGTGTAAAATACCTGGTGGTGGCTCCCATAACTTATGAAAGCAATTACAGTTCCCTGGAATTGTTTCCGAAAAGTGATTATCCAAACGTATTATTTGCTAAGGGATTACACCCTAAATATGCTTATAATATTGCAATGTGGGACAACAAGACAAAAGAAGAATTTTGCAATATGCTTGAGTCGGATAAGCGAATTGCAGCGTTAAAATCGGGAATTGATTTATGTAAAAAGAATCTTCAACCCAATCAGATTAATCGGGAATTCGAATTCTTAAGTCTGTTTAATGAACTTGCATATAAATACAAAAAGCCGCTGGTGCTTCATATAAGAGATGCGGCAGAAGAAACACTTGATTTTTTTAAGGAAAATCCTTTAAAGGTTCCGGCAGAATTTCATTGTTTTAACTACGATAAAAAGACAATGGAAAGATATATAGAAGCCGGCGTCAGATACTTTGGTATAGGCGGTAAAGTAACGCTTGATGAATCTATAGATTTGCAGGACGCTGTTAGTCAGATGGACCTTTCAATGCTTTTGTTGGAAAGCGATGCGCCTTTTGTTAAGGTCAAGGGAGAAACGGAGAAAATCAATACAACAGCAAGGGCCCTTCCTGCGGTGGCTGAGAAAATTGCTGAACTTAAAGGCTTAACTCCCGAAGAAGTTATTAGAATTTCGTATTTAAATGCCTGTCGTTTCTTTGGCATTAAATAGTGGAGAAGGAACAATGAATATTCAAATTTTCGGAACTAAAAAGTGCAATGATACAAAAAAGGCAGAACGATACTTTAAAGAACGCGGGATAAAATTTCAGTTTATTGACATGAAAGAAAAGGGAATGTCAAAGGGTGAATTTAACTCGGTTGCGTCAGCAAACGGTGGCCTTGACAATATGATTAACTGGGACGGTAAAGATAAGGATTTGCTGGCACTTATTAAGTATATTGCGAGTGAAGACAAACTTGAAAAGGTGATTGAAAACCCACAGGTTATTAAAACTCCGATTGTCAGAAACGGGAAACAGTCAACAATCGGATATATGCCTGACGTATGGAAAAACTGGAATTAGTTTTGAAAGGGAAACGGTATGAATAAACTGGTAGTTATTACCGGAACAAATGCTTCGGGTAAAAGCGGCCTTGGAATAGAATTGGCTAAAAAATATAAAGCGGAGATTGTTTCTGCAGACTCAAGACAGGTGTTTGAAGGTCTTGATCTTGGATCGGGGAAAGTTACCAAAGAAGAGATGCAGGGAATACCGCATTATCTTATCGATGTGGCTAAACCAAACGATTTCTTCTCGCTTATTGATTTCCAAAAACTTGCCTATAAGAGTATTGATGATATTCATGCAAGGAGCGGGAAAGCTTTTCTTGTAGGGGGTACCGGCCTTTATATTAACTCTGTGGTTGACGGGTATAACATAAAGAGCGACCCTGTTGACCCAAAACTCAGAAATGAAGTGGCATCAAAAAGCATTGAGGAGTTATTGGATATTTTAAAAGAAAAAGATCCCGAAGCTTTAAGCAGGGTTGATGTAAAGAACAAGAGAAGAGTTGAAAGAGCAGTTGAAAGGGTTCTTCAAGGAAATACCGAACAGCCTGTTAATATGCCAAGATACGAAACTTTGGTAATAGGTGTTACCTGGCCAAGAGAAGAACTCTATGAGCGTATAAGGGAAAGATTGGACAGGCGCCTCGCCGAAGGCATGATAGAAGAAGTAGTTAAGCTTAGCGAAAATGGCGCTACAGACGAGTTTCTTTATGGTCTTGGCCTTGAATACAGATACATTCTTATGTATTTGCGCGGCGAGTTTGAAAGCTTTGATGCATTTTACAGCAAGCTATTTATGGAAATACGGCATCTGGCTAAAGAACAGATGACCTGGTTTAGAAAAAGAAAAGACATAAACTGGATAGATATGAAAAAAGACCCCATAAATGAGGCCTCTAAGCTTATTGATGAATTTTATGGTTTGTAATTAAAAACGACAGTGTTACGACTGCTAATTGTCGGAGAACATTTTTCTTTTTGCAAGAAAGATGCTTCCGACTACTATAAACGCTATAAGAAAACGGGTAAACCGTCTTTGACTGAAATTACTTTCGACAAGTCTTATATCATTTTCGGAAAGACCGATGTAGGGATCCACCAATGTTGTGGTAATATGAGTAACTTTTTTCTTGTCAAAGTTTTCAATCTTTGCAATGTCATTAGTGAATAAAAGCTCATTTTCTTTAAAAAAATGACAGGGGTTAATTTCCTTTTGAATCCATCCCGCACTGCAAAGTGATACGCTTTTTATTTTCACAACCTGTGCTGCGTGAGGAAAATCAAGCCTAAGCCCGGTGATTTTTCCTTTTAGTGAAGATTTAATATAAAAAACGGCTTCGCTGTCGGCCTCTTCCATATAGGATTGGATACATTGGTCGTTGTTGTAGCCTTCTGAGTCGGTTGTAGTGTAAAATAACATACATGTTCCCGGTGCTATTTCTTCGTAATTTATTCGAAGAACTACGCCGGAAGGATTTACAGGGAAAAATATAAAAAGTAGAGCCAATACCGATATTAATATTGAGATTGCATACTTCTTCATATATTGCTCCTTTACTTTTGTTTCATAAATAGGAGTATAAAATCATATTGTCGATTTATCAAGTATATCGAGGAGATAATAGTAGTGGGAAATCGGAAAAAAGAAGTTAACTATATGGTGTATTTTTGGGCAGCAGTATTGTCTGTCCTCACTTATTATTTTGTAATAAATGAGTTTTCTGATCCAAGAGGTGATTACACAGGACATGTTTACAGCTTTATTGCGATGTATACGAGGGAACACGTTGTAGAGGGCTTTATGGCAGCTCCGTATGTTTTATGGCATATTGTTACCTTGTTTTTTAACAGAATAATCCGCGTTCCCATTGAATCTGCAGCTGCATATTCAAGTTGTGTTTATACAGCATTAAGCTTTTTCATAACCGAATGGATGATAAATAAGACAGTGATTTATGAGACAGGGGAAACAGACAGAAAAATGTCGGCATTTCTTGCTTTCGTATTCAATATTGTTCAACCTATTTTCTTTTATTGGTATGATGCAATGAGCCAGTATTATGGACAGTTTTCGATAAATCCGCTGCATAATCCCACTCATATGTGTGTTAAACCTTTCAGCCTGCTGGCACTGTGCCTTACCTATGAAATACTCATGAGACACAACGATGAAAATTGGCAGGGAATCTTTTTTTATGAATCAATATCATTAAAACGACTCCATGTTTATCTTGGCTTAGTTTTGGCCGTATCGACAGTTGCAAAACCTACATTTGCAGAAATGTTTATTCCTGCTGTTGGAATATATATGCTCATTGAGTGGATAGTAAGGCTGGCAAAGAAAAATAAAACCGCAGGTGAGTATTTCAAAAAATGTCTTCTGATGCTGGCAACCGCTGCACCGGCTCTTATGATTATACTTTTCCAGGTACTTCTATATTTCATATTCGGAGGCAGCTACGGTGGTGCAAGCGGAGGACTTATTATTACGAAGTGGCTTGAGGTATGGAATATGTTTACCGAAAATGTTCCTGTCTCAATTATGCTTGGAATGGCTTTTCCTATATATGTTGTTTTCATAAACGGAGGATATTTCGTTAAAAATGTTTTGGGACGGCTTTCCCTTATAAGCTATGGTGTTGGATTTTTAGAAGCGGCAATTCTAGGGGAAGAAACAAAACTTGAACATGGCAATTTTTTGTGGCCAATGATGTCCGGTATGACAATACTTTGGATATCCGCGCTGCTTAGATTTGTGGCACTTGCCTGCAAAACGGATTCTGAAGAAGAGCCTACGGCGGCTAAAAGAATTCTTTTGGGAGTGGGCTGGATTTTGCTGTTTGCTCATATGATTGCCGGGTTTATTTATTATTATAATCATGTCTTAAAGTAAAAATATGAATTTGATATCTATACAGGAGGACTCCTGCATATCCAAAGAGACAGGGAGAATAGCATGGAAAATCTTGATATTTATGTATGCGCGATTGCTGCAGCCATAGCGGCAATATCAATTTTTGTTATTATTAAATTTAAAAAGAAAATAATTCCGATTATATTGCTTGCGGCATCTGTCTGTGCAGTTTCATTCTATTTTCTGTATAAAACCGAACTGAAGGTTGATACGTTTGTTCTTGAACTGGGCGATGAGATTCCCAATACTCCTGAGGATTATCTGTATGGGCTGGGCTTTTCGGTAGAACACAGTGAAGTTGACATAACAAAAACAGATAATATGCATGTGGGTGATTATGAGATATATGTACACCATGCATGGCAGGACTTTGTTGTCAATGTGCACGTTGAGGATACGACAAAACCGGAACTTGAGGTAAAACAGGGCGATATATACCTTCAGTGTAAGCAAAGATATGAACTTTCGGATTTTCTTGTTTCTGCTTTCGATTTAAGCGGAGATGTGGATTTGTCTCTTGAAGTTGATTACTATGATAAACCCACTGATTATGTATATTACACCGACTGTGGGGTTAAGGGCTTTAATGTTGTTGCCAGGGACATAAACGGTAATGTTACCGGCAAGGAAGTTGTTGTTATAGTTGACAATCCTCCTGAATTCTGCAAACTGCCCGATTACTATATAGCCACCAACCAGGAGGTGGATTATCTTGAATTTATCACTGCCTACGATGAGGCCGACGGTGATGTGACGGATAAAATCGAAGTTGACATAACAAATCTAAAAAGCGATATCCAGGGTGACTACAAAATTACATATTCGGTAACGGATTCATACGGATTAACTTCCCGCATGAACAAGATGATTCATATTTATGAACCGGAAGAGCTTCAAAAGCTTATTGCATACCATGATATAGACAGAAATGAAGATTATATTGTGGGCGCAATTAATCTATATGATGCGGGATTATTCAGAAACAGTTCCATTGACGATACTCTTGAAATCTTAAATGACTGCTTTGTAAGAATAAGGCTTGATTATGACAATGGCGGCTGGATGTTCGGAAGCGGATACATTATGGAGGTGACCGACGATTCGGTGATAATAGGTACCTGCGGCCATGTTGTTAACAATAATAAAAAGATGGATGTATATTTCCATGACGGAACCAAAATATCGACCAAAGTGGTGGGATACACAGGAAACAAGGGACAAAAAGATGTAGGATTTATGGAAATACCGATAAGTGACATTCCGGAGAGTCTTTTGCCTACAATCAAGACGGTCCACATTGATGAAGAGTATTATGTAAACCTTCCCCAATCTGATAGGAATCTGTCGGTAGGGTACAGGGCCAATGAT
Organism: Lachnospiraceae bacterium; assembly: GCA_024403485.1. Classification (GTDB taxonomy): domain Bacteria; phylum Bacillota; class Clostridia; order Lachnospirales; family Lachnospiraceae; genus UBA1258. The sequence continues at coordinate 17,179 of JAKSRT010000015.1, forward strand.
GAAAGCGGTGCAACCTGGAGACAGAGAGATGGGTACTTTGCTGATAAGGCAGCATTAATGCCCCGTTATGAAAGCTGGGGATATCTTGACGAAGTTACCTGCCCGATGTATAGCGGAACTTCAGGCTCGGCCATCGTTTCTGCAGAAGGCTATCTGATAGCCATGGTAAGCTGTACATATTATTGCAATACCGGTGACGGTTCAAGAACCCATTATTACGGCACCGGAGTTAAAGATATAATGAACTCGTATCGTGAAATATTTAAGCGAAGCATTTATACGCATGCCCCGCTTGATGCCGCTGAAGGAAATGCAGAAGCAGAAGATGACTCGGATGTTAATGAATCCGAAGATGCTGCATAAAAATTTTGAATAGTCGAATCTTTGGGATATTCACAGATATTATCTAGGAAAACGGGAGACTAATTATATAAAGCATGGGGAAAATGAAGGTACTGCTTTGGGATATTGACGGAACAATTCTTAACTTTATTGCAGCGGAAAAGGCAGCAATTCGCACGGGCTTTAAACGCCTCAATCTTGGCGAATGCACCGATGAAATGCTGTCGGTATATTCAAATATTAATGTGGGATATTGGAAAAAACTTGAGCTTGGTGAAATGAGCAAGTCGGAGATTTTGATAGCCAGATTCAGAGATTTCTTTGAAAAATACGGCTTGGATGTTAGCCTTGCGGAGACGTTTAATGCAAAATATCAGATAGATCTTGGCGACACGGTATGCTTTAACGATAACTCATTTGAAATATTAAAGAGGCTCAATAATGAATACATGCAGTACGCCGTAACAAACGGAACTGCCGTTGCACAGCATAAAAAACTGTCTGTATCAGGACTGGATGATATTTTTATCCACGCATTCATTTCCGACGAAATAGGTGCTGAAAAACCAAGTGTGGCCTTTTTCGAAAAAGTATTTGAAAGACTTAAAAATGATTGCGGAGACATAGACAAAAATGAGATAATGATTATTGGTGATTCTTTGTCAAGCGACATTAAAGGCGGAAATAATGCAGGTATTGTTACCTGTTGGTACAATCCCGGAAAAAACGAACTAAAACAGGGATATTCCGTTGATTACGAAATCGCAGATATAAATGATATTTTCAGTATTTTATAGGGGGGATTATGAAATACAATATAAGTTTTTCGATAGCGGCACTATTTGTGTTTGCGGTTGAGTATGCTTTTTTAAGAATACATTATAAAGATGAAAACCTTACAGCAAGACGGGCAAGTAGGGTTTTGATTTGTATTATCCTGGCAGATATATTTGACTTCATTACAGCAATTACTATTTCGTATCCGTATTCGATTCCGGTGTGGGCAAACTACGGATTGAATATTGTTTACTATGAACTTGAAATCTTTGGCTCGGTCATGCTTCCCATATACATTCGGTATGTGTTAAACGAAGAGAACGACAAGCTTAAACCTATCGATTACCTGAATCGTGTAATATATGCAATTTATGCGCTGGCTGTGCTTAGCACACCGATTACTCATGCTTTTTTCTTTTTTGATGAAAACAGAGTATATACGCTTGGAAACGTTCATATCATTGAATCGTTGCTTCCCGTATATTTCCTGCTGTTTACATTTGCAAAGCTTACAATAAAAAGAAAAAGATTCAGCAAATATCAATATATATCGATTGTTATTTTTACGGTGGTGCTGCTTGCAGCGACTTTGGGAGCCCAGTTTATTGCACCAAGGGTATTATTTTTCTATTTTGCGGTAAGTATAGCAGCGTTCATTCTCATGACCGGCATTGAAACTCCGGATTATAAAAAACTTCAGATGGTTTTGAACGAGCTTGAGGAGAACCGTAAGGTTTTGGAAATATCGCAGAAGAGAGAAGAAGCCAGCAATAAAGCAGTTCGTGAAATGACAAAATCCTCATCCTGGGCATTGTATCTTGATAAGGATATGAATGTAATAAACGGTGACTGGAGCGATGAATTCTTCTGGATGCTTGGCTATGACAAGAACGAAGAGGAAGATCGTCTCTATTCTCTATGGACCGATTCTCTTCATCCTGACGAGCGTGATGAAATGACGGGAGCATTTATGGCCGGTATGTCGGAAAAGGGATTTGACCGTACCTACAGACTTCGAAACAAAAACGGAGAATATCACTGGTATCACGGAAGCGGCGAGTTAAAGCCTGACGTTGTAGGTGATGGCTTTATATATCACGGAATAATACGAGATGTAAATGATGAAGTAATAAAGCAGGAACTTCTTGAAAAGGCTGAAGCAGCAGACAGAGCCAAAACAGACTTTCTTGCGAATATGTCTCACGAGATAAGAACTCCCATAAATGCGGTTCTTGGTATGAACGAACTTATATCACGTGAGAGCACAGAACCGGCCATTCAGGGATATTCAGCCGATGTGGCGCAGGCCGGACGGGCATTACTTTCGTTGATTAACGATATTCTTGACTTTTCAAAAATCGAAGCCGGCAGGATGGAACTGGCTCCTGCGGAGTATGAAGTTCTCGGCTTGCTTGGCGAAGCTTATCATATGGTTAATATCCGCTGTGTGGACCGCGGCCTTAAGTTGTTTGTAAAAAATAATCCGAATATTCCTTCAAAACTGTATGGTGATGAAGTCAGAATAAGGCAGGTTCTGGTTAACATTCTTACAAATGCGGTTAAATATACCGATGAAGGCTCTGTAACACTGGACATGGATTATGAAAGCGTATCCGATTCGCAGATAAATCTTATTGTCAGGGTGAGTGATACAGGTATTGGTATTAAGGAAGAAGACCTTGATAAGATTTTTGATTCATTCAAAAGAATTGATTTTGCCCACAACAGAACCAGGGAGGGCACAGGCCTTGGCCTGAGTATCACCCAGTCGTTTGTTGAAATGATGGGCGGAACCATAAAAGTTGAAAGTGTTTACACAAAGGGCTCCACATTTACCGTATCCATTCCCCAGGAAGTTCGAAGCAGGGAAATCGCCGGTGAATTCAAGACGGAAGAGGTAAGCAAAAAGAAGAAGTATGAAGCATCATTTACAGCACCCGAAGCGGTCGTACTGGCGGTTGATGATGTGGCTACGAACCTTGCGGTAATTAAGGGACTCCTTAAGCAGACATCTATTGAAATAGATACTGCTTCATCAGGTGCAGCCTGCCTTGAGGCGGTTCAGAAAAAAGAATATGACATGATTTTCCTTGATCATATGATGCCCGGTGTGGATGGTATCGAAACTTTGAAAAAGATGGAAGAGATTGAGCATCTTAATAAGGGCAAGCCCATAGTTATGTTAACTGCAAATGCCATTATCGGTGTTAAAGAAGAATATCTTGGTATGGGCTTTACGGATTACTTATCTAAGCCCATAAGAGCCGAAGAATTGGAGGGTATGATTATTAAATATCTTCCTAAAGAAAAGGTTATACTTAAAAACGAATAATAAATTTTGATTAAAGAGAGGAAGAACAAATGGGAATTAATTCAATTGATGCAGAAGATGACCAGTTTGCATACCGTTATGATACGCAGCTGCTTATCGACCGCCGTGATGAGGATTTAGACGAAGACGAGATTGCAGACTACATAACAGAACATTTTGAGGGAAACAGTCTTATCGCCGCCGGTGATGAAGATCTTATCAAGATTCATTTTCATACCAATGAACCCTGGAAAGTACTTGAATACTGCAATTCAATAGGCGAGATCTATGACATTGTGGTAGAAGACATGATAAGACAGTCAAACGGGCAGCAGGGTTAATTGATTATAATCATCGGAGGGTTACAAAATGAAAATCAGTAATAAGGAAATACAGAAATATTATTTCGGTGCATATAATTTTGTGGAAAGAGAAGACGGATATCTTCAGGCTTTTCAGTATACACAGGCTCAGATGGACTACTTTGAGAAGGCTTTTGATTTCTGGTATGACCGTTGTATGGCCACTACTGTAAAAACATTTGAATTTATTACAAGTGCAACCGAACTTTCTTTTGATTATAAAATTCTGTGGAAGGGTTCCGACGATTCTTTCGAGGTAGAAGAGAACGGGCTTATTACGGAAATCAAATACGTGAAGGATATGCCTGAAGAAGGAACTGTTTCTTTTTCTCTTTCCGAGGGTGAAAAGAAGGTTGTTGTTTACCTTCCTTGTGATGCAACGGTTGTGATTAAGAATTTTGAGATTAACGGTGATGTTGATCGTGTCAGCAAAGGGGCAAAGGTTCTTTGGCTTGGAGACTCAATTACACAGGGCTACGGTCCTTTAAGATCATCACAGACTTACGTATCCGTTGCAAACAGACTGCTGAACTATGATATAGTGAACCAGGGTATCGGTGGCTACGTATACGATAAAAATTCGCTCATGAAAATGGACGGATACTGGCCCGATAAGATTATTGTGGCTCTTGGTACAAATCAGTACGGAAGTGAAACCATGGAAGCGGTAGAAGAATATTATGAAACACTTATCGGATTATATGGTAAGGATATGCCGATTCTTTGTATTTCACCTTTGTGGCGAGGAGACAATGAAGAAGGAATTCCCACATTGATTAAGTTCTGTGAAAAAGTGAAAAAAATTGCCGGAAGCTATGACAATGTTACTGTAGTGGATGGTTTTAAGCTTGTACCTCACTTACCCGAGTATTTTCTCGATAACCTTCATCCGAATGTACTCGGTACTGAAGTGTATGGACGTAATCTTGTGGAAGAAATCAGAAAGATTGGATTTTAATTTATAAATGAGCATTAGAGACGACATCATAAAAATGAAAGAAGCCTCACCTTATATGGCTTCTTCGAAAATTGAATTAAGAAACCGAGCATTGGAATTAATTGTCAATAGTTTACATAACAATGCAGATGCGATATTTGCCGCCAATGCTTCAGATATTGAAAACGCTGATGATCTTGGTGTGACAGAGGCCGTTAAGAAGCGACTAAAGTTTGATGCACATAAGCTTGAAGACGTCTGCTTAGGCATTAAGCAGCTTATTGGTCTTGAAGACCCGGTGGGCAGAATTACAATAAACAGGGAACTTGATGAGGGTCTTGTGCTAAAGAGGGTTAGCTGTCCGATAGGCGTAATAGGTGTTATTTTTGAGGCTCGCCCGGATGCTCTTGTACAGATATCAAGTCTTTGTATCAAAAGCGGTAACTGCGCGGTATTAAAGGGTGGTAAAGAAACCGCCAACACAAACAGAGTGCTGTTTGGCTTGATTAAGGAAGCGGTTATTGAGGCCGGCCTGCCTGAGGACGTTCTTTTACAGGCGGAATCCCATTCCGAAATAGATGAACTTTTGCAGTGCGATAAATACGTGGATTTACTTATTCCGAGAGGCTCAAACGCTTTTGTAAGTTATATTTTGAATAACACAAAAATACCGGTTATGGGACATGCGGACGGTATTTGCCACATATATGTAGATGAAGCGGCGGATTTTGAGAAAGCCGTTAAAGTAATTGTTGATGCAAAAACTCAGTACACCGCGGCATGCAACGCGGTAGAAACTCTTCTTGTGAACAGAAAAATTGCCAAAGATTTTCTTCCTGTTATGAGCAGAGCTCTTAGTGAAAACGGTGTCAAACTATATGGTACAGCTGAGGTAACCGATATAATAAGCGTTATGGAAGTGGAAGAAAAAGATTTTAAGGAATATCTTGATTTGGCTGCTTCGGTTAAGCTTGTGGATGATGTTTATGAAGCGGTTGCTCATATTAATAAATTCGGATCGCATCATACCGACTCTATATTGACGGAGAACGATGATACGGCAGAAATATTTATGCAGCTGGTTGATTCGGCCGGTGTATACAAAAACTGTTCCACAAGATTTGCGGATGGATTCAGATATGGTTTTGGAGCTGAAGTTGGTATATCAACCGGTAAAATACATGCAAGAGGCCCGGTTGGTCTTGAAGGGCTTGTAACATATAAATACAGACTCTGCGGAGATGGTCATATTGTTGATGATTATGTCAGCGGAAGAAAGAATTTTAATTACAGGCAGCTTTAGGGTGTAGGGCACTGTTATTGACAATTGCAGGTATTTTTTGTACAATAACGCATGTGCGCAGGAGTGGCGGAACGGCAGACGCGCTGGCTTCAGGTGCCAGTGGTAGCAATATCGTGTGGGTTCAAATCCCATCTCCTGCACTTGAGGGCAGTCTTTCGTGTGAAGGCTGCCTATTTTTTTTCACACGGGCTCGAGCGGAATTTAGCTGCTTAGCAGCCTAGCCCCGCGAGGCGCGCAGGCACCTGACCGAAAAAAATCCGAGCAGAGCCATTGGCTATAAGATTTAGATGTGAGGTTTAGATGAAAAAAGAAAAGGATATAAAGTCAGTTATGGAAAGAATCCGTGAGGAAGAAAAAAAACTCAAGGATGAGAAGGCAGCTAAGGCAGCGCAGAGGGCTGAAAAGGAAGCTGAGGAACTTTCCAAAGACGAGGTTATAATTGTAGAAGAGGACCCTGATGATGAAACAATAAACGATGATTTTCACATAAGAGAAAAACTATCGGTTGTTAACTGGTCACCATTCATTAAAGTGATTGCGGTATTTCTTATTGTTGCGGGACTTGTTCTTTTGGTTGCACTTAATACTTCTTCGAGAAGATACTCAAGAAATTATGCAAAAGCAGAGAAATTGTATTCCGAAGGCAAATACGAAGAAGCTGAAAGAAAATATGAAAAAGCTTTAAAAATAGATAAGACTTCGGTGGATTGTCTTCTTGGTATTTTGTGTTCAAAAGAGGCGATAGGAGCCGATGATACCGTGGATACTTATAAATCCACGTTGGATTCTTTTTTAAACTTTGGCGAAGATGTGAAGGCTTCTGCCATTAATCAAATAACAGAATATATACTTCATGAAAGTATGGTTTATTCAAACAATGAAGAGGCCAGAATAGACGCTTTGGAAGAAGGCTATGAGATAACAGACGGCTCTGAAGATATTAAACGTATCCTCAAAGAAAGAGTTGAGGAAGGTATTGAAGAAGAACGAATGAACGGTGAGTTCGATGAGGCTATTGAATTGGTCAATCGTTTTGCCGACAAGGATATTATCGATTCGGAAAATATAAAAGCGGAACTTATGTCCGAAAAGGAAGTGTATGAACTTAAGGTGAAGGTTCTTTCGGAGGCTTATGAGGCTCTCAAGGATTTTAAGGCTCTTGCAGTGGATGGAGAAACAGATCCCTTCGACTTTGATTTTTCGAGAATAATGGCGCTGGACGGCTCTCTTGATGCTGATGCACTGGCGGCAGCAAGTACTGATAATTCATACATATATATACCGTCTGAAAATTATAACGAAGGAGCCGGCGAAGGGGCCGGATTATATACTTTCGGTGAGTATTATTTTGACGGAAAAGCTCTTGTTTTGCCGTATCTGTTCTATGTTGGTGAGTATTCGGACGGAAAAAGAAACGGCTATGGAATTTCATTTATGAAAAACGGCGAGGGCTCATACACATTATATGCCGGAGAATGGGTTAACGATTATCCCGAAGGTAAGGGCGCCCGTTATATGAAATATTCCGATGCTGAGAAGGGCTACACCAGGTTGTACGAAGGTTTTTGGAAGAATGGCCTTGCTGACGGAGAAATCAACCTTGTAGTTAAACTTGAAGCGGTTGAAAACACTAAGTTTTGCGGCACATTTACGGCTACCGCGGGTATGGGCGATGCGGTTCCTACGGAATCCGATGAATATGTTGTGCAAAATCTTCGAAGTGAGCGCCTCATAGCGGTTCTTGCCAGTGATACGGAAGGTTATGCGTACTCAATTTCATGCTGGCAAAAAGAAAGTGTTGCCATAGATGCACTGGGCATAAACAGGGCCATAGTCACCGAGTAAAGATGTGTTTTTTTCTACACTTAAATATATTATTTTGGCTGAATTGTAAAGGAAAAACCTTTGCTTTGTCGAATATAATTATATAGTGGTTTTTTATTAAGTATTTTGGCTACAAATTGATTTTTACATTAAAAATAATATTTATTAAGAAAATCGAGGCATAACATGCTCATAAGAGAAACTCTGGAAGCGTGGGAAAGAGAATACTTAAGTCCCTACGCCAAGCTTAGCGAAGAATCCAAAGGCCGTTTGCGTGAAGAAGAGCCGTGTGATATCAGACCTGTTTTTCAAAGAGACAGGGATCGAATTATTCACAGTAAGTCATTTAGAAGACTGAAGGACAAGACTCAGGTTTTTCTTTCTCCGGAAGGCGATCATTACAGGACAAGACTGACGCATACGCTTGAAGTATCTCAAAACGCAAGAACATTGGCGAAAGCCCTTCAGCTTAATGAAGAACTGGTCGAAGCCATTGCCCTTGGACATGATCTAGGGCACACTCCCTTTGGTCATGCGGGCGAGAGAGCATTAAACCGCGTTAATCCGAACGGATTTGATCATGCAAAGCAGAGCGTAAGAACGGTGGATGTCCTTGAGAAAAACGGTCAAGGGCTTAATCTGACGTATGAAGTACGAGACGGTATACTTAACCACCAAACATCGGGAATGCCTGAAACACTTGAAGGAAAAGTGGTTCGTTTTTCCGATAAAATTGCTTATATACATCATGATATGGATGATGCCATAAGAGCAGGAATCCTTACGGAAGCGGATGTTCCAAGGGAAATCGGTGATGTAATCGGTTATACCTGCGGTGAAAGACTGGATCATTTTATTCACGATATCGTTACTGCCAGCATTGGCTTAAATGATGTAAAGATGAGCGAACCGGTTGATAAGGCAATGAAGGATTTAAGACAATTTATGTTCGAACATGTTTATCAAAATCCTATTGCCAAGTCCGAAGAAGGCAAGGCGGAAGCCTTGATGGAGACTCTCTACGATTACTTTTTAAAGAATTTTGATAAAATTCCCGATGACCTTAAAGCACTTGAGAAAAAGGGAGACACCAGAGAGACTATTGTTTGCGATTATGTTGGTGCAATGACCGACAGATATGCTATTTCAGTTTACGAGGAAATATATATTCCTAAAATCTGGGTGGGTTAACAGAAAGGTATAATATTTATGCGTTACCCTGAGGAGGTTGTGGAGGAAGTTCGACTTCGAAGCGACATTGTGGATGTCGTGGGAAGCAGAGTGAAGATTACAAAAAAGGGGTCTTCATATTTCGGACTTTGTCCTTTTCATAGCGAAAAGTCACCTTCTTTTTCCGTATCACCTTCAAAGCAGATTTTTTACTGTTTTGGATGCGGCGCAGGTGGAAATGTTTTTTCATTTATTCAAAAATATGAAAACTATTCCTATCCGGAGGCAATAAAATATCTGGCCGATCAGGCGGGTGTTCAGTTACCGGAGGCGGAGTTCAGCGCCGAGCAAAAAGAAAGAGAAGCCAAAAGAAACAGAATACTGGAAGCAAATCTGGAAGCAGCAAAGTATTTTTACTATCAGCTTCGGGGACAGAACGGAACTGTCGGTATGGAATACTTTAAGGAACGAAAACTTACGGACGAAACTATGAACAAGTTTGGTTTGGGCTTTTCGTTGATGACTTCCAATGATTTGTATTTATATTTGAAAAAGAAGGGTTTTTCAGATGAGATACTGACCGAGGCAGGTCTGGTGAAATTTGATGAAAAATGGGGAACCAGAGATACCTTCTGGAACAGAGTAATGTTCCCTATTCAGGATATAAATCATCGTGTTATCGGCTTTGGCGGCCGCGTAATGAGTGATATTAAGCCTAAATATGTAAATACCAACGAAACCATGGTATTTGATAAGAGCCGTAATTTGTACGGGCTGAATTTTGCAAGAACATCACGCAAGGATCATTTTATTCTTTGCGAAGGCTATATGGATGTTATTGCTATGCATCAGGCGGGCTTTACCGAAGCGGTGGCATCTCTTGGAACCGCTTTTACGACGGGGCAGGCCCAGGTATTAAAGCGATATGCCGATAAAGCTTATCTTGCTTACGATTCGGACGGCGCGGGTACAACCGCAGCCCTCAGAGCCATCGGAATACTCAGAGATGCGGGAATGACAGGTAAAGTAATAAACCTGCAGCCTTATAAAGATCCTGACGAATTCATTAAAAATCTGGGTACGGAGGAGTTTCAAAAGCGAATCGATACCGCAGAAAACAGTTTCTTTTTCGAAGTACGTATGATAGAGCGCAACTATGATATAAAAGATCCCGACGGACGAACAAAGTTTTTGAGGGAAGTTGCCATTAAACTTGTGGGCTTTGAAGATGAAATTGAGCGCGAAAGTTATATAAGGGCTGTTGCGGACAAATATGATCTTACATATGATGCCATGAAAAAACAGGTAGTGTCTCAGGCTGCAAGAAACGGTGGAGAATATAAACCGATAGAAAGACCCAAATCAGGTATTAACTCAAAGCCAGAGCCGGGGGATGCGGCACTTACAAGTCAGCGTATTCTTTTGACCTGGATATGTGAAGAACCCGGGATTTATGATGTGGTTAAACCGTATATTTCAGTGGCTGATTTTACCAATGAGGTGTATAAAGCGGTTGCAGGATGGTTGTTTTCGGACCTTTTGACCGGCAATGTTAATCCCGGAGCGTATGTAAGTCGTTTTGAGGAAGAAAGCGACCAGGCGGTTTGTGCGGCAATCTTTAACACAAAGCTTGATGAAATATCCGGAAAGGAAGCGAGAGAACACGCCCTTCATGATATTGTTTACAAAATAAAAAAGAACAGCTGTGATGCGCTTGCTGCCAAGCCTGACCAGAATATGGAAGAAATAATGAAGCTTTTGGCAGATAAAAAAGCTTTGCAGGAATTACAAAAAATGACATTTTCACTTCCGGAGTAAGTGATAATGATATATGAATTTTGAATTACTTTACAGAATGTGAGGATAAACATGGACGAGAACATGCAGGCAAAATTTGAGGAGAAAATGAAAGATTTTCTTGCTCTTGCCAAAAAGAAAAAGAATGCAGTGGAATACACTGAGATTATGGATTTCTTTGCCGAACTCAATCTTGATGACGAAGCTATGGATAAACTTATGGAGTTCCTTGAGAATAACAACATCGACATCATCAGAATTCAGGAAGAAGAAATTGAAATCGACGATGATATCATCCTTGACGAAGAGGAAGAAGTCGATATGGAGAATATCGACCTTTCGGTTCCGGAAGGAATTTCCATTGAAGATCCTGTAAGAATGTACTTAAAGGAAATCGGTAAGGTTCCTCTTTTAAGTGCCGACGAAGAAGTTGAACTTGCGAAGAAGATGGCTGAGGGCGACGAGGAAGCAAAGAAGAAGCTTGCTGAAGCAAACCTTCGCTTGGTTGTTAGTATTGCAAAGAGATATGTAGGACGAGGAATGCTTTTCCTTGATCTTATTCAAGAAGGAAATTTAGGACTTATTAAGGCTGTTGAAAAGTTTGATTATACAAAGGGCTATAAGTTCTCAACATATGCAACATGGTGGATCAGACAGGCTATTACCAGAGCTATAGCAGATCAGGCTCGTACCATTCGTATCCCTGTTCATATGGTTGAAACAATTAACAAACTTATCAGAGTTTCAAGGCAGTTACTTCAGGAATTAGGTCGTGAACCTACCCCTGAAGAAATTGCAGAGCAGATGCAAATGCCTGTTGAGCGTGTTCGCGAAATATTAAAGATATCTCAGGAGCCCGTATCTTTGGAAACACCCATCGGTGAAGAAGAAGACAGTCATCTTGGAGACTTCATTCAGGATGACAACGTTCCCGTACCTGCTGATGCAGCTGTATTTACTCTTTTTAAGGAGCAGCTCAACGAGGTTCTTGAAACGCTTACAGAACGTGAGCAGAAGGTATTAAGACTTCGTTTCGGTCTTGATGACGGACGTGCCCGCACTCTTGAGGAGGTAGGCAAGGAATTTAATGTTACCCGTGAACGTATTCGTCAGATTGAAGCTAAGGCATTAAGAAAACTTCGTCACCCTTCTCGTTCAAGAAAACTTAAAGATTATCTTGATTAAAAATATTGGCTTTAGGCAACACGTTGATTGAATATGTGAATAAAAATGGAAGAAAAAGTATTTGCGGATTTTTCAAAAGCACATTTGTATAATCTTTCAGAGCGATTGAGGGAAGTATCAAAAACCGTCATTTCGTGCAATAAGGTGGCTGATATCGGCTGTGATCACGGATATGTAGCAATTTCTTTGATAGAAAGCGGGAAAATTAATTCCGCTTTGTGCATGGATATTAACGAAGGCCCATTGGAAGCGGCCAAGGAACATATCAGGACTGCCGGTTATGAAAATGTGATTGAAACGAGATTGTCAAATGGTTTACATAACGCAACGGCGGGAGACGAAATAGAATCAATCATCGTTGCCGGAATGGGTGGAAATCTTGTATCTACGATTATCGATGAAGGCAGTGACATAGTGAAAGGCTTAAAACAAATGGTTTTACAGCCGCAGTCGGAATTGTTTCTTGTCAGAAAGAAAATCAGAGAACTCGGTTTTTACATTGATTCCGAAAAGTTTTTGATAGATATGGGTAAGTATTACTGGATAATGGATGCAAGACCGGGAAAACAGGAATGCATGGAACCGAATATGCAGGAACTTTATGACAATTATTCAGAATTCCTAATTAAGAGTAAAGATTCTTTATACAAAGAATATATTGAAAACAGCATTAGAATAAATGAGGGTTATTTAAAGGGTATAAGCGACGGTAACAGTGCTTCGCTTAACCAAAAAATAAATGATTTAAAACAGGTATTAAATCTTATGAGCTAATTTTCGCAAGTATCGGGGGCGATATAATTTGCGAAAAATAAGGAGGAGTATGGCTACAGTAAAATTTCTAAAAGAATCCAGAGAATATCCGACGGGAACAACCTATGAAACAATCGTAAACGAGTTTCAGAAGGACTATGATGACACCATCGGTTTGGTTGTGGTTAACGGAAAAATCAGAGAGTTATTTAAGCAGATAAGCGGTGACTGCGAAATAAAACCCGTCACATTTTCCGATTCAATCGGACATAAAACATATTGCAGAAGTGCAATTATGATTATGCTTAAAGCTTTCGAAGATGTTCTTGGAAGAGAAAATGTTGAAAAAATTAAGGTTGAATTTGTTATTGCCAATGCATATTATTGCACATTTAAAGGAAACTCTGAGATCTCAGAGGAACTGATTGGCAAGGTTAAGACCAGAATGCAGGAAATCGTCGCTGAGAATATGCCTTTTATCAAAGAAAGCATTTCTACAGATGCCGCAATAAAATTATTTGAAGAAAGAGGCTTTTTCGATAAGGTAAGTCTTTTCAAATATCGCCGTTCTTCAAGCGTAAATGTATATAAGCTTGGCGATTATGTAGATTATTATTACGGCTATATGCTTCCTACCACGGGATATGTAAAATGGTTTGATATCATGCCTTACGACGATGGATTTATGCTTATTCTCCCCAAGAAAGACAGTCCCAAGGAAGTGGTTCCTTTTGATGAAAGAAGAACCTTGTTTGAAACCCTTAAGGCTTCAACAATCCTTGGTGAAAAACTTAAGGTCAGCACTGTAGGAGAACTTAACGATGCAATTTCCGAAGGTAAGATAAACGATCTTATTCTTGTTCAGGAAGCACTTCAGGAGCGTCGTATCAGTGAAATAGCGAGAGATATCGTATCCCGTGGAACTGTAAAATTCATTTTGATTGCAGGACCGTCATCTTCGGGTAAAACTTCTTTCTCACATAGATTATCAATTCAGCTTAGGACTTACGGCCTGAATCCTCATCCTATCGCTTGTGATGATTATTATGTAAACCGTGTTGATACCCCTAAGGACAAAGACGGAAATTATGACTTTGAATGTCTTGAGGCTATAGACGTTCCTAAGTTCAACCAGGATATGAATGATTTGTTAAACGGTGAGCTCGTTGAACTTCCTCATTTTAATTTCAAAACAGGTGTCAGAGAGTACAACGGAAACTATCTTCAAATGGAAGAAGGAGATATTCTTGTTATAGAAGGTATTCATGGTCTTAATGATAAGCTGACCGAGATGCTGCCTTCGGAAAGTAAGTACAAGGTTTACATAAGTGCATTAACAAGCATTAACGTTGATGAACATAACCGTATTCCTACCACAGACGGTAGACTTTTCAGAAGAATGGTAAGAGATGCACGTACCCGTGGAACCAGTGCGCAGAATACCATCAAGATGTGGCCCAGCGTACGCCGCGGCGAAGAAGAAAACATTTTACCCTTCCAGGAAAATGCAGATGCGATGTTTAATTCAATTTTGCTCTATGAATTGGCAGCATTTAAAACATATGCAGAACCACTTCATTTCCAGATACCTAAGGAAGCTCCTGAATATTTTGAGGCAAGAAGACTGCTTAAATTCTTAGAGTACTTTGTGGCTTTGGATCCGAAGGTTGTTCCAAGTAACTCCCTTTGTCGCGAATTTATAGGCGGATCTTTCTTCCCGGTATAGTATCGGTGGAGTATTCCTTTGACATCGTATGAAATATATGACCCGCATGAAAACGGGTAAAACAAGTAAATATATCAGTCGGACAGATGATCGCGGCTGCATTTATGCAGGTGAGGAAAGTCCGGGCTTCGTAGGGCAGGATGCCGGATAACGTCCGGTGGAGGTGACTCCCAGGCCAGTGCAACAGAAATAAACCGCCTATGGCAACATAGGTAAGGGTGGAAAGGCAGTGTAAGAGACTACCGTCGCCATGGTAACATGACGAGCCATGTAAACCCCATCCGAAGCAAGACCAAACTCCGAAAGGTGGACAGCTATAAACTTGCCCGGTTTGCTGTCAGGTAGGTCGCTTGAAGTTAATGGTAACATTAACTCTAGATAGATGATCATCAAATACATAACCCGGCTTATAGTTCGGCTGATTCTTTTTTATATATGTCATGAACAAGAGATTATTGTTATTCACTGTTTTTTCTTTATTTTTTATAGTTTTTTTATCAGTGGTTCTTATAAAAAGTGGTATCTTTATGAAAGATGGTACAAATCCGAAAGGAGATGTGTCTTTTAATAATGCATTGACGGATTCTGAAGCATCAGGAAAAACACTTTCAGAAGAGGAATTGTTTGATAAAATCAGAAATTCTGTTGTAATGGTTACTGCAGGTGAAAAGCATGCCAGTGGGATAATAGTTGACATAACTAATGAGAAAGTTGTTATGTTAACCGCAGGGCATCTTATGACGGGCTTTGATCAGGGGATTATTACTTTTGCTACCGGTAATGCGGGATTTGGCGATGTGGTTTACATAAGTGAAAATCCGGATTTGTGTATATTATCCTTTAAAACAGAGTGTATAGACGAAAGTTTGCTTAAGCAACTTACATACATGAAGGTTGACATAAGTAATTTTGATAACCTTTCTGAAGGCGACGAAGTATATTTTTTAGGCTCTGCAATCGCAACAGGCAGTAATGCAACAAAAGGTACGGTGGCATCAAAAAACTTTTATATGAGTGATTACGATGCATGGATGTTATATTTATATGCGGACGTTATGGCAGGAATGAGCGGCTGTGGTGTTTTCGATTCTGACGGAGAATTAGTTGGTATTCTTTGTGCGGGAAACGGATCGGGAGAAGCAGTGGCAATAAAACTGTCTGATATCATAGATAAATTGGAGGTAGTTTGTTATGACAAAGATTGATATTATTTCAGGTTTCCTGGGTGCCGGTAAAACGACACTTATTAAGAAACTTTTGAGCGAAGCTTTAGCCGGATCAAAGGTAGTATTAATTGAAAATGAATTTGGCGAGATTGGTGTTGATGGCGGATTTTTAAAGGATGCAGGAATCGAAATTCGCGAAATGAATTCAGGTTGCATTTGCTGCTCGCTTGTAGGTGATTTTACTACTTCACTTGAAGAAGTTATTGAAAAATATGCTCCCGAAAGAATTCTTATTGAGCCTTCAGGTGTAGGCAAGCTTTCAGACGTTCAAAGAGCTGTTCATGAGGCATCGGAAAAATCAGGTGTTGAAGCAGGATCTTCAGTAGCTGTAGTAGATGCTATGAAATGCAAGATTTATATGAAGAACTTCGGCGAATTCTTCATTGATCAGATTGAGCATGCGGGAACCATAGTTCTTTCAAGAACTCAGGAAATGAGCGAGGAAAAACTTGCTAAGGTTGTAGCTATGATTAGAGAGCACAACGCTGAAGCTAAGATTATTACAACTCCTTGGGATGATCTTTCCGGTAAATATATTCTTGAAACATTTGAAGCGGTTGTTGGTTTTGAAGATGCACTTCTTGAAGAATTCAAGCATGAACATGAGCATCATCACCATCATGACCATGATGAGGATGAACATCACCATGAGCATGATGAGCACTGTACCTGCGGTTGTCATGACCATGATCACGACGAACACGAACATCATCACGACCATGACGAACATGAGCATCACCACGACCACGGCGAGCACGAACATCACCACGACCATGATGAACATGAGCATCACCACGACCATGATGAGCATGAGCATCACCACGATCATGATGAGCATGAGCATCACCACGACCATGACGAACATGAGCATCACCACGACCATGATGAGCATGAGCATCATCATGATCACGACGAGCATGAACATCATCATGATCACGGCGAGGGATGTACCTGCGGATGCCACGATCATCACCATCATCATGCTGATGATGTATTTACAAGCCTTGGAATGGAAACAGGTTCAAAATATACAGTTGACCAGGTTAATGCTTTTCTTAATGCACTTGAAAATGAAGCTGAATATGGTCTTGTTCTTCGAGCTAAGGGAATGCTTCCTGCAGAAAACGGAACATGGATTTATTTTGACTATGTTCCCGGTGAACTTAATGTCAGAGAAGGAAGTCCTGAATACACCGGTAAGATTTGCGTAATCGGTGCAGAACTTAAAGAAGAAAATATTAAGACACTTATTCTCGTTAATAAGGGAAATGTTTAATAGAAAGTCAAGATGATTAATTTAGTCAGAAAGATATGGGAAAAAGCCAATATGAAATCCGTATTTGTTATTAATGGTTTTTTGGATAGCGGTAAAACACAGTTTATCAGCTATACTTTAGGACAACCTTATTTTAGATCAAAGGGTACCACGCTTCTTATTGTATGTGAAGAAGGCGACGAAGAGTACGATGAGAGACTTCTTAAGGCTACCAATACAGTGATGGTAACCGTAGATTCAGAGGCTGATATCGCACCGGATAAGCTCATTGAAATGGATAAAAAATATAAGCCCAGCCGCGTTATTATTGAATATAATGGTATGTGGAATTATAAAAATTTCAAACTTCCGATTCTTTGGAAGCTTGAGCAGCAGATTTCTTTGATAGATGCTAAAACCTTTGAACTTTATTATACCAATATGCGTTCTTTGTTTGCTGAAATGGTAAGGAAGTCAGAACTGATTATTTTTAACCGCTGCGACAAGATGAACGAAAAAATACCTACATATAAAAGAAATGTTAAGGCATTAAATCAGGGAGCAGAGATTGTATTTGAGGACAAAGATGGCGAAATCAACGCTACCCTTGAAGAGGAACTTCCTTATGATGTTAATCAAGACAGAATAGATCTTACGGATGAAACATATGGAATCTGGTATCTTGATGCACTTGATAATCTTGACAGATACCTTGGCAAAGAGATTTCTTATGTAGCAAGCGCTTTTGTACCGGGTGGATTTCCTAAGGGTTACTTTGTTCCGGGCCGAGCTATTATGACTTGCTGTGCTGAGGATATACAGTTCTTGGGATTTGCCTGTAAATATGCTGATGCTGATAAACTGGCAGACCGGGAATGGGTAAAGGTTGTATGCAAGGTCGGAAAGGAATTTTTTGCGGGATATCAGGGTGAAGGACCTATGCTTACCGCAATTTCTGTTGAGCCTTGTAAAGCACCTAAAGAAGAAGTGTTAACATTTTAAACAGATATAATATAAGATATAAATAATAGGATTACGTCTTACAAATGATGTAATCCTTTTGTTATGAGGGGATAATAATGATACCGTATTCTTTTACACAATTGGTTTTTTTCTTTATCGTATATTGTTTTATTGGATGGATTATTGAATCTACCTGGGTTTCCGCACATCAAAAGAAGTTTGTTAACCGAGGATTTATGAGAGGCCCGGTTATTCCTATCTATGGGTCGGGAGCCATGATGCTTTTGCTGGCATCCTCACCGTTTCTAAAATATCCATGGGCCGTGTTTATTGCCGGAATGATCGGCTGCAGTGTTCTTGAGTATTTTACCGGGGCCGCCATGGAGGCAATTTTCAAGGTAAGATATTGGGATTATTCAGATAAAAAGTTCAATTTAAACGGACACATTTGTTTATTTACCAGTGTGTGCTGGGGAATTTTGTCTTTGGCGGAAAACTATTTTATCCATAAACCGATTGCAGCACTCAGTGTTCTGATTCCGGAAAAGGTATTGAGTGCCATAACAATTCTTTTATCGGTTGTATTTATTGTGGATTTAACTTTGGCGTTTAAGGCAGCCTTTGACCTGCGAGCACTTATTATTCGAATGGAAAAGGCCAAAGAAGAATTACGTCTTATGCAGAAGCGCTTGGATGTTATGCTTGCCTATGTGAATGAGGATATGGAAGAGCGTCGTGCGCATAATCGGGAAGCTATTGATGATTGGTCTGACAGCGTAGAAAACAAGCTTGAACAGATGTCTGACAAATTTGAAAGCGGAATTGATAATCTTACGGATAATATTGCTGAAACATTTACGAAAATTAAATCTAAAATGGAAGCAATTCCCGAAGAATTATCAACCAATATGAAGGAAGAGTTATACGAACTTAGGGCAAAGTTTGGTTTACATAAAGGGCGCAAGAGCGAGAAAGGATTCTTTGAAGACTTTTATAAAAGAGGAATATTCCTCGGCAATCCTTCTTTAAAATCAACAAAATTCACGGAAACTGTTGAAGATCTTAAGAAGTTGATGGAGAAGATGAGAGAAGAAAAGCATTGAATAAGAAAAAATGCCTGAGGTAAGCAGGTT
The DNA here is from genome assembly GCA_024403485.1 of Lachnospiraceae bacterium. Taxonomy (GTDB): domain Bacteria; phylum Bacillota; class Clostridia; order Lachnospirales; family Lachnospiraceae; genus UBA1258. The sequence continues at coordinate 36,243 of JAKSRT010000015.1, forward strand.
GACATAATGCAGACGCGGCATCATGACCTGTACGGCAGGAGGGATTGGCTTTAGCAGGAGTTCTATCACGGCGACTTGATAGGAGTTCTTGGCAAAGAATCCGGGAAACCGGCGTTCATTACCTAAAGCATTTGGAATTCTTCTCGCCAGCCGCCTCATTTAGGTAATATCTCCCAGAAACTTGCTTCCATTACCTAAATTCATCGGAATTCTTCTCGCCAGCCGCCTCATTTAGGTAATATCTCCCAGAAACTTGCTTC
>JAKSRT010000016.1 GCA_024403485.1 Lachnospiraceae bacterium
TGTCAGCGGATTTATTGCCTGATATAAATCTTCCGTATGTAGTTGTTATGACCACATACGTCGGAGCAAGCCCGGAAACTGTGGAAGCGGTTGTTACTTCGCCGGTAGAAGCCTCCATGGCTACCATAAGTAACATTGAGGGCATAGAATCCATGTCTTCTGAAAATTATTCTGTAGTTATTCTTGAGTTTTCTCAGAAAGCCAATATGGATTCGGTATCGCTTGATATACGTGAAAGCCTGGATCAGCTGAAAAGCTATTGGCCGGATGAGGTCGGAAGTCCAATTATTATGAAACTTAATCCCAATATGCTGCCTATAATGATTGCAGCAGTGGGTGTTGAAGATATGACACAGGCGGAAGCCGGTGATTTTGTTGAGGATAAAATTGTTCCTGAAATCGAAAGTGTCGAAGGTGTAGCTTCTGTTTCAACGACAGGTATTATTGAAGAAAGTCTGCATGTAGTTATCTCGGAAGATAAGATATCAAAACTCAACGACAAAGTCGAAGGGTTAATTGATGAAAAGTTCGAAGAAGCCTATGAGGAACTGGCTGATGCGAAAAAAGAACTCGAAGACGGTGAAAGTAAGCTTGCCGATGCCGAAAAAGAAATCAAAAAAGGTGAAGAGCAGCTTGCTGATGCCGAAAAGAAGGTTGAAGACGGCCGTAATGAGCTGAACGACAAAAAGACAGAGGCAAATGCGGAACTTGCCAATGCAAAGCTTCAGCTTCTGACTGCAAAGGCAGATCTTGAAGCCGCAAAAATGGATATAAATACAAATCTGACTACCTTGGACGCGCTTGTTTCGGCAAGGGCCGAAATCGTATCAAAGAGGGCTGAGGTAGAAAAGCAGCGTCAATCACTTGTCGATATGATAGATCAAATGGAACAAATGGAGACTCTGCTGACAACAACGATTCCCGATTCAATATCAGGAATTCTTATGGCTTACGCCGGCGGAATTATGGATGCTGCAACCGCAAATGCAGCGCTTGCAGCCATACAGGCGCAGCTTGCGGCTACTCCGATCGGTACAGCTTTTGCGGCGGTGGATTTTACCGTAAGTAATGCTTCGCTGCTGGCGGAAGTAAACGGTATTATTACAGGATATCTCAGTAGTAGCGAATATACCGAAGGAAAGGCTCAACTGACAGACGGACTTACGAAAATCGATGACGGACTGGCTCAAATTGATGCGGGAATAAAGCAGATTGATGATAATATTGCATCAACAACAATGGGACTTGGTGTTGATGCATATAAGAGTGCACAACAGGGAGCCCTCGATCAGATAGAGGCCAATCTGGCTTTGGTTGATGACGGTATTATTCAGCTTTATCAGGGTGAAAATGAGGCAATTATAGCTTTTGCCAACGGTCTTTCCCAACTTGATCTGACAAACTATCAATTGGCGGTTTCCAGAGCTGAACTGGCAGAAGGCAAGAATACTCTTGAAGGAAGCAAGCAGCAGCTTGAAGATGCAAAGACTCAGATAGAAGACGGCCTTGATCAGCTTGATGATGCGAAAACGGATGCAAAAGAAAAGGCTGATATGACAGCTGTTCTTTCTGTAGAAACGATTTCCGGTCTTCTTACTGCACAGAACTTCTCCATGCCTGCCGGCTATGTTCAGGAAGACGGTAATTCATATCTTGTAAGAGTTGGTGACAAGCCTTCTACGGAAGAAGAACTAAAGAAAATGGTTCTTATGAAGATTCCGATGACCGACGATGAAATCATTACTTTGGCAGATGTGGCTGATATATTTACAACAAATAATGCCAATAAAGTATATACAAACGTAAACGGCCGGCCCGGTATTGTTCTTTCTATTCAAAAGCAGACCGGATATTCAACCGGAAATGTTTCAGACGCTTTGCTGGCTAAGTTTGATGATCTTCGCGAGCGTTATACAAATACGGATATTATTCAGCTTATGGACCAGGGCGTTTATATTGACCTGGTAATGAATACTATTTTTGAAAACGTACTTGTCGGTGGTTTACTGGCGATTATCGTATTGATTTTCTTCTTAAGGGATATAAGACCTACACTGGTAATAGCAATATCAATTCCGGTAAGTTTGATTGCTGCTCTGGTACTCATGTACTTTAGCGGTGTTTCACTGAATATTATTTCTCTGTCGGGACTTGCCCTGGGCGTAGGTATGCTGGTAGATAACTCCATTGTAGTTATTGAAAACATATATCGAATGCGTAACTTGGGTGTGGAACCTAAAGAGGCGGCCATAAAGGGAGCAAAAGAAGTTGCAGGTGCTATTTTTGCATCAACGCTGACCACAGTCTGTGTATTTCTTCCGATTGTATTTACGGAAGGCCTTACAAGACAGCTCTTTGTTGATATGGGTCTGACAATTGCCTATTCATTACTTGCTTCTTTGGCTGTGGCCCTTACCGTTGTGCCCGCCTGTGCTTCGGGAATGCTCAAAAAAGTTAAGAAAACCAAGAGCCGTGAGGACAGCTTTGCGTACAGAGCTTATGAGAAATTCTTAAGAGGATGCCTTAAAGTTAAACCGATTGTTCTTTTAGTAGCGATAGGCTTGCTTGGAATTTCTGTTTATGCAGCATATACCAACGGCTTTGCTTACTTCCCTGCGATGGATTCAACTCAGGTGACGGTTTCTGTCGGTATTGCTGAGGAGTCTGATATAGAGGATGTTAAGGAAGCTACCGACATTATTATCGAAAGAATAGCAGAGATTGAAGATGTGGTAGACATCGGTGCACTGGCATCAAGGGGAAGTTTGAGCTTGTTCGGAGCTCAGTCTTCCGACGAGGTTGTTCCCGGAACTACCATTTATGTTACAACTACGGAAAAACGTACGATGACATCCCAGGAACTTTCCAACGCCATAAAGGACTGTGCTTCCGATTTGGAAGGAATTACGGTTTCGGTTGAGACATCCACTATGGATATGTCTGCCATGGGCGGTTCGGGTATAAGCATTTCAATAAAGGGCCGTGATCTTGATACACTTTATAAATTGGCTCAGGAAGCGGGAAAAATTATTTCCGAAACGGAAGGTGTCGGTAAAGTAAGCAGTGATACCGGGGATGCAAGTCCTGAACTTCGAGTTCATGTAGATAGAGAGAAAGCGGCCGTGGAGGGACTTACGGTTGCGCAGGCCTTTATGCAGATTGCCGATTATGTTAAGGATTCATCGGTTGCAACCACGCTTACAACTGCTACAAATGATATTTCCGTATATGTTGATGATGAGACCAGAAGCAATTTGTCGAGAAATGATATTCGCGACATGGAAATAACCTACACCAACGCGGACGGTGAGGAAGATAAAGTTCCCTTATCGGAAATTGCGGATTATGAAGATGGTGTGGGTATGAGCACCATTAACCGTGTGGATCAGACAAGATACGTAAGCATAAATGCCGCAATAGCAGACGGTTACAATGTTACATTTGTAACTCAGGATGTGGAAAAGAACATGAAGGCCCTTGAAATTCCGGCCGGCTACTCTCTTGAATTCGGCGGCGAAAATGAAATGATTATGGACAGTATGCGTCAGCTGGCTCTTTTACTTGTGCTTGCTGTTTTGTTCATTTATCTTATTATGGTAGCGCAGTTCCAGTCTCTTGGCTCACCCTTCATAATTATGTTTACAATTCCGCTGGCATTTACGGGTGGCTTTGGAGCATTGTTCCTTACAGGTTCAGAAATCAGTATTGTTGTAATGATTGGTTTTGTAATGCTGTCGGGCATTATTGTTAACAACGGTATCGTGCTGGTTGACTACATAAATCAGCGACGCGCCGAAGGCCTTTCAAAGAAGGAAGCCATTATAGATGCAGGCATTACACGTCTTCGCCCTGTATTGATGACTGCAATGACTACAATTCTTGCATTACTTACGATGGCATTTTCAAAAAAGATGGGTGCGGATATGACAAAGCCTCTTGCTATCGTAGTTATCGGTGGTATGATTTACGGTACTTTGATGACTTTGATTGTTGTACCTTGTATTTATGATATTTTTGTAAGAGAAAAGAAGAAAAAAGATGTATTACCGGAGGTGTTCATCGGAGGCAATATGACTGATGACATGACCGAGGAATTATCTGATGAATTATCAGAAGAACCGGCCGGAGATTTGAAAGAAGATTCTGCTGATGATCTGACAGAAGATTTGAAGGAAGATTCGGTTGGAGATCTGACCGAAGACTTGCCTAAAGAGGGTCGTGATGATAATTCGGTTGATGATTCTGATGGCGATTCGAACAACTGCGAAGCGGGTTCGGATGATGCAACTAAATAAAGTGCAGATTCGGAAAAATCGGCAAATCAAATAACATGCTATATGCGATTATCCCCCTTGCCAAGCCGCAAGGGGGATTTTTTTGCAAGCGAATTTAGGTAATGGAAGCGGAAAAACGGAACCTGTTACCTAAATTTCCGGAGTGATGCATTCTTTGCAAGCGAATTTAGGTAATAGAAACAGAAAATCGGAATCTGTTACCTAAATTTCCGGAGTGACGCAGTTTTGACAAGTGAATTTAGGTAATGGATGGCAAAAAAAGTATTCTGTTGCCTAAAGGAAAAATTGACTGATGATTCTTTCTATTTCATTTACATTTAGTGGGGTTAATGATGTTTCGAAAGTCATTATGAGTTGATCTGATGGATATATTCCATTGCTGCAATAGTTTGAAATTTTGTGCAAGGCATTATCTTTGTATGTAATATTGTCCATTAAGCCGAAATGTTCCCAATAATATATTTTTAATGTCTTTGGATGCATCACTGTGAAGTCAGGATGATAGGTTACCCCGTTGATATTTAAAGGGAATTCATATTTGAAAGGGATTCCGTGAGAAGATAGACAAGTAGCAATTAATACTTCGGATTTTGAACGAACCATATGCCCGGAGATTGTTTTGTGAATCAGTGATTCGGGATGAATTGGGGGAGAGTCTGGTTCTTGATTAAGCCAGGCTTGGATAATGTTTTCGCTGCAGGCATCAATGGGTATATTTTTGAGATTAAGGTTGTCTTTATGAGACAGATTAGTATTTTTTAATAAGGGACTGTAGCAACGATTTGATAATAAGTTATATGTACATTCGGGTTCATTTAATACCTTTAAATATTGTTCGGCGGCATTTTTCTGCTTTTTTAAATCCATAAGCAGAGTACTAAAAAATAGTTTGTTTGCTAACTCCTGCGCTAAGCTGCTTTGTGAACGTTTTAGATATTTCCTTTTACCGTTTTTTTCAACAAACCATTTGATATATTTTCCGGAAGAATAGCATCGTAGTTTTCCCGGCGGAAAGTGCTTGATTTGCTCGGTTATTTCGGTTATTTGCAGATTCAAATTATCTATTTCTGCTTTTATTATGTTTGAATTCACTGGTACCTCCTGTGTTTTGATTACTTGTTGCGAAAAAGAGTGAGAAGACAGACGATATATAAAATTACAGCCAGTTAAAATGTATGGTGTCTATTTCTCGGAAAAATATAGATAAAAAAGAAAGAATTGAATAAAGAAACTAACACAATCATAGGTGCTATATGTTTTTAAGTCAATATGATAGAATAATATTCAAATAATAATTTGGAGGGGGAAATATGGCTTATGCAATTATAGGAATAATAGTGCTGCTCATCGGCGCATACATCCTTATGGTGGAAATAAGCAGGAGAATACGCTGCACAAAGCAGGTAAAAGGAAAAATATGTGCCGTTGTTCAGCAAAATGACTTTGAATTCAGAAATTCGAGAGCTAAGGTTTATCATCCGGTGTATGAATTTGAAGCTGATGGTCGGATTATTAAAGGGCACTACAAACAGTATAATAAATCAGACGCCTGGTTTCAGGTCGGAGCCGAAGCAAAAATCAGATATAATCCGGACAAACCTGACGAGTTTGTGGTTGTGGATGCAGTAAGTGAACTTGTAACAGGAACGTTTTGTGCATTGGCAGGAATTGTGCTGATTATTATTTATTATGTCAGACCATAAAATTTCTGCTTTGACGATATATATATGCTTTGCTAAAATTATAGAGATGATTATTTAAAAACGGAAAATGTGACAGGTAAGCTGAAGTCCATTATTCCGATTTTTAACAAGACGGGTTTGTACAGAAACTAAAATATACAGAAAGAAAAAGAAAGGAACTATCAGACGTGGAAAGAAAAATTATGCTTGGTAACGCTGCCATAGCCCGCGGCGCCTATGAAGCGGGAGTAAAGGTAAGTGCTGCTTATCCCGGAACTCCCAGTACTGAAATCAGTGAAAATATTGTCAATTATCCTGAAGTTTATTGTGAATGGTCACCCAATGAAAAGGTTGCCTGCGAAGTGGCTATCGGTGCATCCATGAGCGGAGTCAGATCTATGTGCAGTATGAAACATGTAGGTCTTAATGTGGCAAGCGATCCGCTTTATACAGCTTCTTACATAGGAGTAAACGGAGGTATGGTAGTAATCGTTGCCGACGACCCGGGCCTTTACTCATCACAGAATGAGCAGGACACCAGAATGGTGGCAAGAGCAGCAATGGTTCCCGTAATTGAACCTTCCGATTCTCAGGAAGCTAAGGATTTTATCAAAATTGCATTTGATTTATCCGAGGAATACGATACCCCTATTATTTTCAGAACAACCACGAGACTTGGTCATTCCCAGGGACTTGTAACGTTGGAAGAAAGAAAAGAAATAGAAGATAAGGCTTATGAGCGCAATTCCGCAAAGAATGTTATGATGCCCGGAATGGCAAAGAAACGCCACATATATGTTGAAGAGCGTCTTAAGAAGATGTCCGACGACGGTGCCAAAATGGCAATTAACAGAGTCGAAATGGGTGACACAAAGGTTGGCTTTATCACCTCCGGTATTGCTTATCAGTACGTTAAGGAAGTATGCCCCGAAGCCAGCGTTCTTAAACTCGGACTGGTAAATCCTATCCCTAAGGCAATGATTAAAGACTTTGCTTCAAAGGTTGATAAATTATATATTTTCGAAGAACTGGAGCCTGTAATTGAAGAACAGGTTCGTGCAATGGGCATTGAATGTATCGGAAAAGAAGTATTTACGGTTCAAGGCGAATACAGTGCCAATATGTTAAGAAAAGTGTTAAAGGGAGAGGAACCCGAAAACAAGGCAGTCGAGGTACCTGCAAGACCTCCGATTCTTTGTCCCGGATGCCCTCACAGAAGCGTTTATACGGCACTTAAGAATCTTAAAATTCATGCAGCCGGCGATATCGGATGCTATACTCTCGGTGCGGTTGCACCACTTAATGTGGTAGATACCGCTGTATGTATGGGATCAAGTATTTCTACTCTTCATGGTATGGAAAAAGCAAAGGGCCGTGAATTTATTAAGGATTGGGTTGCGGTTATAGGTGATTCAACATTCCTCCATACAGGCGTTAATTCGCTTATGAATATGGTTTATAACAAGGCGACCGGAACAGTACTTATTCTTGATAACTCTACAACCGGTATGACAGGTCACCAGGACCATGCGGCTACAGGTAAAACCCTGATGGGTGAGCCTACATATGCAATTGATATTTATAATCTTTGCAAAGCCATGGGTATTGATAATGTTGTGGAAGTTGATTCATATAATCAGGCAGAGCTCACTAAGGTCATCAAAGAAGAGGTGGCAAAAGAAGCAGTTTCCGTTATTATTTGTAAAGCTCCCTGTGCGCTGCTTAAGGGTCTTAAGTTCCCCAATGTATGCAAACCGGTATCGGAAAAGTGTAAAAAGTGCGGCGCTTGTTTGAAGCCCGGATGTCCTGCTCTTACAAAGAATGAAGACGGAACAATTTCAATCGATATGACAATGTGCAATGGCTGTGGACTTTGTATGCAGATGTGTAAGTTTGATGCCATCGATAAGGTAGAAAGGTAGGAGGTTCGAATCATGGAAACAAAAAATATTATGATAGTCGGCGTAGGCGGACAGGGAACACTTCTTACCAGCCGTATTTTAGGTGGTATCATGCTGAGTGCAGGTTATGATGTAAAACTTTCGGAAGTACACGGAATGGCACAGCGTGGAGGATCTGTAGTTACTTTTGTAAGATATGGCGATAAGGTTTACGAACCCATTGTAGAAGAAGGTCAGGCAGATGTTCTTATCGCCTTTGAAAGACTTGAAGCATTAAGATATGTGCAGTTTCTTAAGAAGGACGGTGTTATCATCGTAAACGATCAGAGAATCGATCCTATGCCGGTAGTAACCGGAGCTGCACAGTATCCTGAAAATATTATTGAAAACCTTTCAAAGGATTATAAAGTATATTCGATTGATGCCCAGGCGGAAGCACTTAAGATGGGCAATGCCAAGGTGTTCAATATCATTGTTCTGGGTATGGCTGCAAAGCATATGAATTTTTCCAAAGATGAATGGCTTAAGGTTATTGAAGAAACGGTTCCTCCAAAGACCGTTGAAATTAACAAGGCCGCATTTATCAAAGGATTTGAATCGGTATAAGGTGAAAAGAAATAAAACCGGCAGTGTGACTGCCGGTTTTATTGTTAAGTCAATGAGCGAAGCGGAATCGATGTGTTTAATTACAATGAGCCGCCGGATGAGGCTATTTTCTTTCGCCATGGGCCGAATCTGTATCGTAAAATACACACAACGGAAACTGTTGCCCAGGTAAGGCCTGCAGCCCACCAGATTCCCCACATACCGATAAGTGCAATACCGGTGAGAAGGTTTGAATAAAGAATACGGCAAAATACTTCCGTAATTCCGTTGATCATCGAAAATGCCGCATCCCCAACTCCGTTTAACACACCACGGGGAACATAGATAACACCAAGGAAGAGGTACATAATTCCGGTGATTCGAAGGGCGGTAGTACCGATTTCGATTACTTCCGGGTCGTTAACAAAGATATTAACGATGCTTTTACTGAAAATAAGTACAATCGGAATCATTACCGCATTGTATATTTCCACAATTGCCAGCCCGCGTTTAAAACCGGCTTTGATTCGCTCGGCATTACCTGCTCCGTAATTCTGTCCGGAGAAGGTTATAAGTGCGAAACTCATGGCACCGTAAAGCTGCGAAATGATAAGGTCTACCTTGGCTGAGATTGTATATACGGCCATTACTGTTGCACCGAAGGTATTAACGACACCCTGAAGAACTATCATCGAAAGTGCAATCATCGAACTTTGTAATGCCATGGGAACACCTAATTTAATGGAGTGGAAGATAATTCCGCGGTGAGGTTTCCAAAATTCTTTTTCTGCACGGTAATACGGTAATTTAATGAATGCATAAGAAAGACTTACAAGTGCGGCAACTGCCTGAGAAATAATAGTAGCTATTGCGGCACCTCTTACACCCATATCAAATCTGAGTACGAACAGTAAATCCAAAACGACATTTAACAAGCTTGAAAGTATCAGGAAATATAAAGGTGTTTTTGAATCTCCCAAAGCTCTGAGTACGCTTGCTACGGAATTATATAAAGCGATAAATATTATTCCGAACACCGTGGTGCTTAAATATAAGGTTGACTCGGGAAGAATATCTTCCGGCGTATTCATGAGTTTTAATATGTCTTCGGCATATATGAAACCCACTGTCGTTGCTAAAAAAGAAGCACCGATAATCAGGTAATATGCATTGGTTACAGTGGATTTTATTCCCTTGTGATCTCCGGCCCCGAAATATTGGGCAACAATGATGCCGACACCGTTTGCAAGGCCCATACTAAGCGATATAAAAAGGAAATTAAGAGAGCCGCATGTGCCGATTGCCGCTAAAGATGAAGCACCGACGTAGTTTCCTACGACAAATGAATCCACCATGTTATAAAGCTGTTGGAATAAGTTTCCTATGAAAAGAGGAAAGGCAAATTTTAATAAATGTTCCGTAATATTGCCCTGAGTCATATCTCTGACTTTGGAAGCGCTCATTTCTTTTTACCTCTATAAAAACAAAAATAATAGAAATTTATGGGCATAACCCGATAAGCATAGTAAATGTAGCATTTTTTGGTGTTTTGTAATTGTAAAAATATACTTTTTAATTGAAAAAACGGTCACAACGACATTAACGCTTAATTGAAAAATGATGCATAAAATAGTATTCTTTTAAATGAGGGGAAACTATATACTATTGTAAGAAATCACTATTTACGGAGACGTTGTATGATTAGTTTAAAATGTAAAAACTGCGCCGGTGAAATGTCGGTGGATTTAAAGGGAGAACTGGTTTGCCCGTACTGTGGAAGCAGAAACCATTTTTCGGATGTGGAATTTGCTGAATATAAGAATTTCAGGTTAAACCTGCTTAATTATTTGAGGGCGTCGGCTGATGCAGCGGCAGATGCGGCGGATGATACGTTTCTTTGGTCACACCATGATAATGTGAATTTCACTGCGGCAAACGGTGTCAATGTAAGCATAGATTATCTTTTTTGCTATGAAGAGGATTATGTAAAAACTTACGTGGCAAGAGACTCGGTTATTTTTATTTTTGACGACCGGGATAAGCAAAAAATCGACGATATGATTTCCGGAATAGGAATGCTTGATTATCCCTCGGCGGACTTAAAAAATCTCGACAAGTATTTCCCTAAAATGAAATCAAGAATAGAACTTAAGGATGGCAAGAATCTTGTTGCTTTTTCAAAGCCTGAGAACGTGTATCCCTTGTATGCTCTCGGTAATTTAAAACCTGAGCATGCTGCATGGGTTGTATCAAGACTTGAAAATTTTGCCTGTGTGTTTGAATTCAGTGATATTGTTCATAACGGTCTTTCGATAAATTCGGTATTTATTAATCCAAGAACCCATGAAGCTTATCTGTACGGTGGCTGGTGGAAGGCAAGACGCAAAAGAAACCTTTCCGAACAGAATGACCTTAATGAACTTCGAAAGATTGCATCAAAGCTGATGGGACAATATATCGCGGATGCTCCGAAGGAATTTAAAGAGTTTATTTCCGGAAAACCGGCAGAAGATGCCTATGCCGACTTTGGAAAGTGGGATGAAGTAATAGAAAAAGGCTTTGGCGGTCACAAATTTATTAAGCTTGATATGTAGATTTTAACTGAAAATTTTGAAGGAGTATTGTTTTTATGGGAAGAGGCAGTTATACGGCAAGTGATTGGAGCAGATTGAGAAAAAGCAGATCGCTTGACAGTGCAAGCTCGGCAAATCAGATATTTTTGAAAAATGAAATGGATCCGCGTTTTGACCCTCGTTTCATTGCCAAACGAGAGGCAAGGGACAGTGAAGAACATCCGAATTCCACTCCTATTATGATTGGTGTTGATGTTACCGGCTCCATGGGGTATTTATCTACACAGATTATTAAAGAGTCATTAAACGAATTAATGCAGAAATTGTATTCATCAAATCTTGTTCAGGATCCACAGCTTCTTTTTGCCGCTATCGGAGATGCCAGAACGGATTTTGCTCCGTTGCAGGTAACCCAGTTTGAATCGGATATAAGAATAGCTGAGCAACTGCTTGATTTGTGGATAGAGAATCGTGGAGGAGATGCGCCGGAGGACTATCAGCTTCTTTGGTATTTTGCAAAATATCATACAGATATCGATTCATTTAATAAGCGTGGAAAGAAGGGCTATTGCTTTACGATAGGTGACGCGGATTTTCATGAAGAACTGGAAGCCGATTCGATAAGCAAAGTATTCGGCGATAAACAAAAGGCCGACTTATCAAGTAAGTGCCTTGCCGAAATGGCGAGTGAGCAGTATGAAATATTTCACATTCATATCGACGGAAACTCAAAACCGGTAATTATGGACAATATTATTCCGGGAAGAATAATGGTTGTAAATAAAGATATGGTGCGATATTTGCCTGAGATTATTATAAGTGCCATTCAAATAACTAACGGAATGGACAAGAAAGCGGTTGTTGACCAGTGGGGAGACATGGCTAAAAAGGTTGTGGCCAGGGCCATTAGCGATTTATGTATTGTCAGTGGTTCGACCATTAAATTCTAAAAATAAAAAAGGACAAAATGTTCAGGAGGCAGCAAAATGGGATACGGCAGCTATACAGCAGGAGACTGGGCGAGACTTCGTTCGAGCAGAGGGCTTGATTCGGCCAGCAATGCAAATCAGATTTTTACCAGTTCGTCAATTCAGGATAAGTACAATTCAAGATTTATAAACATCAGAGAATCCTTTGACAGTGAGGACTCACCTAATTCAACACCTATAATGTTAGGCTTTGACGTGACCGGGTCTATGGGCTATCTGGCTCAGGAAATAGCTACCAATTCTCTTAATGAAACTATCATGCAGATTCTTACGAAAAAACCTGTAAGCGATCCGCATATGATGTGTATAGCTATAACAAATCCTGACGATCCGATTCAGGCTACACAGTATGAAGCGGATATCAGGGTTGTGGAACAGCTTCTTGATTTCAAACTGGGCGGTTGGAATGCATACGGATATGATAACCTGCTTTGGTATTTTGCGGCCAAACATACAAAAATCGACAGTTACGAAAAGCGCGGAAAAAAGGGAATAATAATCGGTATCGGTGATGAAGTTGTGGGAGCCGGTAAAAATGTTCTTACTCAGGCCGGTATAAAGAAATGCTTTGATGATGACGTTAAATCGGATATTTCTTTTAAGAAAGCACTTGAAATGGCATCCGAAAAATACGAGGTGGTACATATTGTTGTGGGTGAAAAGTACAGAATGGACGGAAATTCATCCTCCGGTCGTGAATCATATTCCGGATGGTGTGCGGCCCTTCCGGGACGTGTAGCAAGAGTGGAAGATGTTCATATCGACTGCCTTGCGGAGGTAATAGTTGCAATTCTTATGATGTTAAACGGTGCCGATAAAGAAACTGCACTGGCAGGGCTTGATAAAGACACAAGAGCAGTGGTTGAATACGGTATTGCAGATTTTAAGCCCATTAACCCGGGAACCTATGTTGCGCCAAGCGGTGGAGTGACGGAAATTGCTTCCGAAGCTTTGACAGAAACACAGGAAGATGCTTCAGGCGCAGATCAAACTTCGAGTGCAGCCCGGGAAGCGACTTCGGCAGGAACCCAAACTTCGAGTGTAGCACAGGCTGATGCAGCAACAACTTCGGACAATAACGCGGTCGATAATACACCCAAAAAGACTTTGACAGAACAGTTTATTGAAAAGAAGGCCGCGGAGAAAGCCGCTATGGCCAATGCTTCAGCACCTGCCGCTGATAAGACAAAGAAAAAAGGATTTTTACATGGTTTATTCGGTAATAGGAAGTAACTTTGGTGATGAGGGTAAAGGACTGGCAACAGATTACCTGGCTTCAAAAGCGGGAACCTCTCTTGTTGTGCGCCACAACGGAGGTGCTCAGTCAGGTCACACTGTGGAGTTATCCGGTCCTGACGTGAAACGTTTTGTCTTTCACGAACTATCCTCAGGTTCTTTCAGACATGCTGATACATACTGGGCGGAAACGTATTTCCCGGATATGTATAAACTTGACGAGGAAATAGAAGCCTTTCATGATATGGAAGGCTTTTTTCCGTGCATATATGCTTCGCCGGACTGCAATATTACAACCATAGACGACATTCTTCTTAATATGCTGTTTGAATCGGAAAGGGAACAGCGTCACGGAAGCTGCGGAATGGGAATTAATGAGGCGGACCTTAGGAAAAAAGCGGGATTTGGTATAACATTTAAAGAACTGTTTTCCTACGATGAATACTCGTTGTATTTAAAACTTCTGCGAATCCGAAGAAACTATTCCGACCAAAGGCGGTCGGGAGCATCAACGGGAACATATCTTGATATGCTTACCGATGATATGGTTCTTATGAATTTTGCCGAAAAGGTTATAAGAAACAGAAAATATGTTACGATTTGCAACGATGCGAAAGAACTGTTCCATAAATATGACCGGGTAATATTTGAAGGTGGCCAGGGTCTGCAGCTTGATTCGGAAATGGAAGCGAATCAGCCCCATGTTACGGCTTCGAGAACGGGACTTAACAATGTCCTGAAAATATTAAAAATGGTTAACATAAAATTGGACGAGGCAATATATGTTTCCAGAACTTACTTAACAAAACATGGTGCCGGCCCCCTTGCCAATGAAAACTCCAAAATAAAAGAGAAGTATGGAATAGTAGATAATACAAATGTCGAGAACGAGTGGCAGGGAGCCATTCGATATGCAACCTGGGACAACCCGAGAAAAAGTGTTTTTGCCGTTAAACAGGACCTACAGTGTTGTCCGTATCCGATAAGAACTTCTCAGTTTATAACCCATTTAAATGAGACGGGTGACAGGGTTCTTTTTGCCGGTGGTGATTTATCTATAGCCGAATATATGAATCATGCGGATATAAGAAGTGTTTTTGATTCATATTATCTCTCAAGAACACCCTTCTCGGAGGATGTTATTAAAGTCGACACGAAAACGGAATCGTGATATTGTTTTTTAGAACGGATTTTAAATGATTACTATAGGAAAGGACAGTATGTCGGAGTATTTGGCGATATTCTGATTGGATACGGATATTATGTTAGAGATACTTAAAGCGTTATTGTTGGGAATAATTCAGGGTTTGACGGAATTTTTGCCGGTTTCAAGTTCTGCACATTTAAATATTTTTCCTTGGATTTTTAACTGGGAAATAACGGAGTCCTTTGATGTTGCCCTTCATATCGGAACTCTTTTTGCAATGCTTATTTTCTTTTTTAAGGACTGGATTGCGCTCCTTGTGGGTGGATATAAACAGACAATCAAAAAAGAAAAGAACGTTGAGGGTAAAATGTTCTGGATACTTGTGGTTGCCACTATAGCCGGAGCGGTGCTGTCACTTGGCCTCGATAAAGTTTCTGAGATGATTATCGGAGACAACTTAAACCTTGAAATGGTTATTATTGCAATAACACTTATTATTATGGGTATTGTTTTGTATTTGGCGGATGCTAAGGCTTCTTCAAATATCGGGTATGAAGACATTGACATGAAAAAGGGTGTGCTTATCGGTGTTTCACAGGGACTTGCGGCGGCTTTTCCCGGGGTGTCCAGATCCGGCATTACCATGACGGTTGCCAGAACTCTTGGAATTGATCGTGAAAGTGCAGCCAGATTTTCGTTTATGCTTGCGGCTCCCATTACTGCAGCAGCGGTAGTATTTGATTTGGATAAATTTTCCTTTGATGCCTCTTTCTTTGTTGGTGTTGCAGCCAGCTTTATTGTAGGACTTGCGGTTATTAAGTTCCTTTTGGACTTTTTGAAGAAAAGAAGCTATAAGGCATTTGCAGTTTATCGTGTCATTTTGGGAGCAGTCGTAATTGCGCTGTTTTTTATAAAGTAACAGCATATTGCTTTTGGGAAAAGGAGCCGTTATGGCTCCTTTTTTTATGTCCTTATTTACCTCACATTACGCTCACATTACGGAAGGGTATTGACAAATAATAACAATATGATATCATTTTGATATCATATAAAAACAAGTATCTAAATACTGCTTGTTGTGCAAGCCAATAATTTGAAACGGAAAATGCTAAGTAGGAGAAAGAAACATGCTTGAGATTAAAAATTACACAAAAATATACGGTGGGGATAAAAAAGCCTGTGATGATGTAAATATTACAGTGGAGGCCGGCGATATTTATGCGTTTATCGGACATAACGGTGCCGGCAAGAGTACTACAATAAGAGCTGTTGTAGGTGTTCTGGATTTTACGGAAGGTGAGATTATTATTGACGGACATTCTGTAAAAACAGAACCTATGGAATGCAAAAAGGTCACTGCGTATATTCCCGATAACCCGGATTTATATGAAAACTTAACCGGAATTCAGTATTTAAATTTTATAGGAGATGCATATGAAGTCGGTTCGGCGGACAGAGATGCACGTATTAAGAAATATGCGGATATGTTTGAAATAACCGATTCTCTTGGGGATCTGATTTCCTCGTATTCACATGGTATGAAGCAGAAGGTTGCGATTATCGGAGCACTTATTCACGAGCCTAAGCTTATGGTTCTTGATGAACCTTTTGTTGGTCTGGATCCAAAGGCAGCATTTACGCTTAAAGAAATTATGCGTGAAATGTGTGAAAAGGGAGCGGCTGTTTTCTTTTCAACCCACGTTTTGGATGTAGCTGAAAAGCTTTGCAACAAAATATCAATAATCAAAGGCGGCAAGATTATAGCAAGCGGTACGATGGAAGAACTTACGAACGGACAGACCCTTGAAGAGGTATTCCTGGAAGCTACAAACATACAGTAATCGAAATAATCTGAGATTGTATTTGGAGATAAATATGAAAAGTAAGAGAATGCTTTTGGTTAAAACATTTCTTAAATCTACAAGTTACAGAAATGCAGTTAAGTACTCAACAGATAAAAAAAGAAAAAATAACAGTATAGGCAACATGGTGGCATATGGGATAGTTTATCTGATGCTGCTGGTGTATGTTGCCGCCGGCAGTATAGGTCTTTCAATGTCGGGAATGACATCGGCTATCCCCGGTATGTGCGGCATTTTAACTGTTGCAATGTCCTTTATATTAACTCTGCTTAAGTCGGGAGGATATCTTTTCGGATTTAAGGAGTATGACATGATAGTGGCTATGCCGTTTGAAATAAAGGACATTGTTGCTGCTAAATTTATATATATGTATGTAAAATCACTTCCCATGCTTGTGGTTATGTCATTAGCCACATACATTGGATATGCTATCGGAGAAGGATTTGATTTCTGGGTCCTGCTGATATGGTTGTCCCTTACATTTGTTATGCCGGTCCTTCCTATGGTTATAGCTTCCGCACTTGGAGCGTTAATAGTAAGAATGGGTTCAAGGTTCAAGCATAAGTCGATAGTCCAGACTGTACTTATATTTGTGGTAGTTATGCCTTGTTTCTTTGCACGATATTTTGTTGAATCGATTTTCAAAGAAGACAGGCTGGCGGATGTAATGGATGGCGTGGCAAATTCATTGGAAAGAACAAAAAAGTTTCTTCCCGATGTTGCATGGTTTAGCAAAGCGGTTAGTGAAAAAAGTGTGCTTTCAATCGCTTTACTGATAATAACCACCGTCGTTGTTTTTGAATTGTTCTTTATTGTGGTCAGCAGATCGTACAGAAAGGTTAACTCAAGACTTTCATCGGGAACGGCCCACAAAGCGTATGAGCTTAAAGCTCAGAAGCAGAACAATATGATTAAGACTATAGCATTCAAAGAATTTAAGAGAATGACCGGCTCAACAACCTATATAACAAATGTTGCAATGGGAGAGGTTATGGTTTTGGTTGTTGCAATAGCAGCTGTTTTTGTCAAAGCCGAAACGCTTATAGCAACGGTTACGAGCGGTGCACCGCTGACTCCTTCGCAACTGGCTCCGGCTATGCCTGTATTTATATATTTTCTTTTGGGAATGGTGCCTTCGACCTGCTGTTCACCTTCTTTGGAGGGAAAAAATTATTGGATAATGAAGAGCCTCCCGATTGATGTTATGACGGATGTCAAAGGAAAAATATTATTTAACATTTATTTGACTGTTCCGGTGGGTCTTATAAGCATGCTGGCGATATCTTACTGCTTCAGATCATCGTTTATCGACATAATCATGTCATTGGTTCTTATTACAGTGCTTTGCCTGTTTTCTTCAGTCTTTGGATTAAGATGCGGACTAAAACACAGAAAGCTTGACTGGGACAATGAAGTTGAAGTGGTAAAACAGGGTTCGGCGGTGGCCTCTTATCTGTTGCCTAATATGTTTGCTTCTATGATTGTTATGGTCGCAGCGGCTGCAATTAATATTATTTTCGGATATAAATTGCTTGTTTACATGGCGCTTATTGCAGTATATGGTCTGCTGACACTTTGGAGTTGGACTGCAGTAAAAAAATATGCGAAACGTTAAGCAATACATAATGATGTAAAATATGAAACAAAACGTTGTCTGGTGGTTAACATAAAACAAAAACAAGGGAACAATCCCGGTAAAATGGAGGAATTCAAAATGACAGAAAAGATTTTAAGTAAAAAGAAAAACGGTATGGCAATGATGCTTTTGTTCATGGTACTGTATCTTGCTTTTGTCGGTGTATTTGCGTTTGGTATTGTCAATAACCCGATTCTGGCGGTTGTTGGCGGTGTGTACATGGCTTTCGGATGGATACCTTTTTGCGGACTCAGAGTACTTAAGCCCCAGGAGGCGCTTGTACTTACTTTATTCGGAAAATATATAGGAACACTTAAAGGTGACGGATTTTACTTTGTAAATCCCTTCTGCTCCGCCTTTAATCCCGCAGCAACGACTAAACTTTCTCAGAGCGGAGATGTTGCAGGAGGACAGCAGGTTTCAGCCGAAATGTATTCCAAAAAAATATCATTAAAGATTATGACATTAAACAATACAAGACAGAAAATCAATGACTGTCTCGGCAACCCTATTGAAATAGGTATTGCCGTAACATGGAGAATAGTCGATACGGCAAAAGCAGTATTCAATGTGGAAAATTACAAGGAATTTCTTTCTCTTCAGTGCGACACAGCTCTCAGAAACATTGTAAGAATATATCCCTACGATGTGGCTGAAAATGTTGACACAACAGGTGACGGAGTTGCCGACGAAGGCTCACTCAGGGGCTCCAGTGAAGTTGTTGCCGGACGTATCAAAGAAGAAATTCAGAAGCGTGTTGAAGAAGCAGGTATTGAAATTGTTGAATCAAGAATTACTTATCTTGCTTATGCCCCCGAAATTGCGGCAGTAATGCTTCAAAGACAGCAGGCATCGGCTATTATCGATGCCCGTAAGATGATTGTTGACGGTGCGGTAGGTATGGTTGAAATGGCTCTTGAAAGACTTAGCGAAAAAGAAATCGTTGATCTTGACGAGGAAAGAAAGGCTCAGATGGTTTCCAACCTGCTGGTTGTTCTTTGCGGAAATCACGATGCGCAGCCTATTGTTAACTCCGGATCACTGTACTAATATTGTATGAAAGGACAGTTATGGCTGAAAAGAAACAGGTGCCTTTAAGGTTAAATGAAAAATTGTATAACGCGCTGGCAGCCTGGGCTGAGGATGATTTCAGATCCGTAAACGGTCAGATTGAATACTTACTAACCGAGTGCGTTAAACAGCGAAAGAAAAACGGTAAATATGTAGGCGAAGAAATTGATGCGCCTATAGAACTGGACATTGAATAGGGGAATGATATGAACAGAAGATATATAACTGTTGCACAGTTTGCGGTGGAAATTCTTTCATACGCAGTGTTGCTGTTTAGTCTTGCTTTAGCAATTTATTATGCGGTAAATACTGATGGACAAATTCCGACTCATTATGCATTTGACGGAACAATAGACGGATACGGCTCACCGATGTTTTTGCTCATTATGCCGATCATGATGCTTATTATGCATTTGATAATGTTGTGGACTATTCATTTTTCGAATCCGCATAAATGGAATATGTCTTTTAAAGTGAATGAGGATAAAGAATTAATTGTTTATCACGATTTCATATGGATGTATGTTTTGTTTGATTTGGAATTTGCGATTTACAGCCTTTTATATGTGATTCAGATGATGCGAAACGGTGCTTTATTTGCTCTTGCAAGCATTCTTTTTACAGCGGTGATTATACCGACGGCAATAGTGCCGCTTGTTATGGCAAAGCGTCATAACGCAAAGTAATTCTTTTGATAAACCTTCTTTGAACAGGGACTCATAACAGTTAGCTTTTGTGCTATGTCATGAGACGGTTCGGAGAAGGTTTTTTTGTGAATTATTCCTAATAATATTTCTTGTTTTTTCCTTAATTCGTTATTGTTTTTGTTTCTATTTTGGCGTTGATTTTGGTATAATAAAACAGATTGTGGGAGTATATTTTTTTTGAGGTTTAAATAGATATGAATTACGGAAAAGACGGTATCAAAAGGCGTCAGGAATCTCTTAACGCCAGAGGTCCAAAATGGTCTAGAAAATTGTTGCTTCTTATGACAGAAGCGTTGTTTGTGGTGCTGATTGGCGGTGCTGTTATTATGGCTGCTATGGGAATAGGTGTATTTAAAGGTATGCTGGCTTCCGCACCGGATATTTCAAAAATAACGGTAACTCCATCAGGACGTTCTTCGTTTGTGTACGATGCAGACGGTAACCAAATCGCAAAACTGGTTTCTGCCAATGCTAACCGTATACCGGTAGGCTCGCAGCAGATTTCGCAGGCAGCCAAGGATGCATTTGTAGCAATTGAAGATGAACGTTTTTACGAGCATAACGGTATTGATATTCAGGGTATTATGCGTGCGGGTATAAAAGCCTTGAAGGATAAGTCACTGTCTCAGGGTGCTTCGACCATTACCCAGCAGCTTTTAAAGAATAATGTATTTACAAGCTGGACCGAAGAAGAAAATAACGTTGAAAAAGTAAAACGTAAGATCCAGGAACAGTACCTTGCAATTCAGCTTGAAAAGAATATGAGCAAGGACGACATTCTTGTTAACTATTTAAATACCATTAATATGGGGCAGAATACCCTGGGTATAGAAGCTGCGGCACTCAGATATTTCGGAAAGCATGCCAGTGAGCTGGATGTTTCGGAAGCTTCGGTAATTGCAGCCATTACACAGAACCCTTCAAGATATAATCCGATCATTCATCCCGACAATAATGCTTCCCGTCGTGAGGATGTACTGAGGAATATGGAGAGACTCGGATATATTACCGAAGCCGAGAAAAAGGCTGCTTTGGCTGATAATGTATACGATAGAATACAGACGGTAAACTCTGTTCAGGGCGAAAGTCAGGTTACTTCTTATTATGTTGATGCTGTTACGGAACAGGTATACGACGACCTTCTCGCAGCTGGATACAATGAAAATCAGGCATACACGCTTATGTACAGTGGCGGTATCAAGATTCATTCTTATATGGATCACGATATTCAGCAGATTTGTGACGAAGAATTTGCCAGAGAAGAGAATTATCCGACCACAAAGTGGCAGCTTAAATACCGATTAACAATTCAGAAGGCTGACGGTTCGCTTGAAAATCACAGTTCCGAAATGTTCAGATCTTATTTCAGACAAAGCAACAGGCAGTTCAATATGCTTTACAAGGAAGAAGAGAGCGCATATGCGGATATAGAGACTTATCAGCAGGCAGTTCTTGAAGAAGGCGATGAAGTATACGCGGAATCAATTACTCTTACCGTTCAACCTCAGATTTCCTTTACTGTTATCGACCAGAAAACAGGTGAAGTAAAAGCAATGATTGGAGGTCGAGGCGTTAAGGAGGCCAGCCGTACATTTAACCGTGCGACTCAGTCCATGAGACAGCCGGGATCCTGTTTTAAGGTGTTGGCTTCTTTTGGTCCCGCTATTGATGCTGCCGGATTTACACTGGCAACAACAGTTAATGATGCGCCTTTTAATTATTATAACGGAACCCCGGTATCAAACTGGTACGGAAAAGATGAATATTACGGACTTTGTAACCTCCGTTACGGAATATACTGGTCACTAAACGTTGTGGCGGTAAAAACCATCACAATGATTACCCCTGAACTTGGTTATCAGTATCTTCTTAATTTCGGTATTACTACGCTTGAAGATGCAAAGGCTGTCGGGGACCAGATATATACAGATATTGGTCAGCCCCTTGCACTTGGCGGTATTACCAATGGTGTTATAAATCTTGAACTATGTGCTGCATATGCAGCAATTGCCAATATGGGCGTGTACATCGAGCCCAGATTATATTCGTTTATCGAGGACGCTGACGGAAACATAATTATAGATAACCGTGAGCTAAAAACAAGACAGGTTATTAAAGATACAACCGCATATCTGCTTACTTCGGCCATGAAAGACTGTATCAGCAGAGGTACGGGTACGAATGCAAGATTTGCGGGAATGTCAATGGCCGGTAAAACAGGTACAACATCAGATTCCAAGGATATATGGTTTGCGGCGTATACTCCGTATTACACAGGCTGCTGTTGGGTTGGATACGATGAACCGGTAGAACTTAACAGTGCCGAATCACAGATGGGACAAAAACTTTGGAAAGCTGTTATGCAGCGTGTCCATGAGGAACTTCCGGATATTGGGTTTGAGGTTCCTGAAGGAATCGTTAGATGCGCAGTATGCAAACAGTCAGGAAAGATACCTACCGAATTCTGTACAGAGGTGTATGAGGAGTATTTTACAAAGGATACGGTTCCGGAAGATCCGTGTAATGTTCATTATGTAGGCCGTATATGTCGATATGATAACCTTCCGGCTACAGCACAGTGTCCTTTCGCTTATGAAGGCGTTGGCTGCTTTATTCCGCCTGAGGATGAATCACTTTGGGCAGGTTCCGCAACACTTGATGCAACACTTGATCCTTTGGCAGCTGAAACGACAGTTCCAACAAATACAACAGGTCATTGTCAGCATGATGAGGCTTTCTTCTCTCAACCTAACTGGGAAGATATTTACTATATTCAGTACAATGAAATTTTGGCAAGAAATGGCTGGACTGAGATGCATAATTACGATGAATATCATCGTGAAGAGCAGAATGAAGAACAGCAGAATTCTGAACAGATAACGGAACAGACAACCGATCAGAACCAGAACGGCGGAGAATAATGAACGAACCATATAAGGTGTTATTAGAGGGCGGAGAAGCGGAGACAGAGCTTAAAAAGTCCCGCTTTATCGCTCATGTTAAAGCTGTCGGATCCGAAGAAGAAGCACAGGCTTTCGTAGCGGAGCAAAAGAAAAAATACTACGATGCAAGGCATAACTGCTATGCTTATGTCTTAGGCAAAGACGGAGACAAAGTTAAATACAGTGATGACGGAGAACCGGCTCAGACCGGAGGTCTTCCGATATACAATGTCTTAAAAGAAACAAAAATCCGTAACGTATGTATAGTGGTTACGAGATATTTCGGTGGAACATTACTGGGAGCGGGCCCCCTGGCCAGAATGTACGGTGAGGCAGCCAAGCTTGGTTTAGATGATTCATTAATCGGAATAATGTGCTACGGAGCTACAATGGATATCAATTCCGATTATTCAGACAGTGAGAAGATAAAACGGTATTTAGAGAAAAATAATGTGGAAGTAGTTGACATAACATATTCAAATGATGTAACACTTCACATCAGATGCAGTTTTGAAATGCTTGAAAAGATTAAAGAGGAGATTGTTTCTTTAACTGCATCAAGAGCTCAAATGACAAAAACCGGGGAAGATTATTACATTGCACCCGAAAATTAAATGATATTGTAATTTACTGTGTAGAAACGGGTAGATTATAGCAGTTTACATAACTAAAACATTTTTGAAAGAGAGGTGATTTTATTATGAAGAGTAATTCACATGTGTCTTCGGACAACCCCCTTCCCGCCGCGGCGAACTTTACAATAAAATCACTGAAACGGAGAAAATGTTATGGAAGAAATTAGAGAATTATTGGAAACAAAGCAGTACACAACTCTTCGTCAGATAATAACCGAACTGAATGATGCGGATATCGCATCCATAATGACAGATCTTACCGAAGAGGAAATGCTTAAGGTCTTCAGAATTTTACCTAAAGACCTGGCTGCAGATGTATTTGCTTATCTTGAGGTTGAAGACCAGCAGGTTATCATTTCATCTCTTTCGGATTCTGATGCGGCAAACATTATAAACAATATGATGGCCGATGATGCTACCGACCTTTTCGAGGAAATGCCGGCCAATATTGTTAAGAGACTTCTTGCCAATGTAAGCCCGGAAGCCCGAAGAGATATCAATCATCTTCTTAAGTACCCCGAAGATTCCGCCGGTAGTATCATGACCGTGGAGTATGTGGACTTAAAGGACAACTTAACCGTAACCCAGGCTCTTGAGAGAGTTCGAAAAGTCGGTGTGGATTCCGAAACGATTAATATCTGCTATGTGCTTGATAACGGACGTCATCTTATCGGTACGGCAGCATTAAGATACCTGCTTCTTAGCGATCCGGACGCGATTATCGGCGACATAATGCACGAAAATGTAATTGCTGCCAATACCTTAATGGACCAGGAAGAAGTAGCAAAGCTTTTCAAAAAGTACGACTTTACCTCGATGCCGGTAGTTGACAATGAAAATCGACTTGTCGGTATTATAACCATCGACGATATCGTGGATATCATTGAAGAAGAAACTACGGAAGATATTGAAAAGATGGCAGCTATTATGCCGTCTGACAAGCCCTATATGCGTACCGGCGTTTTTGAAACCTGGAAAAAGCGAATTCCGTGGCTGCTGCTCCTTATGGTTTCGGCAACATTTACGGGAGGCATTATTCACAGCTTTGAAGATGCGTTAAGCACATGTGCCGTTCTTACCATGTTTATTCCGATGCTGATGGATACAGGCGGTAATGCGGGCGGACAGGCCAGCGTTACAATTATTCGTGGTCTTTCACTTGAAGAGATAACGTTTAAGGATATTTTCAGAGTTATATGGAAAGAAGTCAGAGTTGCTGTTTGCTGTGGTGCAACACTGGCGGTTTGTAATTTTGCGAAGCTTCTTTTAATCGATCGCGTTGCAATTGATGTGGCAGTAGTTATCTGTTTAACACTTGTAGCAGCCGTTGTTATTGCAAAATTTATCGGATGTACCCTTCCTATGTTGGCAAAGAAGGTTGGCTTTGACCCGGCGGTTATGGCGAGTCCGTTTATTACAACTATCGTGGATGCTTTATCACTTCTTATTTATTTTGCTATAGCGACAGCAGTTTTAGGACTATAGACGTAGATTATTCAGTATAAAAATAAAAAACAGGAGACTGGAAATTATGAACTTTAAGACACCTCCCATGGGTTGGAACAGCTGGGACTGTTACGGTGCAGCCGTTACCGAAGATGTAGTCAGAAAAAATGCAGATTATATGGCTAAATATTTGAAACCTTTCGGTTGGGAATATGTAGTTGTTGATATTCAGTGGTATGAACCCAAAGCCGTTAACAACGAATATCGTCCTTTCACTGATATGTGTATGGACGAATACGGAAGATTCCTTCCGGCACCGGAAAGATTTCCAAGTGCCGCTGACGGCAAAGGCTTTAAACCGTTAGCCGACTATGTGCATTCTCTCGGACTTAAGTTTGGTATCCATATGATGCGTGGTATTCCCCGTCAGGCTGTTCATAAGAATACTCCTGTTTTGGGAACCGATAAGACAGCAAGAGACGTGGCAAAAACAGCCAGCATCTGCGTATGGAATACGGATAATTACGGACTTGATCCGCATAAAGAAGGTGCGAGAGAGTACTATGACAGCATATTTAAATTATATGCTTCATGGGGAGTGGATTTTATTAAATGTGATGATATCTGCAGAGAACTTCCTCACGAGGAAGAAGAGCTTGTTATGCTGAGCGAAAGTTTACATAACTCAGGAAGGAATATGACTTTATCCCTGTCTCCCGGACCTGCACTTCTTGAAAAAGCTGAACTTTATAAAGAAGTGTCAAATATGTGGCGCATAACCGATGACTTTTGGGATAAGTGGGAACTTCTTTATGCCATGTTTGAAAGAGCCGAAAAGTGGTGCACTCACACGGGAAACGGTCACTGGCCTGACTGCGATATGCTTCCGATTGGCGCACTTCGTCAGTGCTACGATGAAAATGAATGGACAAAATTCACTGAAGACGAGCAGATTACTATGATGTCGCTTTGGTGTATTATGAGAGCTCCGCTTATGATTGGTGCAGAAATGACAAAGTTTGATGATTTTTCACTTAAACTTGTTACTAACGAAGACATTCTTTCGATGCTTAAGTATGCACGCAATTCTCATCAGGTTTGGAAAAAGAAAATTGATGGCAATGAATTTATTCTCTGGACAGCAGGCTCTGTTAACGGCGGAAACTATGTAGCCTTATTCAATACAAGTGATGTTGAAGCAATCGGAACGTTTGGAGCAGAAGATATCGAAATAGAAGCACTTAATAACGGTAAGGAGCTTTGGAGCGGTGAAAAACTTGCTGATACAGATCGGATTTGTACTAAAGTTCCTGCTCACGGTGCTAAGGTTTACTACTTTTCTTAATACGGTTTAAGGATATGATAAACCGGTTTTATATAATCGGTGAAGCAATATCTGTATGAGAGGATATATATGGATCAGACAAAGAAACACAAGAAAATAAAAAAAGTCAAAATATGGCCTTCGGTTTTAGGGTTATGTTTAACCTGCTTTATAATGCCGATTTTATTTGTTATGGTTCTTTCTTTTTACCTTTCGGGTATAACCGGATCACGGTTTGTTGATGGCATTCACAGTGCACAAAGGGCAATTGCGGAGTTTGAACTGGTGACTAAGGAAACTCCCGAAAACGAAGAGGCGGTATTTAATTATATTTCCGTCCTGGTGCCCAGTCTTGAAGGAATGTACATTCTTGATGAAACCGGGAACATTTCGGAGTCTTTTGGCACAAAGGACGTGGAGCTTTCAAGTCTTAAACCTGTAAGCAGAAGAGATGCGTTTTCTGATATTTCAACCACCGGTTTAGTTGTATATGTTGATCAGTCGATTGCTGATTATATCACAGTTGACGGTGATTCATTTACAATAAACAGTAACCTTATGTCGGAATTGCTTGGCCAGATTTTTTCCAACGAGAAGTTTATAAACAATATCGGAGATCAGGATTTGTTTTCTGCAGAAGCTTATGGCATAGATTTCTGGTTCTTAAAGGGTGAAGCTTCGAACGGGTTGTTGGCTAAATACAGATTTTCCTTCTCATATCTGGATTATTTCTATATCATGGGAATATTTATTGTTTCGGGCATTTTCTTTGTGGCACTTATGTGGTTTTTTGTGTCAACAATCATTCGAAAGATATATTACAAATCGAGAATGTATTCGATTCTATACCGTGATAATGAGACTAACGGAAAAAACACTCTGTTTTTCCACAGAAAAGCCTGGGAACTGATGAAGGGAAGCGGAAAAAAGAGACAGTATGCTGCGGTTAACATAAGATGCGAAAAATTCAGATCCCTTCGTTCCTGTTACGGCGTTTTATGGGCGGGACAGCTTTCAACGGCAATATACGACAGTCTTAGAAAAAGCATAACCTCCAAAGAGGTTGTGTGTTATATGGGGGACGGAGATTTTGGCCTTTATTTAGCTTATAAAGATGTACCGTCTCTTAATTTAAGAATAAAGAAAATAATGGACAGCCTTTCGATGGTAACTCCGGGGCAGAAATTATATTACTCTGCCGGTGTATGCGCTTCGCCGGGGCCTAAGAGTGATACCGAAGCTACATTAAACAATGCAGCCAATGCAAGAAGTACAATTACTGATGCCACCGCGGGCGAAATTAAGTGGTTTTCGCAAAAACTTCACGATGAGCAGGTTTGGGAGCGTACTGTAGAAGCGCAGATGCAGGGTGCTATGGAGCGCAGGGAATTTGAAATGTATCTTCAGCCTAAGTATACCGCCAACGGCGAGGAACTTGGCGGTGCCGAAGCTCTGGTTAGATGGATTCACCCCACTGAAGGCTTTATTCCCCCTGGAAGATTTATACCGATTTTTGAAAAGAACGGTTTCATTACCGCTCTTGATGATTATATGATTTCTGAAGTTGCAAGGGTTCAGGCAAAATGGCTGTCTGAAGGCAGAAAACTTGTGCCTATTTCCGTAAATGTATCCAGAGCACATTTTATGAATGAAAAGCTTGCGGAGCATATTCGCGATATAGTAGACAGTTATGGAGTTCCGCATGAATATGTTGAACTGGAACTTACTGAAAGTGCTTTCTTTGATGATAAGCAGACACTTATAGAGACTGTCAAGAAAATGCAGGCCTTTGGGTTCCCTGTTTCAATGGATGACTTTGGTGCAGGTTATTCTTCTCTTAATTCACTTAAGGAGTTACCGCTTGATGTGATTAAACTCGATGCGGATTTCTTCAGAGGTGAAGAATCCGGAGGAAGAGGTAAGGTTATCGTAAGCGAAACAATAGATCTTGCCAAGCAGCTTGGAATGCACATTGTAGCCGAAGGTATTGAAACTCGGGAACAGGTTGATTTCTTAAAGGACCAGCAGTGTGATCTTATTCAGGGTTATTTCTTTGCCAAGCCCATGCCTGTAAGTGAATTCGAACAGAGGGCTTACGCGGCCAAAAACAGCGAACCGGTAGCCGAAAACAGCGAGCCGGTGGTCGAAAACAGCGAACCGGTAGCCGAAAACAGCGAGCCGGCAAACGTATGATAACTGAACGATTTATTTGAACCATTTAAGCATGGGAGCGACTTTCTCGTTGACGGTTGCCAGCATATCGGAGGCTTCCTTTATGTTTTCCATAATTTCCTGGATTTCTTCCACATCAATGGAATTTATCAATTGAGCGATACTGTCAAAATCGATGCTTTCAATTGATTTTCCGATTTCTTCGAAATGCATGTTGTTTATTTCGTCGAAGGTGTCCATATATACGGTTATTTTGTCATAATCGATATTTGTTATGGTCTCATAGACAGGAGTTAGCCCTTTTGCAATCTGGAGTCCTTTATAGCCTACAAATCCGGCTCCGGCTACAAGAACGATTAAGAAAAATAAATTAGCGATAAGAAGAATTCGGTTTATCATTAGTGATGACCGAATTTTTTTATACATTTTAGTATTGCTGTCAGCTGATAAATCGGGGGTGACTGGCATAAAATTATTTACGGAACCTGAAGGAATTGTATTTTCATTGTTATTGTTAGATGCGATATTGTTTGAATCCATTTTTTTTGTTTCTCCTGACTGATTATTTGTGGGTTAATACTACCTAAAGGAATTTTATTTCGCTTTTTGTTTAAAGTCAAACGCTATTATGCCCTATTTTTGTGCATTTGTTTTATTGTAGGCAAAAATTATGAGTGCTATAATCCCTTATTGTATAAGGAAAATTGTATGGAATCCCGAAAGGGATTCTTTTTTAAAGCATAAGTCATAGACGGCAAAAAGCGAGGTTTTTTTATGACAAAATCAAGAGACGACATCAGAAACGTTGCAATTATTGCTCACGTTGACCACGGAAAAACGACATTGGTTGATGAGCTTTTAAAGCAAAGCGGTGTATTTCGTGAAAATCAGGAAGTAGCAGAACGAGTAATGGATTCCAACGATATTGAAAGGGAACGTGGTATTACCATTCTCTCAAAAAATACAGCGGTTACTTATAAAGATACCAAAATTAATATTATTGATACTCCCGGTCACGCAGACTTTGGCGGAGAAGTAGAACGTGTACTTAAGATGGTAAACGGTGTTATTTTGGTGGTAGACGCGTTTGAAGGTCCCATGCCACAGACTAAGTTCGTGCTCAGAAAGGCCATGGAACTAAAACTTCCGGTTATTGTTTGCGTTAATAAAATTGACCGTCCTGAGGCCCGTCCTCAGGAAGTAATCGATGAAGTATTGGAACTTCTGCTTGAACTTGATGCAACAGATGTACAGCTTGACTGTCCTTTTGTTTTTGCTTCGGCAAAGGCAGGAACAGCATCTCTTGATCCGGAAGTTCAGGGTGTTAATATGGCTCCGCTGTTTGATACTATTATTGATTATATTCCTGCACCTACAGGAGACAGCGAAGCCGGCACACAGCTACTTATTTCCACCATCGACTATAACGAGTATGTAGGCCGCATCGGAGTCGGTAAGGTTGATAACGGAACAATAAGTGTTAACCAGGAAGTTATAATTGTTAACCATCATGAACCCGATAAGCAGAAAAAGGTTAAGGTTTCAAAACTTTACGAGTTTGACGGTCTTAACAAGGTAGAAGTAAAGTCTGCTGATATCGGTGCTATTGTTGCAATTTCGGGTATTGCGGATATTCATATCGGAGATACACTTTGTTCCGTGGACGATCCTAAACCCATTCCCTTCCAGAAAATTTCGGAGCCTACAATTGCAATGCATTTCGTGGTCAATGATTCTCCGCTTGCGGGTCAGGAAGGAAAATTTGTAACTTCAAGACATTTGCGTGAAAGACTATTTAGGGAACTTAATACCGACGTTTCTTTAAGAGTAGAAGAAACTGATTCAACCGACTCTTTTAAGGTTTCCGGACGTGGCGAACTTCATCTTTCTGTATTAATCGAAAATATGAGAAGAGAAGGCTTTGAATTTGCCGTAAGTAAGGCTGAAGTTTTATATAAAAAGGATGAAAACGGCAAAAAGCTTGAGCCTATGGAGCTTGCTTATATTGATGTTCCTGAAGAATATTCAGGTACGGTTATTGAAAAGCTTTCAATACGTAAGGGCGAGCTTAAAGAAATGGGACAGGGAAACGGCGGATATACAAGACTTGTATTCTCTATTCCTTCCCGTGGACTTATCGGATATCGAGGCGAGTTTATGACCGATACCAAAGGTAACGGTATCATGAATACTATTTTTGACGGTTATGGCCCTTACAAGGGAGACATTGCATACAGAAGCCAGGGCTCACTTATCGCATTCGAAAGCGGTGAAACCGTAACATACGGTCTTTTCAATGCACAGGAGAGAGGTATTCTCTTTATCGGTCCCGGTGAAAAGGTTTATTCCGGTATGGTTATTGGACAGACCGGTAAGGCTGAAGATATTGAAGTTAATGTGTGCAAAAGAAAACAGCTTACCAACACCCGTTCTTCAGCTGCAGATGAGGCGTTGAGACTTGTACCTCCCAAGATTTTAAGTCTTGAACAGGCGCTTGACTTTATCGATACCGATGAACTTCTTGAAGTTACCCCCAAAACACTTCGTATCAGAAAGAAGATTTTGGACCCTACGCTGAGAAAGCGTGCAAGCTTTAAGAAATAAGGTTTTTAACTAAATTTTGATATGGTATACAATCCTATTGACAGTAGTCAAATAGGGTGCTAATATAGCACACAAGTAAATACTGACACGGTAGAGGTCGCGTTGATCATTAGTAATCAGTCGGATGTGACGGACACAGATGATGACTGATAAAAGGGTGATACGCCGAAGGAACACTTTCGCCGGAAGGTGGGTCCTGGGAATACATTGAAGAAATGTATAACTGTCATTTGTTTAGGCAAATGGGGAGCTATCATATTTTGAAGATAGGACTGACCGTATTTCGTTATATGGTCAGTTTTTTTGTGTAATTAGGATATTTCTTTTCGTATTACATAAAAAACAGGCACTTTCTTATGATCCGTGCAGAATATCATGTTTGGGCAAGGCCCGTTATCAGAAAGGAGCATTTAATATGCGTACACCTATTTTTACAGGAGCTGCAGTAGCTTTAGTAACACCTATGAAAGCTAACGGCGAAGTTAACTACGAAAAACTCGACGAACTTATTGAATTCCAGATTGCAGGCGGTACAGATTCAATCGTTGCCTGCGGTACAACCGGTGAAGCTTCAACTCTTTCTCACGAAGAACACCTTACAGTAATTAAGCACACAGTGGAAAAGGTAGCAGGCAGAGTTCCCGTTATTGCAGGAACAGGTTCAAACAGCACAGAAACTGCTATTTATCTTTCTGTTGAAGCTGAAAAAGCAGGAGCAGATGCTCTTTTACTTGTTACGCCTTACTATAATAAGGCTACTCAGAAAGGCCTTATCGAGCATTTTGTTAAGACAGCACAGGCAGTAAAGATTCCTGTTATCCTTTACAATGTGCCCGGTCGTACCGGCTGCAATATTCAGCCTCAGACAGTTAAGGAAATTGCAAGACGTGCAAGCAATGTTGTAGCGATTAAAGAAGCAAGCGGTGATATTTCTCAGGTTGCCGCACTTGCATCCATTATGGACGATGATTTTGCAATTTATTCAGGTAATGACGATCAGATTGTTCCTATTCTTTCTCTTGGCGGTCTTGGTGTTATTTCCGTTCTTTCAAACGTTGCACCTAAAGAGACTCATGATATTGTAGATTTATATTTAAAGGGTGATGTTAAAGCCAGCTGCAAGCTTCAGCTCGAGGCAATTGATCTTATTAAGAGCCTGTTCTGCGAAGTTAATCCTATTCCTGTAAAGACTGCTTTAAATCTTATGGGTATGAATGCAGGTCCTTTAAGACTTCCTCTTACGGAGATGGAAGGTTCAAACGCAGACAGACTTAAGGCATCCCTAGAAAAATACGGAATTGACTGCTCAAAAAATCAGGTTATTAAATTTAATGATTTAAGCAGAGACTAGGAAAAAAGTCTTGTGGTTTTCAATTTGTTGATGTGAAATTCGCAGAAAATGAGGATGTTAAGATGACAAAGATTATAATGCATGGTTGTAACGGAAAAATGGGTCAGGTTATTACCGGAATATGTAACAGTGATCCCAATGCGGAAATTGTAGCCGGAATTGATATTGCGGATAATATTTCCACAAACGGTTATCCCGTATTTACCAATATAGATGATTGTAATGTTGATGCGGATGTGGTAATTGATTTCTCAAGTGCAAAGGCAGTGGATAAGCTTCTTGATTTTTGTGAAAAGAAACAGCTTCCTTTGGTTCTTTGCTCAACCGGTCTTTCCGAGGAGCAGATAGCCAGAGTAAATGAGCATTCAAAGAAAGTGGCAGTACTTAGAAGCGCCAACATGTCCCTTGGAGTAAACACTCTTTTGAAAGTGCTTAAGGATGTGGCGAAAGTTCTTGTACCCGCAGGTTTTGATGTGGAAATCGTAGAAAAGCATCATAATCAGAAATTGGATGCACCCAGCGGAACCGCACTTGCATTGGCTGATTCCATTAATGAAGAATTTAACAACGAATTTGAATATGTTTATGACAGATCTCAGGTAAGACAGAAGAGAGGTGCAAAAGAAATGGGTATCTCAGCTGTCAGAGGCGGAAACATTGTCGGTGATCATGAAGTTCTTTTCTGCGGCACCGATGAAGTAATAACAATTCAGCATACCGCATATTCAAAAGCAATTTTTGCTAAAGGAGCGGTTGAAGCAGCAAAGTTCCTTAAGGGAAAAGAAGCCGGTCTCTATGATATGAGTCAGGTGGTATAAACACAGAGAAGTTAATATTTGTAAGCATAATAAAGCCCTCTTTACCGCTTGGTAATGAGGGCTTTCATCACCTAAATTCCATGGCGCGTCGGACTTGAGTTGGCGACTTTAGGTAATAAGTTCCGGAAACTTGCATCCATTACCTAAAGTCCATGGCGCGTCGGGTTTAAGCCGGCGACTTTAGGTAATACGTCCCGGAAACTTGCATCCATTGCCTAAATTCCATGGCGCGTCGGGCTTGAGCCGGTGACTTTAGGTAATAAGTCCCGGAAACTTGCATCCATTACCTAAATCCCATGGCGCGTCGGGCTTGAGTTGGCGACTTTAGGTAATAAGTCACGGAAACTTACTTTCATTACCTAAATTCCATGGCGCGTCGGGCTTGAGCCGGTGACTTTAGGTAATAAGTCCCGGAAACTTGCATTCATTACCTAAATTCCATGGTGTGCCAGGCCTTCAAGGAGCGAGTTTAGGTAATGGATGCCGAAAAACAGCGCATGTTGCCTAAAAGCAGATTGAATAAGAGTTAGTTGTGTGTTAATACCTTGTCAACGGATTACCGATTGCCGGATGATAATAAGAAAAACATCAATGAGTATATAAAAAGCAACATTAATGCAAAGCTTCAAAGAAATAATGGCAGAGTCGAAAAACAGGCCGGAAAAAGGGGCTCCCGCCTTGGAAAACAGGCCGAAAAAAGGGGCTCCCGCCTGAAAAACAGGCCGGAAAAATAAAAAGGGAAGAACGAAATGTTCTTCCCTTTACATTTTAATCATAAAACCGTATTGCTAATTCTAAATATCCTATATTGTTACTAAATATCTATATTGTAGAAAAGGCACATCGTGTATCTGATTAAACGATTAAAGACCTGTGTTAACAGTGCTATTAATTACTTAATAACAGAAACGTTAACAGCCTGAGGTCCCTTTGCTCCGTCAGTTACTTCGAACTCAACAGCAGCGCCTTCTTCAAGAGACTTGAAGCCTTCTGCATTGATTCCGGAGAAGTGAACGAAAACATCGTTGCCGGATTCGTCAGAGATAAATCCGTAACCTTTCTGGTT
>JAKSRT010000017.1 GCA_024403485.1 Lachnospiraceae bacterium
GATGCCTGATTTAGCGAAGTTTCTGGGAGGTTGGCATATAAAAAGCAAGAAACCGAAAATTTAGATGCCTGATTTAGCGAAGTTTCTGGGAGGTTGGCATATAAAAAGCAAGAAACCGGAAATTTAGATGCCTGATTTAGCGAAGTTTCTGGGAGGTCGGCATATAAAAAGCAAGAAACCGGAAAATTATATGCCGGATTTAGTGAAGTTTAAGAGTGGTTGGCATATAAAAAGCAAGAAACCGGAAACTTAGATGCCTGATTTAGCGAAGTTTCTGGGAGGTTGGCATATAAAAAGCAATAATGCCAGAAAATTAGATGCCGGAGCCGGCGAAGCACGTGAGAAAATGGCATCTAAAAATGTGAGAATTCAGAAACTTAGATGCTTATGATGCCGGAGCCGCCTGGTTCGTCGAAGCTTGTGAGAAGCCTGATAATGGTGAGAAAAGGAGACATATAATTGTGAAGTTTGATATTGAAAGACCCTATGAACCTAAAAATTCAGAATACCGATTTGACAGCTTTGCTTCAGGAAAAACACTTTTGAACAAAAAGAAAAATATTCTTCCGCCTATGGGTTGGAACAGCTGGAATGCATTTGGAAGCGGTAATACCGAAAAGTTGACAAAGATTATGGCTGACTGCTTTATTGAGCTTGGTCTTGATAAGCTTGGATATAAATATCTTGTATTGGATGACGGATGTTACCTTCCGGAGCGTGTTGACGGTAAAGTAGCTAATGAAGAAACTAAATTTTCGCAAGGATTCAAAGCTCTTTCTGATTATATACACTCAAAAGGCCTTAAATTCGGAATGTATAACGATGTGGGAACCAACCTGTGTGCCGGAGCATATGTAGGTACCTGCGGGCATGAAGAAACGGATGCACAATGCTATGTAAATTGGGGTGTTGATTTCCTTAAGGTTGATAACTGCTATTATCCCTGGGATAATGCTACTTTTTCGGATGCTCAGAATGCAAGATATGTTTATGCTCCAAATATCAAATCCATAAGTCTTGAGAAGGTAAGTGATGAAGCTGATGGAAAAGCATCAAATACTAATACTGCTATAAAATCCGCTGCTTCAGATGGAGTTTTGTGGGGAGAGGGTGCTTATGTAAAAGAAGATTATGTGACTTCCATAGGAACCTTTGACGGTACCGGTCCGGAGCATTCCCCCGTAGGTCCCCTGTCTTCGGAATTAAGATTTATTATTTCAGAAGCTCCCGGTGAATATTTGTTAAAGGTTGAATATTCAACGGGCAGAGAAGTGGGCGTAGGCTCATGGCTTCAGATCGGAATTAACAGAGCTGAAAGTGCAGAAGCTGATATCGTTTACGACGACTTTGTCGAGGAAACGAAGAACGGTTCTTTTGCGTGGACAGAACCTATAAAAATCAGCATTTCACATGGTGAAAATATTATCAGAATAATGAACCACAGAAGGCAGGAAAATACGCTCTGTTCATATGCTAAACTTCTTGAAGGGTTGAATAAGGCAGATCCGAACCACAATATTATTCTTTCTCTTTGTGAATGGGGTAAAACACAGCCGCATCAGTGGGGATATAAAGTAGGAGACAGCTGGAGAATCCTTAATGATATAACCTTCAGGGTCGGCGCAGACGGAGACCCCGGCCATGCAGACTGGGAGTCGGATTATACTCCCGGAGTGGCGCCCCAGTATAACAAGGCTGTTATTATGGATGAATTTGCCGGTCTTGACCTTGGCTGGAACGATCCCGACATGATGATGATTGGTATGGATGGCCTTGATATGACTCAATGCGCAACACATATGGCAATGTGGTGCATTATGAATTCACCGTTGATGCTGGGCCTCGATTTAAGAAGGGTAAATAAAGGAGATGATATATATACAATCATTACCAATACGGATTTAATTGCCCTTAATCAGGACAGACTGGGCATTCAGGGTAAGCGAATATACTGCAGTAATATTGTCACAGATCCTTCAACAACATATGTAAGGGACAATAAAAGAGTTGATGCAGTGGCAAAGCCTCTTTCCGACGGAAGTGTGGCACTTGCATTCTTTAATCTTGACAAGGACAACAAGAGTGATTCACAAATCACCATATCCAAAGACGATATTATTTCCTTTATCGGTAATAAAATGGTGAATAAAGAATGCTTTGAAAAAGCGGGTTCCTATGAGATTAGAAATCTTTGGACAAAAGAAACCGCCACAAATTCAGACGGAAAGTTTACTGCGCCTGTTTTGGAGCCCTGCGGCAACTATGTAATAAAAATAACTCCGGTTTAAAGGCCTTTGTATTAATGGGAAACGAAACGATGTATAGCGATAAAAAATATCTTTCCCGGGGGGAGTTCATAGAGCAGCTCGGATATTCAATCGAAGAAGCCATTGAACTTGGTATTGCCGAAACGGAAGACCGTTTGTTTTTTGAAAAAAATATCGAGCGAAGAACTGCAGTAAGAATTATTCATGAATATATGAAGAGATGTTTAAACTTGCCGGATTTGGATGATATATCAGAGGCTGAAAAACTTAAAGATTTATATGATTGTCATATATGTGTAAATCATATTGCTCAGGTTTTTTGCCGAGGCATAATGAACGAATACAAACCGGGGGAATTCGGACTTAAATGTTACATTTCGAAAGAAGAAGCGAAAAATATAGCAAAAAGAATTAATGACATTAGGGGGTTAACATGTTAACAGCAAACAAGGCACCGTCAAGAGCGGTAAAAAAGATTGAGAAAAAAGAAAATTATTTGTACCTGGTTTCAGAGTATTCAACCACAAGAATTGCTTTTAAAACTCCGTGTATTGCAGCAGTTACGGTATCCAGGGGAGATTTTGATACGCTGGAAAAGCCCGGCGTTATTAAAAAGGACTTTTGCAGTGAATGGGACTATTGTGAAAATGCCGATTATGTGGAAATCAAATCATCGGAAGTGATTTTAAGGGTTTCAAAAAAGGATTCTTCAATCGGCTTTTACGATTTATCGGGTGAGCTGTTATTCGAAGAAGCAGGTAAGTATCCCGTTGAGTTTGAAGAATATGATACATATCTCTTGACGGGGGAGGGCTCAAAAACAGAGGTTATCCAGACTCCGGACGGAGAAAAGACTGTAATCCGAGAAGCGGTTAAGCAGTATAACGGTAAATCAAACCATATTACCTGGCATCCTGTTTTTAAAGACGAGGCACTATATGGTCTTGGACAGCACGAAGAAGGCTACGGAAATCTAAGAGGCAAGACTGTTTACGTGCATCAGGCCAACAGAAAAATAGCAGTTCCCATGATAGTATCAACAAAAGGATACGGTATATTAATGGATACATACAGTCCTGTTATTTTTAACGATTCCGCAAATGAACCGTATATATATAATGAATCAGCCCATGACTGGGATTATTACTTTATTAAGGGATATAAGGAGAACTCAGATAATATATGTTCGGCGATGGACGGAGTAATTGCCGGATATCGTGAACTTACCGGAAAGGCTTCACTGCTTCCCAAATGGGCTTTTGGATATGTTCAGTCCAAGGAACGCTACGAGGATGAAACGCAGATACTTGAAACAGTTAAAAAATCCAGAGAACTGGGACTTGGCATGGACTGTATAGTTTTAGACTGGATATCCTGGGAAGACGGAAAGTGGGGACAGAAAACCTTTGATAAAAAGAGGTTTGGAAACGCAAAAGAAATGATAGACAGTCTTCATAAGGACGGCGTTCATTTTATGATATCCGTTTGGCCCACAACAGATCCAAGCTGTGATAACAACCGGGAGTTCAAAGAAGCAGGCTTACTTATTAACGCATCCAATCTTTATAATCCCTTTCTAAAAGAAGGCCGTGATATGTATTGGAAGCAGCTTAATGAAGAACATTGGCCCAGTGGTGTTGATTCCTGGTGGTGTGACAGCTCAGAACCCATTACACCCGAATGGAGTGTCAGAACACGTCCTGAGCCGTCAGCTCTTTTTCAGGAATACTGCAAGGAACTTGGTCTTCGTGTAACCGATGAAATGTCCAATGCTTTCAGCCTGTTCCATGCCCAGGGCATTTATGAGGGGCAAAGAGGCGAAATGGATAAGGCCAAAGCCTCCAATCCTGACTACAAAGAAAAAAGAGTTTGTAATCTGACTAGAAGCGCATATACAGGACAGCAGAGAATGGGTACCATTATGTGGT
Organism: Lachnospiraceae bacterium; assembly: GCA_024403485.1. GTDB lineage: Bacteria > Bacillota > Clostridia > Lachnospirales > Lachnospiraceae > UBA1258. The sequence goes on from JAKSRT010000017.1 coordinate 4,196, forward strand.
CCGGAGACATTGCAGCATCCTGGAAAACCTATAAAGAACAGATCGGTACCGGACTTAATTTCTGCGCATCAGGCTTCCCGTACTGGACTGTGGATGTGGGAGCATTCTTTGTAAAGCCCGGAGATTTCTGGTACTGGGACGGAGATTATGAAGATCCGGTCAATAATCCCGGGTACGGAGAATTATATACAAGATGGTATCAGTGGGCGGCATTTTTACCGGTATTCAGATGTCACGGAACGGATTTGGACAGAGAAATGTGGGTTTTCGGTGAAGACGGAAATATGTTTTACGATGCAATGAAAAAGGTAAATAAGCTAAGGTATGAACTTATTCCGTATATATATTCCGAAGCCGGAAAAACATGGCATAATGACGGCTCAATAATGAGAAACCTTTCATTTGAGTTTTCGGATGATAAAAACGTATGGGATATAACGGATCAGTATATGTTTGGTGAGAGTATTATGGTTTGCCCTGTGGTTGAACCCATGTATTATGACAATGATGGCAGAGAAATACATAAATCTCATACCAGAAAGGTATATCTTCCGAAAGGCACCTGCTGGTTCGATTTTTATACCAAAGAAAAATATGAAGGCGGCCGGTATATAGAGGTGCAAGCGGATATTGACAGGATTCCGTTATTTGTAAAGAACGGAAGTATTATTCCAACCGGTGAATTTGCATTGTCCACTTCAGAACAGCGTGAAGATATTAAATATCAGGTATATTCCGATAAACCCTGCACATATGATTTATATCAGGATGCGGGAGACGGATATGCTTATGAAACGGGAGAGTATACTCTTAAAACAATAAAATATGACGGTGAAAAAATAACCGAATAATTTTTAAAACAGTCGTGAGGAAGCTCACGGCTGTTTTTTGGTGAATATGCATAAATCTTAAATATAAAAATTGAGTAAAACGTATAATTGCAAAAATATTACAAAAATATCCTTTACACTACCCGTTGTATATGTTAAATTTCACATATAAACACTAGTATACAAGTGGACTAGAATTAAAAATATGCATTTTGCACAAGTATATTGGTGATATATAGGAGTGTAAATGAATAATACCGAAAGAATTGCGGGAGAGACCGCAAGAGACTTTGCTCTTCGTGTTATTAGGGACAATATAGTGTCGTTGGATTTAAAACCCGGAACACTTGTCTCGGAAAATGAAATAGCTTTCGAACTGGGATTATCAAGAACTCCGGTAAGAGAAGCTATCATAGAACTTTCAAAAGCTTCGATTATTGAAATATATCCCCAAAAAGGTTCTTATGTATCTCTCATTGATTCAAAAATGGTAGAAGAGTCGAGATTCTTAAGAAATGTTTTGGATAGTGCGGTAATAGAGGTTGCCTGTGACTTAGCATCGGATAAAGATTTAAATGAGATGGAAGAAAATGTTCTTTTGCAGGAATTTTTCTTAAGCAGAGGCGAAAACGAAAAAATATATCCGCTGGATAATGACTTTCATAAAATGATATATAACATTGCCGAAAAGAGGAATATTTATGAAATGCGCTCGATAATGATGATTCATTTCGACAGAGTAAGAACTCTTTCGGTGGAAACGGTCAAGGATTTGAAAATTGTTTCCGATCATCGCGGCATGTACGAAGCAATAAAAAATCATGACAAAGAAAAAGCGGTCCAGCTTGTTAATAAGCATTTGGGACGTTACCAGTTTGATGAAAATGCTATCAGAGAACAATTCTCTGAATATTTTAAATAAAACGGAGGTTTGGTTTATATGGCAAAAGACAGTACAAAGCCTATAACAAAAAAGAAGATTAATGCTTCATATCTTAAAAGATACTGGCAGTTATATCTTTTATTGCTTTTACCGTTGGTTTATTTTCTTGTATTCAGATATGCACCTATGTGGTATGTGCTTATCGCATTTAAGAAATACAGTATTGTACAGGGAATTCTTGATATGCCCTGGGCAAAGAATCACGGCTTTGAGTATTTCATAAAGGCATTCAGTAATAAGGACTTTACCAACTCACTTAGAAATACGGTTGTTCTTAACTTACTTGATTTGGTCATCGGTTTCCCGATCCCTATCATTTTTGCACTGATTTTGAACGAACTTCGAATCAAACCCTTTAAGAAAGCAGTTCAGACCATTGCTTATATGCCCCACTTCCTTTCATGGGTTATTATTTACGGTCTTGCTCTTCAGCTTTTTGCTCCCACAAACGGTTTGATTAATATGGTTATTACAAACCTTGGCGGAGAAAAAATTCATTTCCTGGACGATGCGGTGACATGGGTTAAAACTTACATAGGTTTGGGTGTATGGCAGAGCTTTGGTTGGAACTCGATAGTATACCTTGCAGCTATTGCAGGTATTTCTCCTGAATTATATGAAGCTGCTTCTGTTGACGGCGCCGGCCGATTCAGAAAAATGTGGCATATCACATTACCCGGAATTAAACCCACCATAGTAGTACTTCTTATTATGGCACTTGGTAATATTATCGGTTCCGGATTCGACAGACCTTTCGCACTCCAGAATAACCTGGCAATGAAGTATGCAGAAGTTATTTCAACTTTCGTATATAAGAACGGTATTAAGGGATTACAGTTCTCTCTTACAACAGCTGTAGGTTTATTCCAGTCTGTTGTTGGTGTGTTCTTCCTGTTGATGTCTAACTGGCTTGCCCGTAAGCTTGGCGAGCGTGGTATTTGGTAGGAGGTGTGAGATGGAAGAGAATAGAATGATACACTCCTTCAAATCAAAAGTTGGAGACTGGTTTTTTGTACTGCTTTGCTTAGTTATATCAATTATTTGTTTGCTTCCCATGGTAAACCTTCTGGCAAGATCCTTATCCGGAGTTGATTATCTTGTAAAACATGAGGTTTACTTATGGCCCAAGGGTTGGAACGTAGATGCATATGCAACGGTTCTTACAGATATGAAATATATCAGATCCTTTATTTTCACTGCTGTGCTGACTCTTGTATGTACTCTGTTTTCGTTATTAATGACTACACTTTGTGCATACCCTTTGATCTTTGAAAACTTACGCGGAAGATCGTTATTCAATGTAATTATTACAATTACAATGTTCTTTAACGCAGGTACCATTCCCAACTACCTGCTTATGCAGAAATTAAACCTTTTGGACAGCCCTTTGGTTTTGATTCTGCCCGGATGCTTAAGTGTATACAACATGATAATTATGAGAAGTTTCTTTTACGGAATTCCCGATTCCTTAAGAGAATCGGCTGAAATCGACGGAGCAAGCTTCTTTAGAATTCTTTTCAGCATTTACATTCCGCTTTCAAAACCTGTTTTGGCTACACTGGCCCTTTTCTATGCAGTAGGAAGATGGAACGGTTACTCTGATGCGTTGATGTACATAAAGAATAAGAATTATTATCCCCTTCAGCTGTTGCTTTACAACATTCTGAACAATATTAACTCGGTAGAAGTTGCTACTCAGGAAGGTTTCTCGTCACCGGGTCTTTCCGAATCATTAAAGGCAGCAATTGTAATGTTCTCTACAGTACCGATTCTTTGCATTTATCCTTTCCTTCAGAAGTACTTCATTCACGGAGTAACTCTTGGAGCGGTTAAGGAGTAATAAACGATATTTACAGCTTTAAAGAGCTGTATATATAAAAACATTTTTTCACAATAATAGGGAGGAAAGAAATGAAGAAAAAAGTATTATCACTTGCTTTAGCTTGTGCAATGGTATTTTCACTCGTTGCATGTGGCAGTGACGATGGCGGTTCAACACCCGCTGCAAGCACAGAAACAAACAATACTGTAACTTCTACCGAAAAGACAGACGCAGCTCCTGTTGAATCAGCTGATTTTGTTGACGGTAAGTTCACAGAAACCAGACATATCACTGTTGAAGTATATGATCGTGGTAACGATGGTGGTTCAGATCCCACTAACAACATGTATACCGACTACATCAAGAAAGGTATGCTTGAAGATCACAATGTAGAAGTTGAATTCGTAGCAGTTCCCCGTTGGACTGAAACAGATGAAATCAACAACCTGTTAGCAGCTAACTCAGCTCCTGACATTTGCGTAACTTATTCATATCCTACCATTCAGACATATGCTGCAATGGGTGGTGTATTAGACCTTAACCCTTACCTTGAACAGTACAAGGGCGAACTTGGTAACCTTTACGCTTGGCTTGGCGATACCAATATTTATTGGGATCAGGATATCAACGATGGAACTTTATGGGCTATCGAAGGTAAGCTTGCTAACTCAAGACGTATTCTTACATTCGTTCGTAAGGACTGGTTAGACAAGTTAGGCTTAGCTGAGCCTACAACTCGTGATGAGTTCTACAATGTAATTTGTGCATTCAGAGACAATGCTGATACATTACTTGGCGCTGACGCTGACAAGATGGTTCCCTTCTCTGTATCATACGATGTAGGTTGGAGAGCAGCATTATTAATCGAATCTCAGATTTCTCCTGATATCACAGATAAAGAATTCTATGTAAACGGCTTCGATGACAGAAAGTTCACCGAAAACGGAACAAAGGAAGCTATCCGTATTCTTAACAAGTGGTACAACGAAGGTCTTCTTTGGGATGATTTCGCTCTTTACAGCTCAGGTGACACTTCTGAAGATGATATGATTAAGGCCGGTTACGTTGGTGCATTCCAGCACAACTGGGATTATCCTTTCAGAAATGGTGAAGATTCAATCCAGGCTAACTTACAGCGTTTAGTTGGTCCCGATGCTAAGTTCGTAGCAGTTGACTGTTTCGAAAACGCAGCAGGCCAGACTCTTAAGTATGTTTCATCAACAGCCGGCGACAGAAAGCTTTTCTTCCCTGCAACAAATGATGAACCTTTAGCTTCATTATTATACCTTGACTGGTTATCAAATCCTGAACACCTTCAGTACTTACAGATCGGTGATGAAGGCGTTACTCATAACGTTCTTGATGACGGTGCTATCGAAATCATCGCTGCAACAGGCAATGCTATTCAGAACTCCGGTCAGAACATTGATATGACAATTATCTGTAACGGTCTTTCATTAATGGATGCAGATCTTACAGTTAAGTCTGCAGCTCACAACTATGCTAATGTTGATACAGCTGACGTTGAAAAGGCTATTAAGCTTGCTGAAACAAACATGAAGAAGGCAATTAACGTTAAGGTTGCTGTTATTGAAGCAGAAGAAGGTATGGGCGAAGCTTTAGCAGCTAAGAGAGATATCGTATACGATAACGCAGTAGTATGTTCCGTAGAAGACTTTGATAAGGTTTGGGATGAAGGTATGGCTGATTACCTTGCTTCCGGCGGACAGGCTATTATTGATGAAAGAACTGAAAAGTGGGATGCAGTTTACTCAACTGAAAACATTCGCTAATCTTTTATCTTAAAGCTTAACAAATCAGGGGCTCCGGCATGGAGCCCCATTTTTGAGAAATGATATTATGAATAATTACATAAAAAGGTTATGACATTTATTTTGCATTAAGTATATGGATGCAGAATAAATGTGATTATCTTTTAGTATAATTTCAAATAATCGGCTATTTTTCATTTAGCAAGAAACGCCTACTAAAATGACAAAAACCGATTTGAAGAAAAATTATTAAATGGTAATAATGCAATTTATGAGGGAAAGGGTGAATAGTCCGGCTATTGCTGTTTATTCAATCTTTTCAATATTTTTAAAATGTGAGGATTAAAAATGGAAATGACTTTCAGATGGTATGGTACCGGATTTGATACCGTATCTTTAAAACAAATCAGGCAGATTCCCGGAGTTACCGGAGTTATTACGACTCTTTATGATACCAAGCCCGGAGAACTTTGGACGAGAGAACGTATTCATGCTCTTAAAGAAGAAGTGGAAGCTGCAGGTCTCCATATAGCAGGAATTGAGTCGGTAAACATTCATGATGCCATCAAGGTTGGTACTCCCGACAGAGATTTATATATCGATAATTATATAGAAACATTAAGAAATCTTGGCGAAGAGGGCATTCATCTTGTTTGCTATAATTTTATGCCGGTATTCGACTGGACAAGAACCGAACTTGCCAGAGTAAGAAAAGACGGTTCTACCGTTCTTGCATACAGCCAGGCAGCAATTGACAAAATAAATCCCGAGAATATGTTTGAATCCATATCCAAGGATGCCAACGGAGCTATTTTACCCGGTTGGGAACCCGAAAGAATGGCTAAAATTAAAGAACTGTTTGAAATGTATAAGGATGTGGACGAGGAAAAACTCTTCGAAAACCTCAAATATTTTCTGGAAAGAATTATGCCTGTTTGTGATGAATATGATATTAATATGGCTATTCATCCCGACGATCCTGCGTGGTCTGTATTCGGACTTCCCAGAATCATTATCAATCTTGAAAACATTCAGCGTATGATGAAGATGGTTGATAACCCGCATAATGGTGTTACTTTCTGCTCCGGTTCATATGGTACCAACAGAAAGAACGATCTTCCCGGAATGATTCGTGCTTTAAAGGGACGTATTCATTTTGCACATGTTCGTAATCTTAAGTTCAATTCAGATGATGATTTTGAAGAATCTGCTCACTTATCTTCGGACGGAACCTTCGATATGTATGAGATTATGAAGGCTCTTTATGACATTGAATTCACCGGACCTATTCGCCCTGACCACGGAAGAATGATTTGGGATGAAGTGGCAATGCCCGGTTACGGATTATACGACAGAGCTTTGGGAGCAACATATCTTAACGGTTTGTGGGAGGCAATTGTAAAATCATGTTCTTAACAAATAAAGGAATATCAGATAAAGCTGCTTATGAATCAAAAGGCTATATTTTGCCTGCCTTTGACAGAGCATTGGTAAAGAAAGAAACCGATGAGAATCCTGAATGGATTCATTTTGGAGCAGGAAACATTTTTAGAGCATTTCAGGGAAATCTGTGTGACAGAATGCTTGAAATGGGCATAAATAAAACAGGACTTCTTGTTTGTGAAGGTTACGATTATGAAATCGTAGAAAAAATGTATCGTCCTCATGATGACCTTAATATTCTTGTTACTTTAAAAGCAGACGGAACAATGGAAAAGAAGGTTATCGGAAGCATTGTAACATCACTTATTCTCGATAGAAACAACAACGATGAATTTGGTAAGCTTCTCAAAGTATTTGAAAAGCCTTCTCTTAAGATGGTTAGCTTTACAATTACCGAGAAAGGCTATGTAGTTAAAAATCCTGCCGGAGAACTTCTTCCCGGGACGGTAAAAGACATTGAAGCAGGTCCCGACGGTACAGAAGGTTATATCGGAAAAATAGCCAGCCTGTTGTATCACAGATTTGAATGCGGCGAGCTTCCTGTTGCCATGGTTTCAATGGATAACTGTTCTCATAACGGAGACAAGCTTTATGATGCCATTGTTACTTTTGCCAAGGGCTGGACTGAAAACGGCAAGGCTAAAGACGGATTTCTTGAGTATGTTAAGAATCCCGACAAGGTTTCTTTTCCCTGGTCCATGATTGATAAAATAACACCAAGACCTGACGAGAAGGTGTCAAAAAGCCTTGAAGCAGACGGCATAGAAGATTTATCTCAGGTAGTTACAACTAAAAACACTTATGTGGCTCCTTTTGTTAATGCGGAAGAAACGGAATATCTTGTTATTGAAGATAAGTTCCCCAACGGAAAACTTCCGTTAGATAAAGTCGGAGTTATTTATACCGAACGTGAAACCGTTGATAAGGTTGAAAAAATGAAGGTTTGTACATGTCTTAACCCCCTTCATACTTCTCTTGCAATTTACGGATGCCTTCTTGGTTTTTCTTCGATTCACGATGAGATGGATGATGAGGATTTAAAGAATCTTGTATATACTCTTGGCCATAAAGAAGGTATGAAGGTTGTTGTAAATCCCGGCGTATTAAGCCCCGATGAATTCCTTGATGCGGTTCTTTTAAAGAGACTGCCCAATCCCTTTATGCCTGATACACCTCAAAGAATTGCCTGTGATACTTCGCAGAAATTGCCTATCAGATTTGGTGAAACAATAAAGGCATACAGATTAAGAGATGACTTATCAACCGATTCGTTGACACTTGTTCCCCTTGTTTTGGCCGGATGGCTTCGTTACTTTAATGGAAGTAACGGAAAGGGTATTGATGATTGCGGTAACGAATTTGAATTAAGCCCAGATCCCAAGATTGCCGAAGTTCAGGGACTTGATGCAAAAGAAATTCTCGCCAAGACCGAAATTTTCGGCTGTGATTTATTTGAAGACGGCTTAGGCGATAAAGTATTGGCTATGTACGAAGAATTATGCAAAGGAACCGGTGCGGTTCGGGAGGTATTACATAAGTATGTACTCGAAGCTATGGCTTAATTACGAAGCAAAAGAAAACGGTGCGATTGTAATTTCGGAAGGTTTTGATACTTCAAAACCGGTATATATAAATGCGGTAAAAGAGCTTTTAAATGCCGGTATTCTTTCCGAATCAACCATTCGCATCGTAAAAGCCTGTGATGAATCTCTTGGGGAGGAAGGCTATATTCTTTCCAATGAGAACGGAGATTACATCATTAAAGCAAATACAGAAAAAGCTGTCATATACGGATCTTTCAGGTTGATCAATTTGTTAAGATGCGGCGAAAAACTGTCCGTTTCAAAGAAAGAAATTCCGGCGAATCCGTTAAGAATGCTTAATCACTGGGACAACATGGATGGTTCTATTGAAAGAGGCTATTCGGGTAGTTCATTTTTCTTTGAAAATAATGATGTGGTTATTAATAGAAGAACAGAGGAATATGCAAGATTTGTTGCTTCTGTAGGATATAACGGAATTGTTATTAATAATGTTAATGTAAAGCAGGCGGCATGTGATTTAATCAATGATCGATTTATTGACAAGGTTAAGGCTTTGTCTGAACTGTTTGATTCTTACGGAGTTAAACTGTATCTTTCTCTTAACTACGCGGCACCTATTGAGGACCCTGCTGTTGCTTCTGCAGACCCTCTTGATGAGAAGGTTATTGCCTGGTGGGAAGAGAAGATGAAATATATCTACTCTAAAATACCCGGATTTGCAGGATTTCTTGTTAAGGCAGATTCCGAAGGCCGTCCCGGCCCCTTCACATACGGACGTAATCAGGCTGAAGGTGCAAATATGCTTGCAAGGGCAATCAAGCCCTACGGCGGCGTAATAATCTGGAGATGTTTTGTATATAACTGCAGACAGGACTGGAGAGATTTAAAAACAGACCGTGCAAGAGCTGCATATGATTATTTCCATAATTTGGACGGATTGTTTGAAGAAAACGTTGTGCTTCAGATAAAGAACGGTCCTATGGATTTCCAGGTTAGAGAACCTGTAACACCTCTGTTTGGCGGAATGGAAAAGACCAATCAGATGATTGAATTTCAGATTGCACAGGAATATACGGGACAGCAGAGACATATTTGCTATCTTATTCCCTGGTTTAAAGAAGTTCTTTCTTTTGAAACATATGCTAAAAATGCAATCGGTAATGGTACTACCGTTAAGGATATTGTCAGTGGACGAACTTACAAAAGGCCCATGGCAGGTATGTGCGCCGTAACCAATACAGGTAATGACTACAACTGGACAGGACACGATTTGGCAGCGGCTAACCTTTACGGCTTTGGACGTCTTTGCTTTGATCCTGAACTTTCAGCTGAAGACATTGCAAAAGAATGGATTGCGCTTACCTTCGGAAGTAATGAGAAGGTAGTTAATAATATTCTTAAAATGCTTATGATGTCCTGGCCTGCTTATGAAAAATATAATGCGCCTCTCGGTATAGGCTGGATGGTTGCTCCTCACGAGCATTACGGACCCGATCCCGACGGATATGAGTATTCAATGTGGGGTACATATCATAAGGCAAATCATGAGACTATCGGACTTGAAAGAAATTCCACAGGAACCGGGTATGCAGGCCTTTATAATGAACCTTGGGCTTCATGCTATGAGAAGGTTGAAACAACGCCCGACGAGCTTATGCTTTTCTTCCATAAGATGCCTTATACACATGTATTAAAGAGCGGAAAAACAATAATTCAGCATATTTATGATACTCATTTTGAGGGAGCTGAAGATGTTGAAGTAATGAATTCGCTTTGGCAGGAATTGAAAGGCCTTGTTCCTGAGGACAGCTTTGAAAGAGTAAACGGTCGTCTTGAACATCAGCTTTATCATTCAAAAGAATGGCGTGATGTAATTAACTCATATTTTTACAGAAAAACACTTATTCCTGACGAGAAAGGAAGAGAACTATACTAATGAAAATTTCTTCTTTATTATCTGACGGATGTGTCCTTCAAAGAGACAGTGAAAATAAGATTTGGGGACAGACAAATCCGTTATCAGATGTAACAGTAAAGCTTATTTATAATACTGAAATAATAGAAGAGAAAGCATGTAAGGCAACCGAAAAAGGCAATTTTTCGATTGCCTTTTCCCCTATAAAGAAGGGTGGTCCTTACAGCATAGAAATATCGGATTCAATTGAAACCGTTGTTATAAACGATGTGCTTTTTGGTGATGTTTTCTTATTAATGGGACAGTCCAATATGGAACTTCCCGTTGCAAGAACTCTGGATTTAAACAGAGAATATGCAAAAAAGATTAATAATACGAATATTCGTCATTTTGAAGTCCCCAAGGAATGGGATTTCAAAGAAAAAAATGACGATATTTACAAAGGAGTCTGGAAAAAAGCAACACAGGAAAATGTGTATCAGTTCAGTGCACTGGGTTTCTATTTTGCTGAATATGTCAATGCCGACTACGATGTCCCGGTCGGTCTTTTGCAGACGGGTTGCGGCGGCATTCAGATTGAGGCACTAATTGAAGAAGAGAGACTTCTGAATGTAGGAAAAATACTTAAATCCAATGCGATAGCAAGAGGGGAAAAGGGATGTACCTGCGGGAAGAACCAATCCTGTAAGTTTTGCTACGAGGAAGTAATCGCCAGAGATAAATCTGACGAATTCATTGAAAACCAGACAAAAGCTGATGCTAAGGAACAGAATGAGTTTAATGAAAGGCTCAGCAATTCCGATCCCGGTTTAAAGGCAGATTATATAAACAAAACTACCTTATTCACACCGGACGAGACACCAAGATATATCAATGTACCCGAGCGGTGGGAAGCACCTAACGACAGTGAGTTTCTTCATGATGTAAGAGGTTCTGTCTGGTGCCTTAAAAACTTCGATGTTCCTCCGGAACTTGTGGGAAAGCCGGCCCGATTATATTTGGGAACAATTATTGATGCTGATGAAACTTATATAAACGGAGTTAAAGTAGGAGAAACATTTTACAGATATCCCCCCAGAAGATATGAGGTTAAAGAGGGTATTACACGAGAGCACAACACTTTGGTAGTCAGGGTAAAGGTTTCTCAGCGTTATGGTGGGTTTGTGCCTGAAATGCCATATTATTTGGATATTGAAGGAAATAAAATTCCACTTGACGGTAAGTATGAAGTAAAAATCGGTGCCAACTTTACCGCTGAAGACGGCGTGGTTAACAATCTTCCCGATTCCATGTTCTTTTTGTACAGACCCTGTGGAATGTATAATAAAATGATATATCCTTTAAGAAATATGTCTGTTAAGGCGTTTCTTTTCTATCAGGGTGAATCAAATTCAAAAATGGCGCTTGATTATGACCCGCTTATGCGTGAAATGGTTAAGGGCGTAAGAGAACTTTTTGGAGAAAAGCTGCCGCTTGCCTTTGTTCAGCTTCCGTTCTTTGGACAGGAGGACGATGACAGAGGAACCTCAATCTGGGATGATTTCAGAGCGGTTCAGGCGGGACTTTCGAATATTCCCGATTCGGTTATGGTTGACGCTTATGACTTAGGTTTCAGATATGAGCTGCATCCGCAGACAAAGCGGGAACTTGCCAGAAGATTATTCGATAATTTCAAATATGTTCTTTATAGCAATTAATAAGAAGAAAAATGCTATTTAATGATTTGTATATTAGCTATTTTAATATAAGAATATAAGTAGAAATAAATGTATACTGTCTGTAAGTCGATGACTTAAATTTAAACAGACAGTTAAGGTGGGGATTAAAATGAGTAATCTTTACAAAGATGCCGAAGAACTGGTATCAAAAATGACAATCGAAGAGGTTGCCAAGCAGCTTAAGTATGATGCTGAAGCAGTAGAAAGACTTGGTATTCCTGCATATAACTGGTGGAATGAAGCTCTTCACGGTGTTGCAAGAGCAGGTACAGCCACTGTTTTTCCTCAGGCAATTGGTTTGGCTGCTATGTTTGATGATGAGCTTTTATTTGAAATCGCTCAGGTTATCGCTACAGAAGCACGTGCAAAATATAATGCACAGTCTGCTGAAGGTGACAGAGATATTTATAAGGGACTTACAATGTGGTCTCCCAATATTAACTTATTTAGAGACCAGAGATGGGGACGCGGTCATGAGACCTATGGCGAAGATCCTTATTTAACAACAAAGCTTGGTGTTTCCTTTATTAAGGGTCTTCAGGGCATAGATAACTACCCCGAATGCGATACTTTAAAGGTTGCCGCATGTGCGAAGCATTTCGCCGTTCATTCAGGTCCCGAAGGCGAAAGACATCACTTTAATGCAATTGCAAGCCAAAAGGATATGGAAGAAACATACCTTCCTGCATTTGAAGCAGCTGTAAAAGAAGGTAAAGTTGAATCTGTTATGGGTGCTTACAACAGAACAAACGATGAACCCTGCTGTGGTTCCGAAACACTTATGAAGAAGATTCTTCGCGGAAAATGGGGATTCAAAGGTCATTTTGTAAGTGACTGCTGGGCAATCAGAGATTTCCACGAAAATCATAAGATTACAAACAGTCCCGCTGAATCTGCTGCAATGGCTCTTAATGCCGGCTGTGATCTTAACTGTGGTAATACATATCTTTGTATTTTAGCGGCATTAAAGGATAAGCTTATTACAGAAAAGGATATGAGAACAGCCTGCACAAGACTTATGGCTACCCGTATGAAACTTGGTATTCTTCCTCGCTCCGATGAAGATGCAAACAAAAAGACTGCGGTTTATGATGCCATTTCATATCTTGAAAATGATACTCCCGAACATAATGCTCTTTCATTAAAAGCAGCGCAGGAGTCAATCGTTCTTCTTAAAAACAACGGAGTTCTTCCTATCAAGGAAGGCGAATATAAGACTATCGGTGTTGTAGGCCCTACCGCTAATTTAAGAACTGTACTTGAAGGTAACTATTTCGGTACCGCTTCCGAATATGTAACAAATCTCGAAGGTATTAAGAAAAATACTTCTTCAAGAGTACTTTTCAGTGATGGTGCTCATTTATATCAGGAAGGCTATTCAAACCTTGCAAAGCATGATGACAGAATGGCCGAAGCTATTATTGTTACCCAAAATTCAGATATTACAATTCTTTGTCTTGGTCTTGATGCAACAATTGAAGGTGAAGAAGGTGATACCGGTAATATGTTTGCTTCCGGTGATAAGGTATCATTAAAGCTTCCTGAATCTCAGATTCGCTTATACAAGAATGTTATTAAGACTGCAAAAGAAAATAATAAGAAGCTTGTTGTTGTTCTTAATGCCGGATCTGCAATCGATCTTCAGGAACTTAACGACGAAGCAGATGCTATCGTAGATTGCTGGTATTCAGGCGGACAGGGCGGACAGGCTCTTGCTGACGTATTATTTGGTAAGATAAATCCTTCAGGTAAGCTTCCCGTAACCTTCTACAAGGACGGTGACCAGCCTGAGTTTACAGATTATTCAATGAAAAACCGTACTTACAGATATTTTGAAGGAACTCCCATTTATCCTTTTGGATATGGTTTGAGCTATACATCCTTTGATACTGAGGCTTCTGTTAAGGCAACAGGATTTATTCCCGAAGCTGAGTCGGAATTCTTTGAACTCCAGAAATCTGCATTGGAGATTGAAGTAGATATTACCAATACCGGTGATATGGATGGCGACGAAGTTGTACTTGCTTATGTTGATAAGAAACCTGCAGATAAAAAAGCAAATGCATCAAATGCAGCATATGCAGATTTACTTGACCCTTCAAATCAGCCGATTAAGAGTCTTTGTGGATTTAAGAGAGTATCCCTTAAGAAGGGTGAAACAAAGAAAATCGTTCTTCCTGTTTCAGCTTATTCTTTGACTACGGTCCTTGAAGACGGTAAGAGAGTATTCTTAAAGGGTGAATATACCATTAAGGTTGGAAAGCAGGATGTTACTGTAACGTTATAATCTGCTTAAAAGTTTATGTATATTCAAACAACCTTGTTGTTGATTGACGACACGATTTAGATTTGATATTATACATCATGATGTAGGGAGTAGTTAGCACCTTAGGGTGTTTCGTATTTCGTCATCACGCCGACAGCTGATGCTGAAAGCCGGGATACGAACTCATTTATTTCGATGTAACGAGACTATTATCGCTTAATGGCGGTAGTAGTCTCTTTTTTTGTATATTATTATCATTAATGAGTGAGTAAAACTATTTCATACAAATAATGTATTATCCAAATTGGAGGATATAGAAATGATTGTTCATATTATACTTTTTGTTGTTGGACTTATCTGTCTCATTAAAGGCGGAGACTGGTTTGTTGACGGGGCAACCGGAATAGCAAAGAAATTTAATGTTCCCGAAATTTTAATCGGTGCAACGGTTGTTTCCATTGGAACCACACTTCCCGAAGTTATGGTCAGTGCCACATCTGCTGCAACCGGACATGGCGCGATGGCTTACGGAAATGCAATCGGCTCGATTATTTGTAATACCGCACTTGTTGCAGCCATTACTGTTGCGGTTAAGCCTGCAAAGGTTGCAAGAAAGAGCCTTATAGTTCCTGTATTATTTTTCTTCGCTGCAGCTATATCCTATGCAGGAGTTGCATATGCAACAGGTACATTCTCAAGACCTTACGGTATTATTTTACTAGCAATGTTTGTGGTGTATATGATTATTCTCGTAAGACAGGCAATATCCGGTAAAATAGAGGATGAACCCTCAGAAGAAGAGCAGGAGGATAAGCCAAAAGCTTTTTGGATTGTTTGCATTCTTCTTGTAATCGGTGCTGCTCTTATTGCTATAGGTGCTAGGTTACTTGTTAATCACGGTACGGCAATTGCAGAAGCTCTCGGAGTACCGGAAACTGTTATTGCACTTACATTTGTGGCACTTGGAACTTCTCTTCCGGAACTGGTAACAGCGATTACCTCTCTTGCGAAAGGCCACGGTGCTTTATCGCTTGGAAATGTTGTTGGAGCAAATTTATTTAATCTGGTGCTTGTTTCCGGCCTTTCAGTTACAATCGGTCCTTTCAGTTTTAACCCCGAACAGTTCAGCACAATGACGATTGGTGGTAAAACAGTATATTCATCTTTGGTTATTGACACACCCTTAATGCTGATTGTAATGGCGATTCTTACAATTCCGGTACTGTGTAAAGAAAAGCTTTCCAGATGGCAGGGTATTTTATTACTCTGTTTATATGCAGGATTTTGTATATTCCAGTTTATTTAAAAAGATTAAAAATGCCGGGGAATATTTGATATGTGTTCAGACTTCTGGGCACATACCGATTATTCTTCGGCATTTTTTTGATTATTTCGTATTTCGGGCTCTAAACCTGACTTAATGATATGGTTTTCGGTGTATCAATAACCATGGAATAGTTTGTATAATAAACAACAAATCCCGGCTTTGCTCCGGCGGGTTTCTTTATTTGCTTCTTTTGAACATAATCAATTTCGATTTTATCGGAATCTCTGCCTGAAGAGTAGTAGGCTGCCAGTGCTGCGGCCTCTTCATAGGCTCTGTCCGGAATTTCTTCCCCTTTTGACTTCAAAATAACGTGACTTCCGGGCATTTTTTTTGCATGAAACCACCAGTCGTTTCCGTTTGCATATTCAAAGGTCAGGTAGTCGTTCTGATAATTATTTTTTCCGACAAAAATGTCATAACCATCCGAACTTGTATAATGGAAGGGCTTTGAAGTTATTTTTGCTTTTTTCTGCCCGGATTTGAACTTAATATAACCGGCTGCAATAAGTTCTTCCTTTATTTGAGCCAAATCCTCTTCGAGAACAGCGATATCAAGAGCTGTCATTACGGACTTAAGATGTTCGACCTCTGCAGCAACTTCATCGATAATGGTCGTAAGATTTTCGGCGGTTCTTTTAAGCTTACCGTATTTATCAAAATATTTTTTTGCATTGTCTTTAGGAGAGAGCATTGGATCCAACGGTATGGTAATATTTTCTCCGGTGTAGTAATTCAGCGCCTCAAAACTTTTTGAACCTTCGGGAACATTATAACCGTATGTATTGATAAGCTCACCGTATATTTTGAATTGCTCGCGTTTTTTTGTGTCTTCGAGTTGCTTTCTTTGCAAATCAAGCTTCTTGACATTTCTTTCTAAAGCAGTGGTGACAATCTTTCGAAGATCGGTTGACTTCTGCCTTATTCTGACTACAATACTTTTTTCTTTGTAATATTTTATAAGAACCTCGGATATTGATGAAAAATTCCGAGAGGTTTTGTCACTGTAAATGGTTAACGGAACAGAACAGTACTCAACCGGAATATCTTCGTCAAATACGATGACAGGGGCAAAAGAACCGGATTTAATTGTTTCTATGAGTCGATTAAATTCATTCCAATATAAAGAAACGGATTCCTCGCTTAATGATGATGTGGAAGCATCGGCATCAATTCCCGCTCTAAAAGCCAATTCTGCTGCCATTATGGGAGAAAAACCGGTATAGGAGGTATAGAGTGCTTTTGCCACCGGTAAATGCGCATTCATAATTCTGTCCGTAAATTCTGCTTCGGTAGCAGTCAGGGGGTCCGACTTTTCCTGAGTGGGTATAAACCATTTTCTTCCGGGAAGAACTTCTCGAACGGATGACACGTTATGACTTATATGCTTAATGGAATCAATAATATTATCTTCGGAATCGATGAATATAATATTTGAATGCTTTCCCATAAGTTCAATGATTAACGATTTTTGGCAGACATCACCCATTTCATCGAGATGCTCAAGGTCGAATCTTATAATACGCTCAAGCCCGGGCTGTGACACGGACAGTATTTTGGCATTGGTAAGATGCTTTCTTAAAAGCATACAGAAATTGGGCGCAGTCTGTGGCGCCGGTTTGTTCTCATCGGTTATATAAACCAGGGGCAGTGTCGCGTCAGCACTTAACAGTATGCGAAATTGAGTTGAATTACCTTTTATCGTTAGAAGTAACTCATCCGGTTCGGGTTGTGAAATTTTATAAATTCTCGTTCCTGCGGTCTTTTCTTTCAGTTCACTTACAACCGCAGCAACAGTAATTCCGTCAAAAGCCATTTTTGTTCCTCAATAATATCTGATGTTTGCTTTATATAACATGAAATTCATTATATCCAAAAGATTGGTAAAAAGAAAGTTTTGCCTTTATAATAATATGGATATTGCAGTTTATATAGGTTAAAATATTTAAGCAACTTATGTTGAAACAACAATTATAAAGAGGCATTTATATGATTAAAAAATTTGTATTCGGCAATCCGATTAATACCCAGGCGGTAGTAGAGGATTTTGAGGAACTTGACTATTCAAAATTACCTGAGATTTTTTCTTTTTCGGAGGATTATTCAGAGTTTAAAATGGAGCTTGATCCTGAAGATATTATTTATGGTCTCGGTGAAAGCCTTCATGGAATGAATAAAAGAGGCTTTATCTATGTAAGCAATAACACAGATCAGGTACATCATGATGAAAACCAGTATTCTTTGTACGGCTCACACAATTTTATTCTTATAGACAGATTTGAAGGTTTTAAACTGGGTCTGTTTGTTGATTATCCTGCAAAGACAAAATGGGATTTAGGTTTCACCGATAAGGACATTATGAGTGTCAGTGTAGAGGAGCCTGATTACAAGCTCTACATTGTTGAGGGTGAGACCGCTTTAGACATTATAAAAGAATTCAGACGTATTATAGGTAAGAGCTACAAGGCTCCATTGTGGGGATTTGGCTACGGACAGAGTCGCTGGGGATATAAGTGCACCGAAGACGTCAGAAAAATTGTAAGAGAGCATAAAAGACTTAATCTTCCGATCGACAGCGTATACATGGATATTGATTATATGCAGGATTATGCGGTATTTACCATAAATGATGAGAGATATCCGGAATTTGCGGATTTTGTTAAAGAGATGGAAGAAGAAAAAATACATCTGGTGCCGGCAATTGACCCTGCGGTTAAAAGGCTTCCCGGATACTATGTATATGATGAAGGTGTTGAGGGAAATTATTTTTGTAAAGATGAAAGCGGTAACGATTTTCCTGTTGCCGTATGGCCCGGACTTTCACATCTTCCTGACTTCTTTAAGCCGGAGACAAAAAAATGGTTTGGCGACAAGTACCGTTTCTTTACAGACCTTGGCATAGACGGATTCTGGAATGATATGAACGAACCGGCGATTTTCTATTCGTCAAACAGCATAAAGAAAACGGCAGATTATCTTGCTACCATGAAGGATAAAACCGAAAACCTGACTTTGGGTGAACTTTGGGATTACCTGGATGCGGCGTCCGGTCTTGCAAATAATGAAGAAGATTATAAGAGTTTTTATCATGAAATTGACGGTAAAAAAGTCAGACATGACAGAGTTCATAATCTTTATGCGCTTAATATGATGCAGGGTGTTTATGAGAATTTTAAGGAGATTGCTCCCGGTAAAGAGATTCTTTTCTTTGCACGTTCATCATATATCGGAAGCCACAGATACGGTGGTATTTGGACCGGCGACAACAGTTCCTATTATTCCCATATTCAGCTCATATTAAGTCAGCTTCCCAACCTGAATATGTGTGGATTTTTATATGTTGGTGCCGATACGGGTGGATTTGCATTTAATACAAGTGAGCCTCTTTTAATGAGATTTATGCAGATTTCATTGTTTACACCTTTATTTAGAAATCATTGTGCACTTGGAACAAGAGATCAGGAAATATATCAGTTCAAGGATATAGATTCCTTTAGAGGAATGCTCAATTTAAGATATGCTTTGATTCCTGAGTTATATAAGATTTATACCGATTCAATTGAGAACAATAAGATGATGTTTACTCCTTTGGCCCTTGCATATCCCGGTGATAAGAAATGTCGTCAGGTAGGAGATCAGTTAATGCTTGGTGATGACTATATGATTGCGCCTGTTACCGAGGCCAATGCTACAGGCAGATATGTATATGTTCCCGAGAATATGAAATGTTATATTATGAAGTCCCATGACAAGTACAGAACAGTGGATCTTCCAAAGGGGCACCACTATATAAATATTGCAATCAATGAAGTGGCAATCTTTGTAAAAGAAGGAAAAGTATTAAATCTTTGTGAACCCGGGCTTAGGACCGAATAACTGTGCTATAATATCACAGGTTGCAAAATACCGTTTAAATAGGAATTATATGATTAAATGAATGATAAAGTTTTTAATAATGAAGAATTTAATGCTTCGTGTGAAAAAATTATTGAAGTATTAAAAAACGATGTTTTTGCCAATTATCTCGGTGTTGAATTTATGGAAGTCAAATCGGGCTATGTAAAAGCGGGAATTCCATTTTCGGATAAAGTCAAAAACTGTTACGGAACAACTCACGGCGGTGCACTCTACGCGCTCGCCGATATTGTGGCAGGAAGCTTAGCCTGCATGAGCGGATATTTTTGTACAACCGTAAGCGGTAATCTTAATTATCTGCTTCCTGCAGTCAGTAAAGATTATATATATCTTGAAGCTAAAACAGCCAGAGAAGGTTCTCACCTTGTAGTGGTTAATGTTGAACTTAAAGATGATGAGGGAAAATTGCTGGATAACGGAAGCTTTACCTTCTTTAAACTGGATAAAAAGGTCCTCGAATCATAATCTATTTTACTATGTTGTATTAAAATACAGGCGGTGATAAAGTGTTAGAACTCAAAAATATTAGCTATGTTGTAGAAGAGAAGAATTCAAAAATAGAAATACTTAAGGATGTGAATCTTTCAATCGGCGACGGTTTTGTTGCAATTACCGGACCAAACGGTGGCGGTAAGTCAACTCTTGCCAAGATTGTTGCGGGTATTATTAAGCCTACATCCGGACAGATAATTCTTGACGGAGAGGACATAACCGATCTTTCTATTACCGAACGTGCAAAGAAGGGTATAAGTTTTGCTTTTCAGCAGCCTGTTAAATTTAAGGGGATTACTGTTAAAGATCTGCTTACTCTGGCAGCAGGAAAAGAAACAAGTATCAATGAGGCCTGTAACATTCTTTCAGAAGTAGGCCTTTGTGCAAAAGACTATATTAACCGTGAGGTCAATGCTTCTTTGTCCGGCGGAGAACTCAAGCGTATTGAGATTGCCATGATTCTTGCGAGATCGACTAAAATATCGATTTTTGATGAACCTGAAGCCGGAATCGATCTTTGGAGCTTCAATTCACTTATTAAAGTATTCGAAAACATGCATGAAAAGGTTAAGGGATCAATTATTATTATTTCCCACCAGGAACGTATTCTAAATACGGCCGATCAGATTATTCTTTTAGGCAAAGGCTATGTTGATAAAGTCGGTACTAAAGAAGAGATTTTTCCCGATTTAATGAAAGATGCCGTAAATGTAGCATGCGATAAGCTTGTGGGAGGTAATAAATAATGGATGCAATTCAGAAAAGCCTTCTGGAAGAACTTGCCGGAATTCATGAAGTACCGGAAGGTGCTTACAATATAAGAGCCAACGGAAAAGCCGTCGGAAGAAATTCCTCGGCGAATATTGATATTGTGCCCAAGGATGACAAACCCGGAATAGATATCATTATTAAGCCTGGAACTAAACACGAAAGTGTACATATTCCTGTAATAATCAGTGAATCAGGACTTAAAGATCTGGTATATAACGATTTTTACATAGGCGAGGATTGCGATGTAACAATTGTAGCGGGATGCGGAATTCATAACTGTGGAGACCAGGAGTCGGCCCACGATGGTATTCATTCATTTCATCTTGCAAAAAATGCCAAAGTTAAATATATAGAAAAGCATATCGGTGTAGGTGACGGTAACGGTAAAAATGTCATGAATCCTCAGACATTTCTTGAACTTGACGAAAATGCATACTTTGAGATGGAAACCAGTCAGATTAAAGGAATTGATTCAACCGTAAGAAATACAGAGGGTACACTTGGCAATAATGCTACACTTATCATTAAAGAGAAGCTGATGACACACGGCAGTCAGGTCGCCAAAACCAATTTTAAGGTTGAATTAAACGGAACAGGTTCCAGTGCAAATGTTATATCCCGCTCCGTTGCAAAAGAAAAGTCAAAGCAGGAATTTTTATCTCATATTCTTGGCAATGCTGAATGCTATGGTCATACGGAGTGTGATGCGATTATTATGGATGAGGCGGTTGTTACCGCTATTCCTGAGCTTACGGCGGCTAATGTGGAAGCGAGCCTTATTCATGAAGCAGCTATCGGCAAAATTGCAGGCGAACAGCTCATAAAGCTTATGACTCTCGGACTTACAGAGCAGGAAGCTGAAGAACAGATTATTAATGGTTTCCTTAAATAACAAAATCTTTAGCCCTTGGGAAAAACCCGAGGGCTAATAATTTAATCAGAAAGGCAATACATAGTCCTTAAAATGGGACTTTATGTGTGATAGGTTATAGATATGCCGGGTTTAGGTACTATTTTGAATGTAATACTAGTTATAATTGGAGGAATTCTTGGCCATTTCTTCGGTAAGCTCCTTAAAGAAAGAATCCAGAACAGCCTGACCGTTGCATGTGGCGTATCGGTTCTTGCAATAGGAATGGGTGGAGCACTTGAAGGCATGCTTTCACTGGACTCTTCGGGAATGATTAAAAGCGGAAGAGGCGTATTTATTGTTGTCGTTATGCTTCTTGGTGCTATAGTCGGAGAAATAATAAATATTGAGGGCTGGTTTGAACGCTTCGGTGAATGGTTAAAGGTTAAGACCGGAAATTCAAAAGATCCCAGATTTGTTGAAGGTTTTATAACCGCTTCCTTTACTGTATGTATAGGAGCGATGGCAATAGTTGGGTCCATTGAAGACGGTCTTTACGGTAATTATTCTATTTTGCTCACGAAGGGAATCCTTGACTGCATTATCATTATGGTTATGACGGCTTCAATGGGGAAAGGACCTGTTTTTTCTTTTATTCCGATTGCCATATTGCAGGGGCTGGTTACTTTGCTTTCAAAAGTGATTGAACCATTGATGACAGAGGCAGCGCTAGCGAATTTATCCATGATAGGTAATATTATGATTTTTTGTGTCGGTATTAATCTTGTATGGGGCAAAAAGGTTCGTGTTGCAAACCTTTTACCTGCGCTTGTTTTTGCCGTTGCCTTCGCATTTTTACCCTGGCAATTTTAAATTTGGTTATTGCATTCGACAATTTTTATCTATGTAATCGAATGCGGAATGCGGGTGTGTATTGAAAATAATTCATTGTGCGGATATTCATCTTGATTCAAAGATGACTTCAAATCTTGATAAAGAAAAAGCGAAAATAAGAAAGGGTGAGTTAGTGCTCACCTTTAAAAGAATGGTGGAATATGCAGTGTCAAACTGTATTTCCGCCATTTTGATTTGTGGTGACCTGTTTGATTCCAAAGTTATTTCAGCGTACGCAAGAAATGCTGTTTTAACATCAATAAATGAAAATCCCGGAATAGACTTTTTTTATATTAAAGGAAATCATGACAGTGACGGATTTATAGACAGCATACGGGATATTCCGGAAAACATGCATTTGTTTAACGAATCCTGGACGTCATACAGTCTTAGTAAAAACGGGAAAATTAAACTGCACGGTTGTGAACTTTTAGGCACTGATTCAGCAAAACAGCAGGCTTCTTTCGCTCCCAATCCAATGGATATTAATATTGTTATGCTTCATGGTCAGGTTGCGGAAACATCTATAGGTGAAAAGACAGAGATAATAGATTTAAGGAAGTTCAGAAATAAGGGGATTAATTATCTTGCCTTGGGTCATATTCATGAGTACAGAACTGCAGTTTTGGACGGAGAGGGCAAATACTGCTACAGCGGATGTCTTGAGGGGCGTGGATTTGATGAGTGCTCAAGTCATGGATTTGTTGTCCTTGATATAGATGAATATACCGGTGTTATTAAAGATGATTTTATTCCTTTTGCGTCCAGAAACCTGTTTACTGTTTATGTTGATATATCCGGACTAAACAATTCACAGGAAATCATTTCAACAATAAAAGATAAGCTTACCCAAAATCCTGAAATCAGGTCAAAAGACATGATTAAGATTGTATTGACCGGTGAAGTGGGAGTTGACTGCGAAAAAGATATTGATTTTATTACACAAGCGGTATTTGATGAATATTTCTTTGTAAAAGTATGCGATGAATCGGGCATTTATATAGACTATGAAAGCTACCTTTTAGATGAATCACTTAAGGGCGAATTTGTACGTTTGGTTAAGGCCTCGAATCATTCGGAAGAAAAGAAGGCTGAGATTATAAAACTGGGGCTGCACGTCCTTTCCGGAGGTAAGGCAGAAGAATGAAAATAGAATCCTTATATATTGAGAATTTCGGAAAACTTCATGGTTTCAGCCTGGAGTTTTATGAAGGCACAAATGTTATAAAAGAAAACAACGGTTGGGGAAAGAGTACGCTCGCTACATTTATAAGAGCTATGTTTTATGGATTTGAGGGCGAGGGCAGACAAAAACTATCCGACAATGAAAGGAAAAGATTCAGACCCTGGCAGGGTGGTGCATACGGTGGAAACCTTGTATTTGAAACAAAAGGAAAACGATACAGAATTGAACGATTTTTCGGGTCAAAACAGTCAGAGGATACTTTTTTATTAAGAAATGCGGACACGGGAATAGAATGCTTTGATTTTGGCGCGAATATCGGTGAAAAATTGTTTCACATTAATTCAGAGTCTTTTAGAAAAACTGTTTTTATCAGTCAAAATGATTGTGCTAACTTCGGAACTTCGGGGGATATTAATTCAAGAATCGGCAATATAGAGGACTCAATCGATTTAAATAAATATGAAGCGGCTGATAAATCTTTAAAAGAAGCAATAAACCACTTGTCAGCAAATAAAACAGGCAAACAGGGCAAACTTCAGGCAGCTATTTCAGAAATCAGAGGAAGACTTCTTGTTAACAGTGATGCCGAACGCTTGATTAAAGTAATTAAAGACGGAATATCAGCCGGGGAAGATGAACTTGAGAATCTTTTAAGCATAAAAAGACAGCTTAACCATAATCAGGTGCTGGCTGCAGGTGAAGAAAAAAGAAAAGTATTAAAGAATAACTATGATCTGCTTTCGGCAGATTATGATGAAAAAGAAAAAGAATACCTTGATCTTCTTGATTATTTTAAGGGAAATCCCGTATCCGAGGAAAAGATTATATTGTGGGAAAATATGATTGCGGATATGAGCAGGAACCGGGAACTGGCGGAAAAAAGCATACTGACGCCCGACGAAGAAAGTTTTTTAAATCAGTATGATTCCTTATTCTATTGTAAAAATATAAGAAGGTCGGAAATAGAGCATTATAAAGAAATTGCCCGCGAACTTAAAACATATATCGAGGAGTCCGAATGTTTTGTTCTTTCTGAATCGGAAGAGAGGGAAATGGATTTTTACAAAACCATTTTCGCAAATGATACGAATCCTAAATTGAATGCAAGGTGCCTTTCGGATGAGTGGGATGAAAAGATTAATCTGGAAAAAGATTTGCTTATTTATACGAACACAAAGGACGAATTACTGGAAGAGAACGGGAAGAAAAAAAGAATTCGTCGATGCGCATCCATTGCGTTTTTGTCAGGGGCTGTTTTGCTGGCCTGTTGCGGACTGATTCTATTTATACAAACAAAGAAAACTGCTTGTTTATTTGCTGCAATATTCTGCGCAGTTTTGCTTGCAGCAGGCATATGTACATTTATTCTCGGTAAAAAAGCGGAAGATAAGTTATTAAAAAAACTTAAGATAATTCAGGATGATATAAATAGCAAGGAAAAACGTACAGAAGTAATATGCAGTGATTTGGAAAAATATATTAAGAAGCATAATCTTGTCTGTGAAGGCGATGTAAGGGAATTTCTGTGGACAATAAACAGCAATGCAACAATATATGAAAAATTGCGAGACAAAGAAAATGCAGCCAAAAGCAGAAAGCATACAAGTGAAGCAGAGAATATAAAAAAAGAACTGTCTGATTTTCTGAATGAGTTCGCTATAGAGGCTGACTGTGAAAGCTATGTTTTTGTCATTAACGAACTGTGGAGCAACTACATAAGATATGTGGAACTGTTTCAAAAAAGGGAAGAACATTCGAAAGCATTAAATCTGCATAATGATATCAAAGAGCAATTAATACGCGAACTTAACGGCTATGGTCTTATAATAGAAGAAGACCTTTCCAATCAGGTCGAGACTATAAAAACTCATCTGAATAAAGTTTCTTTTGCCGAGAGGATACTAATCGATTCAAAAAATAAAAAGACTCATTTTGAAGAATGTAATGATATGAATTATATTTTGACAAATCCGGATATAGAATTTGATTCTATTGAAGAGATAAACAGACAGCTACTTGAACTGGAGGATTTGATTAAAGAAAAAGAGACGTTGCTGGTAAAAGACAGAAAAGATCTTGATACTCAGTATGAGAGACTTCAGGAGTACAGTGATGACCTTGAAGAGCTTGAAGAATTGGAAAAGCAACTGAGCGATACCAAAAGCAAATGTGAAACAATAAGTCTTGTAAAAGAGTTTATGGGCAGAGCCAAAGATAATCTTACTTCAAGATATATAGGACCGCTTCAGGATGGCTTTGACTATTATTACAGGATTTTGGCCGGTGATAATGAAAAGTATACATTAAATGCCAATATAGAACTGACAAAGGATGAACAGGGGGCGCTTAGAAACACGGATATGCTTAGCTACGGCTATCGTGATTTGTGCGGATTCTGTTTTAGACTGTCAATGGCAGACGCAATGTATAAGGGTGAAAAACCTGTACTTATTTTAGATGATCCCTTTGTTAATCTCGATGATGAAAAGATGGAGGGTGCAAAGAAACTGTTGCTTGAGGTAAGCAATAAATACCAGATTATATATTTGACTTACAGGGAAAACAGATTATAACATTATCCATTTGTACAAAGAATAGGTGGGATAATTGTATACAATTATGCAAATTGATATTGACACGTTTATGTCCCTCCGATAAAATCATAAGCAAATGTGAAAATATGTAATCAATAGGAGGCAGATATGTCGCTGACACTTTCTAAAAAGGCTCAGGCTGTAAAGCCGTCATCTACACTTGCAATTACCGCTAAGGCTAAGGAACTTAAGGCAAGCGGAGTAGACGTGGTAGGATTTGGCGCAGGAGAACCTGATTTTAATACACCCGAAAATGTATGTAATGCCGGTATTGAAGCAATTAAGACCGGATTTACAAAGTATACACCTGCTTCAGGTACCAATGAACTTAAAGCTGCAATCAGTAAGAAATTCAAGGAATTTAACGGACTTGATTATGCTACAAACCAGATTGTTATTTCAAACGGCGGTAAGCAGGGTCTTACAAACGTTTTTGATGCTATTATCAATCCCGGAGATGAAGTAATTATTCCCGCTCCTTACTGGTTAAGCTATCCTGAAATGGTTAAGCTTTCTGATGGTGTTCCCGTATTCATTACAGGATCAAAAGAAAACGGATATAAGATTACCGCAAAACAGCTCGAGGAAGCTATTACAGATAAGACAAAGGCTGTCGTTATCAATTCCCCCAGCAATCCTACGGGTATGATTTATACCGAAGAAGAACTTCGTGCGCTTGCTGATGTTATTGTTGCAAAAGATATTTACTGCGTTGCCGATGAAATGTATGAATATCTTACATATGGTGATGAAAAGCACGTCAGCATTGCTTCTTTTAACGAAGAGATTTATAAGAGAACCATTACCTGTTCCGGTCTTTCAAAATCATATGCAATGACAGGATGGAGAATCGGATATACAGCGTCAAGCGTAGAAATTGCAAAGCTTATGGGCGCGATGCAGTCCCATGCCACATCAAATCCCAATTCTATTGCGCAGTATGCTGCTGTTGAAGCATTGACAGGTCCCCAGGACGCTGTTGCAACTATGAAAGAAGAATTCAATAAGCGTCGTATGTATATGTACAATCGTGTTAAGGCAATGAAGTATGTAGATGTAATTGAACCTAAGGGAGCATTCTATGTATTTATTGATATGAGTGATGCTCTTGAACTTTCATATAAGGGCGAAAAACTTGGAACAAGTGCAAAGCTTGCTGAAGTTTTATTAAAGGACTATGCGGTAGCGGTTATTCCCTGTGCAGATTTTGGCTTCCCCTCACATATCCGCTTATCATATGCTATTTCCCTTGAAGCAATTGAAAAGGGACTTAACAGAATAGAAGAGTTCCTTAATCAGTTGTCGTAATATGATTAAAATATTTGAGGTTAGCGGCCTTTTGCGGATCAGGTTCCGGCAAAGAGGCCGTTTTTTTATCATATTATGTTAATAAATTTGAAACAGATAAAAAAATAAGGTTTACAGAAAACAATATTTTGTGTTTCCATAATATGTATATTGGGATATGTAGTATATCATCCTGAAATATTGAGAAAATGGCTTAAAATGGGCAAAAAATGTAATTGCAATATTTTATGTTAATATATATAATAGTTTTCACAGCCGTATATTAGGGTTACGTAAAATAGAAAGCGGGTAAGTTATGGAAAAGACTATCGAATCATTTATTGAATATTTACATAATGTGAAGAAAATGTCTTTAAATACAGAACTTTCATATAGAAGAGACCTTCGAAAGGTTGCTGATTTTCTTAAAAGTCAGGGAATATCCGATTTTTCCAAAGTATCTGAAACCAATTTAACATCATATGTTTTATATATGGAGAAAAACAGTTTCTCCGCAGCTACTATTTCAAGAAATATTGCCTGCATAAAGTCTTTTTATCACTTTTTGGTAAAAGAAGGTATTGTGCCGGAAGATATATCCGAAAATCTCAAAGCTCCAAAGGTTGAAAAGAAAATTCCTGAAATATTAACAACACAGGAAGTATTCAGATTACTTGAACAGCCCAAAGGTGATCAGCCTAAAGAGGTAAGAGATAAAGCT
This sequence comes from Lachnospiraceae bacterium, assembly GCA_024403485.1. GTDB lineage: Bacteria > Bacillota > Clostridia > Lachnospirales > Lachnospiraceae > UBA1258. The sequence continues at coordinate 32,483 of JAKSRT010000017.1, forward strand.
ATGCTTGAACTTCTTTATGCCACAGGTATAAGAGTAACGGAACTTATTACATTAAAAGTTTCCGATGTTAATTTGCAACTTGGATATATTAATTGTAAAGATGCGCATAAAGAGCGTACGATTCCCATAGGTCACACTGCCAAGGACTCACTTGCAAAGTATATTAAGGAAGCCCGCACAACTATGATTGCTGATGATAAGTGCGAGGAATTGTTTGTAAATTGTTCCGGTGAACCGATGAGCCGCCAGGGCTTTTGGAAACTTATTAAATATTACGCAAAGAAGGCAGGAATTGAGGCTGATATTACTCCACATACGCTTAGGCATTCATTTGCCGCGCATCTTGTTGAAAACGGAGCTGATTTAAAATCCGTTCAGGAAATGCTTGGTCATTCAGATATTTCGACAACGCAGATTTATGCGAATATGAGCCATTCGCGTATAAGAGAAGTATATGCTAAAGCGCATCCAAGAAAATAATTATTATGATAATTAAGAGAGGCAGGATTGATATTCAATCCCGCCTCTTTGTTTACTTATATGAATATTACTGCAGCTTATGAAAATAAGCGACACGGTTTTCGAAGGTGGAATAGTACTTGAAACCGCAATCTTTAAGTATTTCTTCTGCGATATCAAATTTTTCGCCAACGTCTTCGGCCTTGTGGGCATCGGAACCTATTGTTATTATTTCACCGCCCAGCTCTTTATATCGCTTGATAATATCTCTGTGAGGATTGGGATTTGAAAATCCTTTTCTCAGTGCAGATGTATTGATTTCTATTCCTTTTTCATTTTCGATAAGAAAAGAGAGCATTTCATCAATATAATCGGAATATTCTGAAGGAGAGTAACCTGCTTCGCCGCAGGGAACTGTTCTTACGATGTAGTCCAAATGACCTAAACAATCAAAGTTTTGAAATCTTTTAATGTTGGCAAGCTCGGTTTTGAAGAACTCTGTCATTGCTTCTTTATCGGTTTTGGAATCAAAATATTTGTGATCGTATGTGTCAAATCCGTTTACAACATGGATGGAACCGATAATATAATCAAATTCATGACTTTTTGCTGTAAGAGCATTTTCGCGAAAAACCTGTTCCTGCATGCCGATTTCAATACCGAAACCGACCTGGATTTTATCGATATATTCTTCACGAAGAGAAAGCAGCTCGTATAAATACGAATCAATATTTAACATCCAGGAACCTTCGGGAAATTCGCTGTTATAGGGATATCCGTGATCCTGATGTTCTGTAAAGCATATTTGCGAAAGTCCTTTGTTTATTGCTGACTCAATCATATCGCGCATAGTTGCTTCTGCGTCGGAGCTGGCGTGAACCTGCCTTCGTTGGTGCAGGATGACTACTCTCGCAACCTTGCAGGTTTGGAATTCGCCGTTGGAACGCCGGGTACGGTCGGCGGCGCCATCCGCATGAATGCGGGCACGCGTGACCAAGGCATTGG
>JAKSRT010000018.1 GCA_024403485.1 Lachnospiraceae bacterium
AAATACGCCAGTGGCTCTTCTCGTCCTTTCTCAATATAAAGACTTCCTGAATGGGCTTTGTGTTTTTGCCCGATCTGATTGTATAAATACACCATATCCTTGCCCATTCGTAACCATCCTCTGTAAAAAATTCCACATCCGTGCTGGCCGAAGGAGCATAACTGGAAATAGTATAATTATTATCCTTATATAATTTAATGTCTGTTTTTAAATCCAAAATATAATCTTCGTGAGTTTTATATGACACCAATTCATCGTCATAAAGAAGAAGCATCTGATCGGCCAGGGCAAGAAGTTCCTGGTCAGTATATTCTTCATTGTAATAGCACTGAGTAATCTCACTGAAATATTTAATTACTTCTTTTGGAGTGGCAGGATAATTGGTAGTAAGGTTACGCTGAAGGGTCTGGGTAACCACACTGGCATTTACTACCACATCTGTCTCCTCCTTTCCTGAAGATACTGAGGACATATGCCGATAGTAAATGATAATTAAAACTGCCAGAACAAGAGCAATAATTACACCCTTGTAACTGTTTAGTTTTTGAATCATATATACCTCTTTATTCAGTTGATATAAAAAATCTGCAGTAAAAGATGATTAATCATCGGGGAACATCAAATCCGTATTCTGTCCATCCTTGCTTACTATGGTCTTTTCAAATATTTTTCTAACTTCACTCTTATATTCCTCAGGATGGGCAAGTGAAGGAGAATAATGTGTAAGCCACATTTCTTTAACCTCTGCCGCCTTTGCCATTTCCGCTGCCTCGTAAAAGGTCATATGCTTATGTTCCTTGGCCTTTTCAAGCTTATCAGGTTCGCCATACATGCCTTCGCAAACAAACAGGTCGGCACCTCTTGCATTTTCCACTATAAAATCCGTAGGTCGTGAATCCGTACAATAAGTAACCTTCAGCCCCTTTCTGGCCGGACCAAGGACCATATCGGGAGTATAAGTTATACCATCAATCGTAACCTCTTTGCCTTTTTGAAGAGGATTCCACGCCTTTAGCGGAATATTATTTTCTTTTGCCCTCTCTAAGTCAAACTTCGGCGCTCTGTTTACAACAACATTGTAGCCGTAACATAAGACATTATGATTAACCCTGAAGGCTTCTATTGTATATCCGCCCAAATCAAAGGATTGAAAATTATCCTGGATTTCTATTAATGAAATATCAAAAGGCAGTTCCGGTGCAATGGTACGAAGCGCCGGCACTACTCTTGTAAGCCCTCTTGGGCCAATAAGTACCAGAGGTTCCGTACGTTCTGCATTTCCAAGAGTAAGCAGCATACCGGGAAGTCCACTGATGTGATCCGCATGAAAATGGGTAAAGCAGATAACATCTATCGGTTTTGCGCTCCAGCCAAACTTTTTCATGGCTACCTGGGTACCTTCACCGCAGTCTATTAATATATTGCTTCCGTTATATCTAAGCATCAAAGAAGTAAGGAAGCGGTAAGGCAAGGGCATCATTCCACCCGTACCCAAAAGTGCAACTTCTAACATCTATTATTCCTCGTGAGATCTAAACCACATTACATATGCATCTTCCACCGGGTGCTCATAAAATCGTTTGCGAACCCCCGCGCTCTCAAATCCAAGACTCTCATATAATTTAACTGCCGGAGCATTGGACACCCTTACTTCAAGGGTAAAATCCGTTATTCCCTTTTTAATGCCGGCAGAAAGAACCTCTTTCATAAGTATTCCCGACAAACCTCTGCCTCTGAACTTCTCATCGATTACTACATTGTTTATGTAGCCTTCTCCCACCTGGTCGGTGTAACCTGCGGCTCCTACAATATAATTATCGACTTCTATTACAAAATATTCACTGCCTGAATCGTATATTAACTGTGCAAAATCTTCGCGTTTCCAGGGCATTGAAAACGATGCTTCTTCTATTTCACATACTCGGTCAAGATCGGCCTCGATCATTGGCCGAACCGAAATATTGTCCGGCAGAATTCTGTTCTCGATATTCATATACAGTACTTAACCCGAAATCTTTTCGTTTCTTTCTCTTTCCGCCTGGGATAACCTCAAATATTCCGGAACATGTTCGTCGGCGGATATGCTCCTGCCTTCTTTGAAATATTCAATCCCAAGTGTTCCTACGGAAGCGGCGCTTTGCCTGTTCATATGAGCAGGGGCAAAAGAAATTTTTCCGGCCATTTTTTCTTTAATCCTGTCTGCAAATACCGGTACGCCATCACCCAGGAACATAACGTTTCGGTCCATGGCGACAAGCTTATCCGTCAGTTCGTCTATGGAAAGAGCCGAAGCATTCATTATTGTGTTCATCTTGTACGAATCACCGTTTTTAACAAACTCATATATTCCCGTGTATACCTGCTCGCGTCTGGCATCCATAATCGGGCAAACCAAATCCGCACATCCGTACATATTGTATGCCAGGGCATCGGTTGTAAAAACTTCCACAATCGGAAGGTTCAATGCAAGGCCCAAACCCTTGGCGGTCGCAGAACCGATTCGCAGGCCGGTAAACGACCCCGGACCTTTTGAGATTGCTATTGCATTCACAGTAGACAAATCCAGTTCTGTCATCTTTGATATTTCATCAAGCATCGGAACCAGTGTCTGAGAATGTGTTTTTTTATAATTTACCGAGTACTCGGCTATGGCAATATCGTCTTCCACTATTGCTACGGAAGCGGTAAGGCCGGAGCTGTCCATGGCAAGAATTTTCATATTATCAGTCCTTGTGCCTATAAAATTTCGACCTATTAAAAAAAGAGCGCTTATTATTTGTATCCGTCGTCATCGGTGTTCCACCAGATTATGAAATCGTAATACGACGGTAATCCACTCCCTTTGTTAAATCTTTTTCGATTTCTATACGTGTGTGATCACGGGGTATTATCTCACTGATAAGATCGGCCCATTCAATAAAGGTTACACCGTCTCCATAAAAATAGTCTTCATAACCGATTTCATCCATTTCGGAAACGTCACCGATTCTGTAAACATCAAAATGGAAGAACGGCAATCGCCCTTCTTCGTAAATCTGCATTATTGTAAATGTAGGGCTAACTACCGGTTCCTCTATTCCGAGGCCTTCTGCTACTCCCTGAGTAAACACGGTCTTACCTACACCCAAATCACCGATCAGTGTAAAAACACTGCCCGGTTCGGCATTTTCGCCAATCGATTTGCCCAGGTCAAAGGTCTCCTGAGCACTGTAAGTTTCGTATACCATAATTACTTAAATTTTAGTTTATTTAGTGATTTTTTGCAAGAAATTTTGACCGGCTTCCATGTCCTGATGCATCTGATTTGTAAGCTGCTCAAAAGAATCGAATTTCATTTCCGGGCGACGGAATTCCACCAGTTCAACGATGATATCTTTTCCGTATAAATCTCCCGAAAAATCATAAAGATAGGACTCGGCGTTAACGGCATTGTCAGACTTTACCGTAGGCTTTGTGCCAATATTTGTAATAGCCTTATATGATTTACCGTCAACACTTACCTTTGAATAATAAACACCCTTTGGAAGGTTTGTTATATCTTCCAAAGGGTAAATGTTTGCAGTTGGCATATCAATTGTGGCACCAAGATGGTTACCGTGCACCACTGTACCGTTTAAAATGATAGGTTTCATAAATCCTCATAGAATAAATTACTTTTTCTTTTGCCCGGATAATCAGCCCTTTAAAATTTTGGAAAGAGGCTTATAAATAAGCATTGAAATCAGTACCGAAAGAAGTCCTTTAATAACTGTAAACGGAATATTGAATACAATCAAGCTCTGTGTTACGGATTTCATTCCGGGAATAATGAGCCGGTACGCACCGAGAACCGCTTCTTCAGGCATGAAGTTATAGTAAAAAGGATATACTATAAAGAGGTTTGAGGGGAAAGAAATAATACCCATTACCAAAGCACCGATTACACCACCGATAATAGCATTCTTTCTGCTCTTCTTTGACTTATAAATTGCGCCTGCAGTAAACGTAAATACAGCACCGAGAATGAAGTTTGATAATTCACCGACTGTAAAGCTCTGTGACGCAAGGCAGTGGATAAGGTTTTTAATAAGTTCGATTAAGACACCTGCAAGCGGACCGTATGCAAAAGCTCCGATTAACGCCGGAAGATCCGAAAAATCCATCTTAATAAACGGAGGGATTAAGAAAGGGAGCGGGAATTCCAAATACTGAAGCACAATAGCTGCAGCCGTTAGCATGCCTACTCCTGCCATAAGACGAGGAGAAATTGCAGGTTTCTTTGCATTTTCATTGTTTGTTACATTTTCGTTACTCATGTGTTTTCCTTTCTGATGCGGGAGCATCAAGAAGAACAAAGAATATCTCATGAAACAAAAAAAGCCCCGCAAAACGCGGGGCCTTAAAAATACGGTTTCACACAGAAACCCCGGGAACCTATCAAACCCGAAGCTTACTGTCTATTCTTCTTCCATCCGGACTTTACCGTCGGTTTCGGAATTTCACCGAATCAGCCGGCTTTCGCCGGGTCGCGGACTGTACCGCCGGTAGGGAATCACACCCAACCCCGAAGATATTTTATTTTCAACAGAATATTTCCTGTTAAAGGACACTTTATCACTGCAAAGCAGCTAAGTCAATATTACAATCAGTCTTTATCAAGTCTCATTGTAAGTGCAATTCTCTTTTTGGCCACGTCAACCTCGATAACCTTAACATCAACTACATCACCTACACTTACCGCTTCCAAAGGATGCTTGATAAAACGATCTGTAATCCTGGAGATATGCACAAGACCATCCTGATGAACGCCGATGTCCACAAAGGCACCGAAGTCGATTACATTACGAACGGTTCCTTTAAGTACCATTCCGGGCTTGAGATCTTTCATTTCAAGAACGTCGCTTCTTAAGATTGGAGCCGGCATATCCGCACGGGGATCTCTTGCAGGCTTTTCAAGTTCTTTCAAAATATCGGTAAGAGTTATTTCGCCGATTCCAAGTTCTTCGGCCATTTTCTTTTTATCCTTCACCTTGGCATCAAGTCCTCCGACAGGCGTCTTCTGAGCAACAGGTGATGTTTCTTTTTCTTCAGCTTCCAGGGAAGCTCCTCCAAGTGCGGCCATAAGAGCTTTACCCATGGCGGTATTGGCATTTGTTACCACCGGTCTGGCGGGCTTTTTAGGTTTGGGAGCAGGTTTCTGCGCTGCCTTTTTTGCTTCTGCCTTGGCTGAGGCTGCCTTTCTTTGGAATTCCTTAACATCTTCCATTGTGATTCCGAGCTTGTCCATCAGCTTAAGAGTTGCTTCATAAGATTCAGGATGAACACTTGTTGCATCAAGAGGATTATCTCCTCCAAGGATTCTAAGGAAGCCTGCACACTGCTCATATGCTTTCGGTCCAAGTTTCGGCACATTAAGAAGCTGTCGTCTGTCGGTGAATCTGCCGTTCTTTTCACGATAATCCACAATATTCTTTGCAATAACCTTGCTGATACCCGAAATGTATTCAAGAAGAGCTGCCGACGCAGTGTTGATGTCAACACCTACGTGGTTAACGCAGTCTTCGACTACACCTTCAAGGGCTCCGGAAAGTTTCTTTTGATCCATATCATGCTGGTACTGACCTACACCGATAGACTTCGGGTCGATCTTTACAAGCTCTGCAAGCGGATCCTGAAGTCTTCTTGCCATTGAAGTTGCGCTTCTTTGTCCCACATCAAAGTTTGGAAATTCCTCTGTTGCCTGCTTACTTGCAGAATATACCGAAGCTCCTGCTTCATTAACTATTACATACTGAAGAGGAACATTTACCTCTTTAATGATATCAACAACTACCTGTTCAGATTCTCTTGATGCAGTTCCGTTGCCAAGAGAAATAAGTGAAATTCCGTATTTCTGAATGAGATGCTTAACTACAGCTTTGGCTTCATCAACCTTAAATTGCGGAGCGGTAGGATAAATGACTGTTGTATCAAGAACCTTACCGGTGGCATCTACCACCGCGAGCTTACAGCCTGTTCTGAAAGCAGGGTCCCATCCAAGGACAACTTTACCGGCAATAGGAGGTGCCATAAGAAGCTGTTCAAGATTCTTACCAAATACCGCTATAGCACCGTCCTCAGCCTTTTCGGTAAGCTCATTTCTGATTTCACGTTCGATAGCGGGCGCAATCAGACGGTTATATGCATCTTCGGTTACTTCTTCAAGAACCGGAGTTGTAAATTCATTGTCTGCTGTTATAACCTTTGTATTCAAATAAGTCTGTATTCTTTCAACAGGTGCCACAACCTTTACGGTAAGAACCTTTTCATTCTCGCCACGATTTATTGCAAGTGTTCTGTGGCCGGCAACCTTCTTAAGCGGTTCCTCATAAGCATAATACATTTCATATACAGTCTGCGCTTTTTCATCTTTGGCAGAGCTTGTAAGGGTTCCTTCTTCAAAAGTAATATTTCTTATGTAAGTTCTGTAATCAGCGTTGTCGGAAACCATTTCAGCGATAATGTCACGAGCTCCTGCAAGCGCTTCTTCAGCTGTTTTAACCTCTTTTTCTTCGTTAATGAATTCTGCTGCTTTCTCAATTACAGGCGCTGTAGCATTCATTTCAAGGATATAGTTTGCCAAAGGTTCAAGGCCCTTTTCTTTTGCCACGGAAGCACGAGTCTTTCGCTTAGGACGATAAGGTCTGTAAAGATCTTCAACAAGTACCTGAGTCTCAGCCGCAAGAATTTTCTCCTTAAGCTCTTCGGTAAGCAATCCCTGCTCTTCTATGCTGGCAAGAACAGTCGCCTTTTTCTCTTCAAGATTACGAAGATAAGTAAGACGATCCGCCAGATTTCTGATTATTTCGTCGTTAAGTGCACCGTGCTCCTCTTTACGGTAACGGGCAATAAAAGGAATTGTATTTCCTTCATCAATAAGGCGAACAACCGCTTCAGCCTGTTCTCTTCTGATATTCAGTTCTTCATGTAATCTTCCGATAATATCCATATAATATTAAATCCTCACATTCGCCATCCATTTATGTTTTTGCGTATTCTTTTCGGATGACTTACTTATAATATTATAAAGAAATACGCCTTTTCATTCAAGGTTACATAACAATTGTAGCATAGCATATTTTATGTTATAATAATTCGATAAATCTATTGTGATAATATAAGTTTCAGAAAGTATAAAATCAATGGGCAGCAATTACGGAAATAATTATACGGACAATTCCAATCGTTTTGACTCTAAAGAGTTCTTAGAGCGACAGTTTTATTACCTGTCAAAACTCAGAATGCAGGGACGCGCAAAAAATCTCGGCATAGCCGCTCTTGTTACATCCATATTCTTTGCCACTGTTCCGATTATCGGAATAGTACTTGCATGTTTGGCAATTTTATTCGCTTTCCTTGCAAAAGGCGAAGATTTGAAAATGTCCCGGGACTGCAGAGTCGCTGTGGGAACCTCCGTGGCAGCACTGCTTGTGGGACTTTACATTATGGGAAGTGTTCTTTTTGCTTTAAAAATCAATGATGAATACAGACAAAACGTAGCCGAATATATGGACCAGATAAATTCAACAATGTATCCGGATGAAAATATGCCAAGCTACGGAGAACTTTTGGAAAAGTATTTCGGGAAAGGAGAAAACTAATGGCTTCACCTATTTTAGGACCTATTTCCAATTTGGTTAATAACGATTATCAGTATCAGCCTCCCACTTCGGCTCAGAGTGCGCAGATAACCATTCCCGCCCTCGAAGCAGAGAAAAGACCTCAGGCGGTTCAGGATACTGATGAGTCAGCAAAAAAGAATCCTACCGGACGTCGTTCCGATCCCGCAAACTGCGAAACCTGCAAAAGACGTAAATACCAGGACGGTTCGGATGAAAATGTATCATTCAAATCTCCTGCCCATGTAGGACCGAATGCAGCAGGTGCTGCCGTACGTGCTCACGAGCAGGAACATGTTAACAACGCATATACAAAGGCGTCTCAAAAGAACGGAAAAGTATTAAGTGCTGTAGTTTCCATACACACCGCCGTTTGTCCGGAATGCGGACGCACCTACGTAGCCGGCGGAACAACAAACACAAAAATCAAGTACTACAATGATGATAATGCTTACGGCAAAAGCAAAAACTTCGAAAATGCTCAGAACTTTAACGGTTCAAATGTTGATTTTCGCGGTTAATCCCCGTTACATTCAGCTTTACAGGACACCCATCTTTTTACCAAGCAGCAGGAAAGAAATTTAATAAATGAACGAAAACAATAATTCAAAGACTATTCGGCAGTTGGCGGCTCTTAGCAGAGCCCAGCTTATAGGCAAGTACGGTCTTGCCATCTTTGTGACACTGCTCATAACAACAATAGAATTGGGATTGACCCTCTTAACCGAAGCAAATGTTATTACATCTACACCCTCGGGATATCTTACGGGTGTGGTTATTTCCATCATCGTGGATTTGCTTCTTGGCATCCTCGTTTTTGGCCAGGCTAATTTTTATCTAAAAATTGCAAGAGGCAGCAAGGAATTCAGTTTTGCCGATATATTTCGCGGACTTAAAGGACTTACCGACAAAACAATTTTAGTCCAGTCCGTTTTTACCGGCTTTTCGGTTTTGGCGCTTATTCCTTCTGTGCTGATTCATTTCGGCATTATTTATACCCCGGCCGAATATTATTACTACTTATTGATTGGAGTTGATTTCCTTCAGATAGTACTCATCGGTCTGGCAAAGCTTTTCTTTGGCTTAAGCGTATACCTTCTTGCCGATAATCCGGAGTGGTCGGTTTCACAGATTTTCAAAGAATCGCTGTATCGAATGAAAAATAAAAAAGGTAAGTTATTATTAACCTACCTTTCAACCTTACCGTTATTAATTTTAAGTATTATTCCCTGTGGAATCGGTGTTTTATGGTTCACTCCGTATTTCAACAATCTGATGGCTAACTTTTATCTGGATACCATCGGAGAAGAGCCCTGGGCTCCCAAGCCATACGGAATGCCTCCGGCTCCTACTGAACCTCCGAAGGACGATTCACCCACTTTAGATATTCGTTTATAAACAAATCAATATCTCCGTCAAGCACAGCGCCTGCATTGGCATTTTCTGCAGCGGTTCTTGTATCCTTTACCATCGTATATGGTTGAAGGAAATAAGAACGAATCTGAGATCCCCAGGCAATTTCCTTGATTTCACCGCGAATGTCGGATAGTTTTTCGGCATTCGCTTCTTTTTTGAGCAGATACAATTTAGCTTTCAACATCTGCATTGCCTTGTCCTTGTTCTGATACTGGCTTCGTTCATTCTGACACTGTACAACAATACCCGTAGGCAAATGAGTAATTCTTATTGCAGAAGAAGTCTTATTAACCTTCTGACCACCGGCACCGCTTGAACGGAACACATCTATTCTCATATCTTCATCAGGAATATCAATATCAAGATCCTCTTCTATATCAGGCATAACATCCATTGATACAAATGAAGTCTGACGCTTTCCCTGTGCATTAAAGGGCGAAATACGAACAAGTCTGTGCACACCCTTTTCCGATTTCATATAGCCGTAAGCATTCATTCCGTTTATCTGGAAAGTAACGGATTTAATACCGGCTTCGTCACCTTCAAGAAAATCCAGCTCTTCCACTGAAAATCCCTTTCTGTCTGCCCACTTACAGTACATGCGATAAAGCATTTGACACCAGTCACAGGATTCTGTTCCACCGGCACCTGCGTTAAGTCTCATAATGGCATTGCATTTGTCATATTCACCCGTAAGAAGATTTGAAATTCTTAATTCTTCAAATTTTTCAATAAAAGAATCCATTTCGGCCTTAACTTCGTCGGGATAGTCGGGATCGGTTTCTTCCTCACCCATTTCAATCAGGGTAAGAATATCCTCGAACTGCTGCTTTAAGCCAAAATAGGTATCCTTTAAGCCCTTTAAATCCTTAAGCTCCTTCATAAGCTTGTTGGATTTCTCCGGATTATCCCAAAAATTAGGGGCCTCCATCTCCATCTCAAGCTCTTCGATTCTTTTTTCTTTTGCAACGATGTTAAGGGATTCGTGCATCTCACCAAGAGGTGCTTCATATCCCATTATTTCGTTTTTCATATTATCTAAAATAAGCATATACTATCCTTTCGGGTAAAAATACCCGGATAAAAAGTTTATATTGTGAAAATAAGACGGGTCAAAAAACGGCCCGTCTTAAATAATTAATTGTTTCTGCCACAGCAAAGTTTATACTTCTTACCCGAGCCGCAGGGACAGGGGTCATTAGGGAAAATCTTCTTTTCCATACGCTTTGTAGGTCCCTTTGCAAGGGTATCGTCCTTGTTTGTTCCGGTAACCTTGGCTGCCTGCTCACGTTCGATGGAATTACCGACTTTAACCCTTGTAATCATGGTAACAGTCTGCTCTTTAATACTGTCGGTCATATCTTCAAACATATCATAAGCAGCTGCCTTATACTCCTGAACAGGATCCTTCTGCGCGTAAGCTACAAGACCTATACCGTCACGAAGCTGCATCATATCATCAATATGATTCATCCATTTGGTATCAATGGATTTAAGAAGAATAATACGCTCGATTTCTCGCATTATTTCAGGCTGAGGAAACTCGGTTTCCTTGGCTTCATAAAGTTTAACCGCTTCTTCCTTTATCTGCTGTAAAAACTCATTCTTTCTTGTTGCCTTTACTCTATCCGCGGAAAAAGGTTCAAAGGGTATAATCGAAAGAAGAAGCTGGTTTAGCTCCGCATAATTCCATTCATCGGGCTTCTGATCCTCTCCGATTACCTGATCCACAGCACGCTCACAGATGTCAGTTATCATCTTATAGATAACATCTCTCATGCTTTCGCCTTCAAGAACGCGCTTACGTTCAGCATAAATAATCTCACGCTGTTCGTTCATAACTTCATCATATTCAAGAAGTCGTTTTCTCGTATCAAAGTTACGGGATTCTATCTTTTTCTGTGCCTTTTCTATAGCCTTGGAAATCATTGAATGCTGAATTTCCTGACCACGTTCAAGGCCGAGGTTCTGGAACATAACCTTTGTCTTCTCAGAACCGAACAATCTCATTAAGTCATCTTCAAGGGAAATATAAAATTTTGAAGCACCTGGATCGCCCTGACGTCCGGAACGACCGCGAAGCTGGTTATCTATACGACGGGATTCATGTCTTTCGGTACCGATTACCTTAAGTCCGCCTGCTGCCTTTGCCTCGTCATCAAGCTTAATATCGGTACCACGACCTGCCATATTGGTAGCAATTGTAACAGCACCATGCTGACCGGCCTGCGCAACGATTTCCGCTTCCATCTCATGGAATTTAGCATTCAAGACTGTATGCTGGATTCCTTTTTTCTTAAGAATACGACTGAGTTCTTCAGATGCATCTATTGTAATTGTGCCAACAAGGATAGGCTGGCCTGTTGCATGAGTTTCACAAATGTCGCGAACTATTGCTTCAAGCTTTTCTTCCCTTGTTATGTAAACTGCATCATCCATATCAATACGGGCTATCGGACGGTTGGTCGGAACCTCTACAACGTCCATGCCGTAAATATCTCTGAATTCCTGTTCTTCCGTAAGAGCAGTACCGGTCATACCGGCCTTTTTGCTGTATTTATTAAAGAAATTCTGGAAAGTAATCGTAGCAAGAGTTTTGCTTTCTCTCTTGATTTTAACACCTTCCTTGGCTTCAATTGCCTGATGAAGACCGTCCGAATAACGGCGTCCGTTCATTATACGACCGGTAAACTCATCTATAATAACAATTTCACCGTCTTTTACTATATAATCCTTATCCTTGAACATAAGATTATTAGCCTTAAGAGCTGTAATTACCGCGTGCTGAATATCCACATTCTGGGGATCTGCAAGGTTCTCCAAATGGAAGAACATTTCAGCCTCTTTTACACCTCTTTCCGTAAGGGTAACTATCTTATCTTTTTCGTTAACGATAAAGTCTCCGGTTTCCTCGCGAACAACTCCCATAAGAAGATCCATTTTACTGATATCTTCAAGGTCAGCTCCTCTGTGAAGCTGTTTAGCCAGCATATCTGCCATAGAATAAACACTGGTAGATTTTGTACCCTGACCCGAAATAATAAGGGGGGTTCTGGCTTCATCAATAAGAATGGAGTCCACTTCGTCGATGATGGCATAGTTTAAGTCTCTCAAAACAAGGTCCTTATCATATATGGCCATATTGTCACGAAGATAATCAAAACCTAATTCGTTGTTTGTTACATAGGTAATATCACACTTATATGCTTCTATTTTTTCTGCTGTTGTCTGCCCGTTCAGGGAAACACCTACAGTAAGTCCTAAGAATCGATGTACCTCTCCCATCCATTCGGCGTCACGCTTTGCCAGGTATTCGTTAACTGTTACAACATGAACACCCTTTCCTTCAAGCGCATTTAAATATACGGGAAGAATATCGGTCTGGGTTTTACCTTCACCGGTTTTCATTTCCGCAATACGGCACTGATGAAGAACAATACCACCGATTATCTGTACTCGATAGTGCTCGGTACCGATTACACGACGGGTAGCCTCTCTTGCAACCGCAAACGCTTCAACAAGCAGGTCATCAAGTGTTGCTCCGTCAGCCAGGCGCTTCTTAAATTCAGCAGTTTTAGCTTTAAGAGCCTCGTCAGACAATTCCATCATCTGAGGCCTGAGTGCTTCAATTGCCTCCACCTTGGGCATGATTCTTTTTATCTCACGCTGTGAGTGGGTTCCAAATACTTTATCAATAACTTTCATTTAAAAAATTATTACCTTTCTAGTATTCCATAGCCTTTTCTTCGCCGGTTTCAACTCTTAAGCCACCCTGGCAGAGTGCGAGAAGTTCATCTTCACCGGGATATACTGTGAAGGGAGCAATCCAGCCTGCTCTTTCCTTGATTGCATCACAGGTGATTTTTCCGTATGCAATACCGCCGGTAAGAATAATCTGGTCTACCTTGCCTTCAAGAACGGTTGCCATAGCACCGATATCTTTTGCTACCTGGTAATGGAAAGCATGGAATACCTTTGTAGCGAACTCATCGCCTTCAAGATATTTAGCTTCTACGATTCTGGCATCGTTGGTGTTAAGATAAGCGTTAAATCCGCCACCGCCTACGAGCTTTTTGTATAATTCTTTTTCAGTGTACTTTCCAGAGAAGCAAAGCTTTAATAAATCTCCGGGAGGTACTGCACCTGCACGTTCGGGTGAGAAAGCACCTTCACCGTCAAGAGCATTGTAAACGTCTACAACCTTACCGTTCTTATGTGCGCCTACCGAAACACCACCGCCCATGTGCACAACAATAAGATTAAGGTCTTCGTACTTTTTGCCTACTTCCTTGGCATATCTCTTTGCTACAGCCTTCTGGTTAAGTGCATGGAATACGCTACGTCTGGGAAGTTCAGGTACACCTGAAAGTCTTGCAATTTCCTGAAGTTCATCAACTACTACAGGGTCAACAATATAGGAATGAATTCCGAGTGAATCACCGATTTCTTTTGCAAGGATACCGCCAAGGTTTGAAGCATGCTGTCCCTGCTTACCGATAATAAGGTCATTGAGAAGAGCATTGGTAACCTCATATGTACCACCGGGAATAGGCTTTAACATACCGCCACGGCCTACAACAAAGTTAAGCTTCTTTAAATCAAAATCCTTTTCCTTAAGGATATTTAAAATAACGTCTTTTCTGAAATCCTTCTGTTCAAAAATTGAACCGTACTGAGCGATTTCTTCGGTAGTATGACGAAGGGTTTCTTCAAATAAAAGGGTTTCATCTTCAAATACACCAATCTTGGTGGAAGTGGAACCTGGATTGATAATCAAACTTGTGTATGACATTTTATTTCCTCCGGATTTCGGCCAACAGGCCTTTATTTTCGTAAACGAATGTCTCTATATTTTATGCTTGGCTTATTTAGCCTGTTCTGTTGCTACAACTGCAGCCAGTGCAATTGAGTTAACCTTAGCTTCACAGGAGTCTGAACGTGAAGTAAGAATAACGGGGGCCTTTGTTCCTGTAAGAATATTTCCGTTCTTAACATCTACCATGTGAACAATTGCCTTATATACAAGGTTTCCTGCGTGAATATCAGGGAATACAAGGATGTCTGCATCACCTGCAACCTTACGGTCAAGAGCTCCCTTTTCTTCTGCTGCTTCCTTGTAAAGAGCGATATCAAGAGAAAGAGGTCCGTCAACGATACAATCCGTAATAGTTCCTTCTTCGTTCATCTTAGTGAGTTCTGCAGCTTCAACAGTTACAGGCATCTTGGGATTAACTACTTCAACAGCTGCAAGAGGAGCAACCTTAGGTGTGCTTACGCCACATGCCTTTGCTACTTCTACAGTATAGTTAATCATGTTAACCTTATCTTCAAGAGTAGGATAAGGAATAAATGCTACGTCTGTCATA
The DNA here is from genome assembly GCA_024403485.1 of Lachnospiraceae bacterium. Classification (GTDB taxonomy): domain Bacteria; phylum Bacillota; class Clostridia; order Lachnospirales; family Lachnospiraceae; genus UBA1258. Next base: position 14,420 of record JAKSRT010000018.1, read on the forward strand.
AAAATAAGACGGTCAATACCGGGGATTTCAAATACACAAACATGTGAAAGGGGTTTGCCTGTTCTGAGTCCTACTTCTTTGTCAAGAACACTCTTTAAGAATGTTTTTGTATCAAGAAGTCCCTTCATGTACATATCAGCTTTTCCGTCATGTACCAAAGAAACTGCCTTTAATGATGCTGCAACGGCATCAGGCTCGTTAATAATTTCAAACTGGGATAAATCCATTGAAAGTTCTGCTGCAATAGCACGAATCTTCTCTTCATCTCCTACCAGAATAGCATCTGCGATTTTTCTTTCCTTGGCAGCTTTTACTGCTTCAAGAACCGCTTTGTCCTGAGCTACAGCAACGGAAAGAGTCTTCATTTCGCACTGAGATACTTTGGATAATAAGTCTGTAAAGTTTTTACTCATCTTTATATAATCTCCTCCTAAATGGACATATTTTAAACCTTGCCCACTAAAATTCCATCTTCAAAATAATACCACCAAACAGGGGTTGTGTCTATAAAAAGTCTGTTAACAAAAAATGAATAAAACGGCTTAACAAAAAGAAAAAACCACCTCGCGGGATACCCACGAGGCGGTGTTATCTTATTACTCTACTTGCTTTTTATTATTCAAATCTTTAACTATTTTATAGCCTTAAGTTTTTCAGCGTTTTCAGACATCTCATTTACGATTTCAAGAGTCTCGTTTACAATCACGGCATTCTGCTCGGTAACCTCACCGGTAGTATTTGAATGAGCAGAAACCTCTTCCGTAATAGCAGAAATGGTCTGAATGCTTTCAACGATTTCCTGGTTTGCGGAAGCCAGCTTTGTTACAACATCATTGAGTTCTCCGGAATTAGTTCTGATATTTCTTATTGATTCAACAATCTTCTCAAAGCTTCCCGCGGTCACATTGGCTGATTCATTTTGAATTCTGTTACTGTCAACCAAAGAATCAATTGCGCTGACAACTTCTGTCATTTCTCCCGCAATACCTGCAATAAGATCGCTTATGTTCTTTGTCGCAGACTGGGTCTGACTTGCCAAATTAGAAATTTCGGTCGCAACTACCGCAAAGCCTCTTCCTGCTTCACCTGCTCTGGCAGCTTCGATAGAAGCATTAAGTGCAAGGAGTGATGTCTGGGACGCAACATTCTGAATTAATTCTACGATAGTCTGCATCTGCTCTGTTGATGACTTAAGATCTTCAACTTCTTTAACGGCTGCTGCTCCGGCTTCTTCGGAAACCCTGGACTGTTCAATCAGCTTCTCAATATTATCACGGCCTTCGTGGCACGCATCAACGGTAATTTTAACATTATTACCGATACTGTCGCTGGCCTTTGTAACATTTCCGATCTGAGTCTGAATTTCTTCTGTCTTTACCAGCTGATTCTGAACCGATTCGGCCGAATCATTGGTTCCGGACTGGATTTCCTGCATGGCATTTACCGTTTCATTGCAGGAAGAAACAATCAGGTTCATTTTAGTCGATACAATTGAAACTTCATCGATAATGTCACCGGAAATATTCATGATATCGTCGAGCATTTTTTCGGTTTTTTCATTAGTTTCATTAATATTCTTAACCTTCTGATCGTTCAGATAAATAATTGTTTTTATAGTTATTGTTGTAAATAAAGCAATAACTATCATAACAAGAATTTCTATTTCGGATGCTGCTATCTCAACATCCATGGTTTCCGGATGCTTTAAAGTATATAAAACGGCATGAACACAGGAAACCAGCGATGCACCTATTGAAATGGCGACAGAATATTTAAGGTCGCAAAACATTGTTATTGCAATCATCATGGGAATAGCATAAACAAATACAAGTCTTTCGTTGCTGGTAAAGCAGCTGAATATGTAAAACAGCGAATAACCGATTCCCATTATATGCTTTATTTGTGCTGCCTCAGCATTGGATTTGTACACCACCCAACATGCAATCATGGGACCAAGTCCCAACACAATAAGCACCGCAAATACAGGAAGCTTTGTTGCGCCTTTGATTGCCTGAATCAAATATGCCACAGACAGCAGAGATGTAATAATTGTGTAAACGGAGCATGCCCGTTTGTTTACAAGTGCAATATCAGAGTTATTCATACCAAAATGTCCTTTCTATGATTAGTACATTTATTATAACATCTTTGAGAGATTTTGTAACATATTTGATTTGTCACTATGGGAAATTTTTTCCTAAAGAGTAAAAAAGAGATGGCAGAAATCTGCCATCTCTTTCTTGTTTGTTTATAAAATCTAATTACTTGTTAGCAATAGCTTCCTTTAATGCTGCTGTAAGCTGAGGAACAATCTTATTAAGATCTCCTACTACACCGTAGTCAGCAACATCAAAGATAGGAGCATCTTCATCTTTGTTAATTGCAATGATGATACCGGATTCTTCCATACCGGCTACGTGCTGAATAGCACCTGAAATACCGATTGCGAAGTAAACGTTGGGACGAACTGTCTTACCGGTCTGACCAACCTGTAATTCTTTGTTCTTCCAGCCTGAATCAACAACTGCACGAGAGCATGATACTGTTCCGCCAAGAACTGCTGCAAGATCTTCAAGAAGCTTGAAGTTTTCTGCAGAGCCAACTCCACGTCCACCGGATACAAGGATCTTAGCATCCATAATATCAGCAACGTCTGAAACAGCCTTAACTACTTCCTTAATGGTTACATACTTGTTGTTAGGTGTGAAACCGGGATTGTATTCAACAACTTCTGCCTTAGCGCCCTTAATGGGATCAATCTTCTGCATAACACCGGGACGAACTGTAGCCATCTGAGGACGGGTGTTAGGGCAAGCGATTGTAGCGATTGTGTTACCACCGAATGCAGGACGGGTCATAAGAAGCTGATTGTGCTTCTGTTCTGCTTCCTTACCGGGGATTGCTACTAAGGGGAAATCACCGATTTCAAGTACTGTACAGTCAGCTGTAAGACCGGTAGCTACTCTTGCGGAAACGGTAGGACCAAGGTCACGACCGATTGCTGTAGCACCAACTAACACGATGTCAGGCTTGAACTCATTAATAACTGATGAAAGAGCATGAGCATAAGGCTCAGTTCTGTATTCCTTTAATTCAGGATCATCAACAACGATTACTCTGTCTGCACCATATTCAGCAAGAGAATCAACAAGGTTCTTTACACCAGAACCAATAAGAACTGCAGTAACCTGTGCATCAAGAGGCTGAGCAAGTTCTTTTGCTTTTCCAAGTAATTCATACGCAATGCCGGAAACAACGTTGTCTACCTGCTGCGCGAAGACGAATACGCCTTTATATTCTTCTAAATTCATTCTTTTAGCCTCCTTAAATTAGATAACATGCTTTTCCTGTAATTTGCCTACAATATAAGCAACTGCATCTTCGGGAGATTCGGGAGTAACCTTTTCACCCTGGCCCTTACGAACCTTATCAGAAGCCTTTGCAATCTTTGTAGGAGAACCGGCAAGACCAAGGTTGCAATCTTCAACATCCTTAAGATCTGCACGGCCCCATGTAATAACTTCAGCCTTGCATGCATCGAAGATGCCGCCGGGAGTCATATATCTGGGATCATTTAATTCAGCAAGAGCTGTTACAAGACAAGGCATAGTAGCTTCTACCATGTGATATCTGTCATCATACTGTCTCTTAACTGTAACCTTATCACCTGCAACAGAAATTTCCTGAGCATAGGAGATTACGGGAATACCAAGATGTTCAGCAATCTGAGGACCAACCTGAGCGGTATCACCGTCGATAGCCTGACGTCCGGTAATGATTAAGTCATATTCAAGGTTTCTGATAGCACCTGCGATTGTTGTAGATGTAGCCCAGGTATCAGCACCACCAAGTACTCTGTCTGTTACAAGAACTGCCTTGTCAGCGCCCATTGCAAGAGCTTCTCTTAATACGTCAGCTGCCTTAGGAAGACCCATTGTAAGTACGGTAACTTCTGCACCATACTGATCCTTTAAACGAAGTGCTGCTTCAAGACCTGCCTTATCATCAGGGTTCATGATTGCGAGCATTGCGCCTCTGTCCAATGTTCCGTCGGGGTTGAACTTAACGCCACCCTTTGTATCGGGAACCTGCTTTATACATACGATAATCTTCACGATTCATACCCTCCTACTTTAATAAGTTAGCGCTGATAACCATACGCTGAACTTCACTTGTACCTTCGTAGATTTCAGTAATCTTAGCATCACGCATCATACGTTCTACGCCGTACTCTTTGATGTAACCGTAACCACCGTGGAGCTGTACAGCCTTTGTGGTAACTTCCATAGCTACTTCTGCGGCATAAAGCTTAGCCATAGCAGCTTCCATAGAATAAGAAATCTTAGGATTCTTTGTGTATTCATCCTTCTTAAGTGCTGCCTTATAAACAAGCATCTTAGCAGCTTCTACCTTGGTAGCCATGTCTGCTAACTGGAACTGAGTGTTCTGGAAAGCACCGATTGCGCGGCCAAACTGCTTTCTTTCCTGAACATACTGAATTGTTGTTTCAAGAGCACCTTCTGCAATACCGAGAGCCTGAGCAGCGATACCGATACGACCACCGTCAAGAGTATGCATAGCGATGTTAAAGCCCTTACCCTGAGCGCCAAGAAGGTTAGCCTTGGGAATACGGCAATCTGTAAAGATAAGTTCATATGTTGAAGAAGCACAGATACCCATCTTGTTTTCTTTTGTACCGAAGGTAAATCCGGGAGTACCCTTTTCTACGATGAATGCGGAAATCTCCTTAATGAATTTGCCTCTCTTTTCGATTTTGCCGGTAACAGCGAAGATAACGTAAACGTCAGCTTCCTTACCGTTGGTGATGAAGCACTTAGAACCGTTAAGTACCCATTCATCTCCATCTAAAACAGCCTTTGTCTGCTGTCCCTGAGCATCAGTACCTGCACCGGGCTCGGTAAGACCGAAAGCACCAAGCTTTTCACCCTTTGCAAGGGGAACAGCGTACTTCTGCTTCTGTTCTTCTGTACCATAAGTCATAATAGGGTCAACACAGAGTGAGGTATGTGCAGATACGATAACACCTGTAGTACCACAAACTTTTGACATTTCTTCAACACACATAGCGTATGTTAAAATGTCACAACCCTGTCCGCCGTATTCCTTAGCTACGGGAATACCTAAGAAACCATATTTAGCAAGCTTGTCAACAGTTTCTCTGGGGAATCTGTGCTGCTCGTCGATTTCCTGTGCAAGGGGCTTTACTTCTTTTTCGGCGAAATCCTTAAAAAGCTGTCTCGCCATTTCATGTTCTTTGCTTAAAGAAAAATCCATGATTTATTTCCTCCTAATAAAGATCAAATTAAATTACTGTGCATCAACAGGTGTCTTTGTTCTGTCTGCATTGTAGATGTAGAAGCCCTTACCTGTCTTGCATCCAAGGTTTCCGCCACGAACCATCTTACGAATAAGAGGACATGCACGATACTTTGAATCGCCTGTTTCTTTGTAAAGAACGTCCATAATAGCAAGGCAGATATCAAGACCAACATAGTCACCAAGTTCAAGGGGTCCCATAGGGTGGTTAGCACCAAGCTTCATAGCGCTGTCGATACCTTCGATGTCTGAAACACCTTCCATTTTAATGAATGCTGCTTCGTTAATCATAGGAATGAGAATTCTGTTTACAACGAATCCGGCAGCTTCGTTAACCTGTACAGGTGTCTTGCCGATTTCTTCGGAAATCTTCTTGATTGCATCAACTGTTTCAGCAGGTGTGTTTACACCGGCGATAACTTCGATAAGCTTCATACGATCAGCAGGGTTGAAGAAGTGCATACCTACTACAGGTCTGTTAACACCCTTACCGATTTCAGTAATGGAAAGTGAAGAAGTATTTGAAGAGAAGATACATTCAGGCTTACAGATAGCATCAAGTTCCTTGAATGTTGTCTGCTTAACGTTCATATCTTCGAATGCTGCTTCTACGATTAAATCGCAGTCAGCGCAAAGGTCTTCCTTAAGACCGGGAGTAATCTTAGATGTGATAGCATCTACAGCTTCCTGAGTAAGTTTGCCTTTTTCAACAAGCTTAGCATATCCTTTAACAATTTTGTCTTTTCCGCCTTCAGCCCACTCCTGCTTGATATCGCAAAGAGCTACTTCATAGCCTTCGGTCTGAGCAAATGCCTTAGCAATGCCCTGTCCCATGGTTCCAGCACCAATAACGCCTACCTTCATTTAGTAGTTCCTCCTTAAGTATATAAATTTGATTTTTATTTATTCTTGAAAGGCTCTTTAACCTTTTCTTTGTTCTTATCCAAGAAGAATGCCATACCGTACTGCTGATCTTCTGTTTCAAAGCAGTCACCGAATAACTTTTCTTCAATTACAAGAGCATCGTCCATAGTTGCATCAAGGCCGTCGTTAATAGCCTTCTTGCAGTTACGAACAGCGATGGGAGCGTTCTTTGCAATACCCGCTGCCATCTTTTCAGCTGCTGCCATAAGATTTTCCTGAGCAGTTGCTGTTACATTGCCTTCTGCATCAACTGTAGCTGCAATAACATCATTAACAAGTCCGATTCTTAATGCTTCGGGAGCCTTAATGTTACGAGCGGTATAAATCATCTGTTTAGCCATTCCTGCGCCTACAAGACGAGCAAGTCTCTGTGTACCGCCGAAACCGGGAGTAATTCCAAGACCAACTTCAGGCTGACCGAATACTGCATTGTCAGAACAAATTCTGATGTCACAGCTCATTGAAATTTCACATCCGCCGCCAAGAGCAAAACCGTTGATTGCTGCAATTACGGGAATAGGGAATGTTTCAATCTTACGGAAAACATCGTTACCCTTCTTACCGAAAGCTTCGCCTTCAGCCTTTGTAAGAGTACTCATTTCTCCGATGTCCGCACCTGCAACAAAGCTCTTTTCGCCTGCTCCGGTAAGAATAAGGCAACGAACTTCGTCAAGGTTTACGCTTGAGAAAGCTTCGTCAAGTTCTTCAAGAACCTGTGAATTAAGGGCATTTAATGCCTTGGGTCTGTTAATGGTAATAATACCAACAGCCCCCTTCTGTTCATATAAAACGAATTCCATTTTGAGGTTTCCTTTCGTGTTTGAAAATAATAACCAGTATCATTTTCAACATTTTTATTTTGTTTTGATAAACATACCAATATCCGGGCAGTTTTTTTGCCCGGATACGGATTATAAACTATTAATCTCTCTTAACGATTGTGGAGCAACCCATACCGCCACCGATACAAAGAGTTGCAAGACCAAGCTTAGCGTCCTTAGCTTCCATTTCGTGAAGAAGTGTAACAAGGATACGGCATCCTGAAGCACCAACGGGATGACCAAGAGCAATCGCACCACCGTTAGGATTGAGCTGCTTATCAACGTCAATGCCAAGATCCTTACCAACTGCAACAGACTGAGCTGCGAAAGCTTCATTTGCTTCGATGATGTCGAAGTCTTCAATCTTTACACCGGCCTTAGCCATAACCTTCTTTGTTGAAGCAACAGGTCCGATACCCATAACTTCGGGACGAACACCTGCAAGAGCACCTGCAACAAATGTAGCCATAGGCTTAACGCCAAGTTCGATTGCCTTTTCTTCGCTCATAACAACAACCGCTGCAGCACCGTCATTGATACCTGAAGCATTACCTGCTGTTACAAATCCATCGGGGTTAATAGCACGAAGCTTTGCAAGACCTTCGATGGTAGAACCGGGACGAGGACCTTCATCTGTATCGAAAATAACTGTTTCTTTCTTTTTCTTGATTTCTACAGGAACGATTTCCTTCTTGAATGCGCCTGCTTCGATAGCTGCGCAAGCCTTCTGCTGGCTCTTAAGAGCGAACTCATCGAGTTCTTCACGGGTAAGTCCCCATTCTTCGCAGATATTGTCAGCGGTCTTGATCATATGATACTGGTTAAATGCATCCCATAATGCATCGTTAACCATTGTATCAACCAATGTACCGTTGTTCATTCTGTAACCATAACGTCCCTGAGGAATAGCATAAGGAGCCATGGACATGTTTTCCATACCACCTGCAACTACAACATCAGCATCACCTGCCATAATCATCTGAGCTGCCTGGTTTACACAGTTAAGACCGGAACCACAAACAACGTTCATTGTAACAGCGGGAACTTCGATGGGAAGACCTGCTTTGATGGATGCCTGACGAGCTACGTTCTGTCCAAGACCGGCCTGGATAACACATCCCATATATACCTGATCAACATCTTCAGGTTTAATGCCTGCACGAGCTACAGCTTCCTTAATAACGATTGCACCTAACTGTGCTGCGGGAGTTGTGGATAAAGAACCACCCATTGTGCCGATTGCTGTACGGCAAGCGCTTGCGATAACAACTTTTTTTGCCATCTTTTTTGTCTCCTTTAAATATTATTTTTTATTTGTTAAATTTTTATCAGATTTCGAGCCTAATTTTACCATACGCAAGATTATTATTCAAGCGCGAAAAGATATTTTAACCTTATCAAAATGATTTATCTTCAAAAAAAGAGCTATGAAAAAATGAATTCCATTTTTCATAGCTCCGAAAATCTCAGATAAGTATTTAAATATCTGCTTCTATAAGTCCGTATGTACCGCCTTTTCTCTTATATACTACAGCCATTTCATCTGTCTCCGCATTCATGAACACGAAAAAGTTGTGGCCCAGAAGTTCCATCTGGACACATGCATCTTCAGGATACATGGGCTTAATGTCAAATCTCTTGGTACGAATAATCTTAATTTCCTCATCTTCCATATAATCGTTATCAAGATATTCCTGCTTAAAAGAAGCAGCTGCCTGTTCTCGGTCAGTAATCTTATTCTTATACTTTTTAAGCTGTCTTTCGATTATTTCTTCAACAAGGTCAATCGATACATACATATCGCTGGATACCTGCTCGGATCTTATGATATTTCCCTTCACAGGAATTGTTACTTCTATTTTCTGTCTATCTTTTTCAACACTTAATGTTACATGAACCTCTGTATCCGGCGCAAAATACTTCTCAAGTTTTCCGATTTTGTCTTCCACCGCTTCCTTTAAGCCATCCGTAACATTAATATTTTTCCCCAAAATAATAAATTTCATATACATCACTCCTCATAAAAAAGAATCGTCAGTGAATCTTTATTACTAACGTAAATATAGTATAACATATAGTCAGAAAATTTTCCATTCTTTTCTTAAATTTTCTGAATTATTCACAATTTATTTTTCGAACAGCTTCTATTCCCAAAAACGCGCTGGTAAAATGCATTAATTAATTGATAAACGTTTGAATAATAAAAGATGTCCTCACACACAGTCCCGCCATTAATTTTTGCGGAGCATATCCATAAAGACATCTTTTTTAATAGTACGTACCTATATCCTGTATTTCGTTATCAACTACATCGAAATATACTATGTGTGGTCCCATTCCGTCACGATGAACGGAAATACACCACTTATCATCGACATAAGTTATATTATACGGAGTTCCCGGATATTCCGTACCGATAAATAAATCATAAAGGCTCTCAAACTGTCCCATTTGAAGATGTTCAAGTGAATCGGTTCTTATAATGTTCTTAAGTTCCGTTTCTCCGTACAAACTGGTTGAAACAGTTATGTAATAGTAGTCCTGAATTTTTGTAAGCTGAACCATACCGCCTATTTCGGGAGCAACCGGATATTCTCTCAATACATCAAAGTTATCCGTGGTGGTTTCAAAAATCGTACATGAGCCGTTTGTTCCGGATACAAAATAAGCCTTATCATCGATAAAAGTAAATGATCTTACATAAACATCTTTCAAAGGGGGAATGTTGTAAGACTCATCAAGGAATATCATGGAAGAGTCCTTCGATCTTCTGAACACCCACATCTGACCGCTCTTCGAGCTCCAGGCATAAAATCTGGCCGTATCCTCTCTGTAGATTATGTAATGGGGTTCCTCACCCATATCCACAAATTCCTGAACACGTTCAAAATAAAAGGTTCCATCCTCATTAACATTTTTTTTGTAGGCAATAATCTTGTTATGATCCGTATCATCTACCATATAAACTTCACCGTCAAAGGCAATGGTATGGGGTTTTTTTAACTCCTTGTCCATTACCTTCCACTCATGTATGGGGTCGGTCATATTATCGTTATAAATAATCTGATTATGATAACAGTCTACGATAAAATACAAACCATCATGATATGTATACCAAGTCGGAACGGAAAGATCGTACCATTCATTTCCGACAGAACGTCTGATTCCCTCATCATCCGTTTCGTCTTCTTCAACGGTAACCCATGGATTGGATATAATCTCCCCATCGGCCTCAATGGCGTACATTACATCACTTCCCGTCTCACCAACATACTCGGTTTTTTCCGAAGTTTCATACTCAATGGGTTCCCCATCCAAAGAAGCATTCGAACCGTCGCCTAAAGATGTACTCGCTTCTCCCTCGGCTGAAGCATCAGCTGAGTCTTGAGATGAACCAAAAACCATATTAAATTCAGAACCAGCACACGCCGACAGCACTAAACACAGCGCCATCAAAATGCACACAATAATTCGTCTCATTTATCGAAAACTCTTTTTCCTGTTTCTGTCCAAATAATATCTGATTTCCGCTTTAAAATGCGGATAAAATCAAAACAACGTCTGCCAAACTAGAATATACGCCTTATACCTATAATTGTAGTATAAGTTGCACTGCCTATAACAATGCCCTGTGAAGGGGTTGCTGCATGAACAATCTGCCCGTTACCCATATAAAGAGCCACATGGCCCGAATAGCATAATATATCCCCGGGTTGAGCCTGGTCAAGGCTTGATATTGCGTATCCCGACCTGATTTGTCCGGTTCTTGGAAGTTTTACGCCGAAATGAGCATATACGCTCATAACAAAACCTGAACAATCTGCGCCATCCGTAAGACTGGTGCCACCGTAAACATAAGGATTTCCGACAAACTGAACTGCATAATCTATTACCTGCTGTCCAAGTTGTGCGGAGTCTCCGCTGTAAGTAACCTTGGTTCCTGTCTGATTTTTTCCGGCCTCGGCGGCTGCGGCTTCTTTTGCTTTTCGCTGCGCATCCTCTCTGGCTTTTTTTTCTGCTGCCAAACGAGCCCGTTCCTCTTCGATGGATTCAGCCTGAACAAACTCAGTTGAGAGTTCAACATAGTCAAGAGATATATAACCTGTCTTGTTGTTGTAAGCAACCTTTGCAAAGCCATCCTCAATCGCCAAAGCAACAAGTACATCGCCCCTTGAAAAAGTTCCAAGAACAGAGCTTGAGGTTGTGGCCTTTTCACGGACTCTTAACGTTCCTGTCGTAATCGTAGCCATAGTAACTTCAACGTCACGGGCAATTTTTATAGCCTCAACGCCGCGCACACAGTATTCACCCTTAACATAGCCTTCTACGGTTCCGCTCTTAATTTTATACCAACCGTCTTTTTCTTCTATAAAATAGCCGACCGAATTGTTATAAAGTTTTCCTAATACCTTACCTTTTTTCTCATCGGGCAAATCTCTGACATTGACCCAGCTTTGAACCTGTGCGATTACAAGATCGGCATATTCACGGTTATCCACCACTTCAAATACTACCGCTCCATCATCACTTACGGGAAAATCGGCAAGGGCTTCGGTTTTATATAGGCAAAAGAACGCGCCTAAAATAACCAAAGCAGTCACCATCTTATTTTTCATTACATCACATCCGAATTTACACGCAAAATATATCCTTTTGCGAAACAATTTCTTAATAAATTATTATTTGTTATTCATATCATCCTGTATTGAAGCAATAGCGTTGGCACCATCACATACAGCCGTAATAATCTGCCTCATTGGCTTCTTACGTATGTCACCTGCAACATATACACCGGCAACACCGGTCCTGCAGTCTTCACCTGCTATAACATAGCCCTTTTCATCCATTTCGACTCCGAGCATTTCAAGCACCGAAGTTGTCGGATTAATTCCAACTGCAATAAACACTCCGCTAAGCACAATTTTTTGTGACTCTCTTGTTTTGTTATTAACGATGGTAACAGACTCTACCATATCTTCACCGTTAATGGCAAGAACTTCACTATTCCAAAGAAATACGACGTTCTCACAATTTTCAAGGGCTTTTACCAGTGAATCCGCCGCACGAAGAGTATCTCGACGATGAATCAGATAGACCTTCTTGCAGGTACGAGCCAGATATATTGCATCCTCAACAGCAACATCAGACCCACCTACAACCGCTACCTCTTTATTTTTAAAGAAAGCGCCGTCACAGGTTGCACAATAAGAAACGCCCATTCCGGAAAGTTCTTCTTCTCCGGGCACATTAAGATTCGCGTGTTTTGCGCCGGTGGCTACAACAACATGCGCTGTTTCAAAATCACCGCTATCGGTATGCACCATGTAGTGCTTGTCAACAGGCTTAATACTCAAAACCGTAGCTTCGGTTCTTTCTACTCCCGCACTCTTTGCATGTTCGGAAAATTTAGTCCCAAGATCAATTCCCGAGATTCCGGGAAGACCTAAATAATTATCTACTTCATAGGTGCTTAATACCTGTCCGCCATCAATAGGACTTTCTTCTATCAACAAACAGTTAAGGCCCGCTCTTTTTGCGTATACCGCTGCACCAAGTCCGGCAGGACCCGCACCAATAATAATCACATCTTTCATGTTTTAAGCTCCCATCCTTGAATTCTTTAAGCTCAAGTAATAGAATAGTCGTATCTTGTGATTATAGTATTTTTGATATTTTTTGTCAAAAAAGAGGAATTGGTATATATGAGAAAAACAGCACTGATAACCGGGGCGTCCAGAGGTATCGGTTTGGCTATTGCCAGAAAAATGGCAGAACTGGGATATGATTTATTTCTAACCTGTGAAAAAAATATTGATATGCTGAACAGCAGCGCCAAAGAACTGGAATCGACTTACGGAATTTGCGTTAAAACCTTTGCCACCGATATGGGTAATCCGGGACGTGTTGAAGAATTATTTTCCAACATCACCGACCTGGATGTGCTTGTTAACAATGCCGGAATCTCCTATGTCGGTCTTCTCTCGGAAATGTCCTACGAGGATTGGAACAGAGTCATAAGTGTCAACTTAAGTTCCATATTTTATACATGTAAAAATGCAGTCCCGATGATGTTAAAAAAACAGGCCGGACGCATCATCAATATTTCTTCCATATGGGGCAAAAAAGGGGCTTCCATGGAAGTGGCATACTCAGCTTCAAAGGGAGGCATCAATACATTTACCAAAGCCTTGGCTAAGGAACTTGCCCCCAGCAACATAGCTGTAAATGCGATTGCCTGCGGTTTTGTGGATACCGATATGAACGCCCACCTCGATAACTCCGAACGTGAAATGTGCCGAAATGAAATACCCGCCGACCGTTTCGCTTCACCAAAAGAAATAGCCGAAGCCGTTTCGGCATTGTTAACCGCTCCGACTTATATGACCGGACAAATTATCGGTGTTGACGGCGGATGGGAATAATATCTATTTTAGTTCCATAAACTCTATTGCTTTTTTAATCACATTTCCCATAGCGGCATAATTTTGTATTCTGTGATCTCCATTGTCGATGGCAACAAACTCAAAGAGGTTGTCATCGGCAAATTTTTTTGCCTGTTCAAATGGTATTATCTCATCGGCATTGCCATGAAATACAATTATTTTCTCGAACTCATTAATAAATTCTTTTTCACGAATATCAAATGAACCGATTTCATCAAGAAATTCTCTGCCAACACCGATTTTTCGGTCAAAACCCACCTCAGCAATTTTACCCTTGTCAATGATTTCCAGATCCTGCTTTTTCATAATATTACTCATCATTGATTCATAAATATTAACTGCAGGACTTCTAAGCACAAGCTTTGAAAAAGGATTACCGTGTTCGTATATATATTTCATAAATACATATGCCCCAAAACTGTTGGCATATCCTTTTATATCACTTGTTCCAATTTGTGTGCGCACATACTCAATAACTATATCAAGATATGTATCACAGTCGGAAAGCAGCAATTTCTTTTTTACATCTTTACCATGGGCCGGCCAGTCAAAAGAAATTACCGCAACGTCCTTATATTTGGACAAAACCGCTTCTGCAAACCGCTCTGTAGATTTATTATCTTTATGTCCCGCGAAGCCATGACCGCAAACTATTACCCGGTTAATGTCTCGTGCATTATTGAAAAACTCCTTGCAGCGAACACTGTGCCCTCTTTCATTTATATCAAAATATTTATCCATACCTGAGTCCTCCGAATTACTTTTTAAGTATCACACAGTATTGATTTATTAACAATATAATGATGTTTTTATAAAAACTTTTTCATCACCGGCAGGAATAATTTTACGCATTTTCTTTTAAATGTTGGCATAGCATTTTGTATTCTTTTGGGTGTATAAAGAAACTAGGAGGATAAAAATATGGACACAAAAACTGATCGTCAGATTAAATTCGGAGAAATCCACAGTCGTGCAAGGGTAAAAGCCCGCCGTTCCCAGGAATGGGTTGCCAACGAACTTAAAATAACACGAAAAACCGTTCAAAACTGGGAAACCGGAGCCACCTCGCCATCTTTCTTTGAAAGCCTTGAGTGGTTCAGAGTTCTAAACATCAATCCATTTCCCTACTATCTGTCGCTCATCCATCCACTGGAGCTCAATGTAAAAGGCGGTGACAGTGACGCAAAAATAGAAAAAGCTTTTGATACCCTAATCCATGATATTTCAATTGATGATAAACGAGCATTGCTTTATTTATATTACGGAGACCATGGAAGCAGTCCGTATTCGGTTGTTCAGCTGCTTTTAGCGCATCTTCATCTTCCCATTCTCCCGCGTCTTGATAATGCTTACGCGGTTCTTCACAAATATGAAGTTTACCATGATATGGGAGAAACAATCTGTAACAGCAATATTCAGCCCAATGTCAACGATTTAAGGCGTGCCATCGAACGGGCAGAAAAATCTGCAAAAAACAAGGAATTCGGCTACAATAATGTAGCGGAAAAATAAGGGATTAAAAAACAAAAAATGTTGGGGGATTAAAATAAAGGGACGCTTCTTTTACAAAGAAGTGTCCCTTTCTACATTTGCAATTATTCTTTTTTAAAAAGAAAACAACACTAATATCTTCGAAGTTCTCCGCTTTCGTCTACGGTAGAATTGTCAATCTTTTTAATGACAACATAATAGCTATAGTTCTTGTTAACCTCTATCAGAACTCTGTCACCGACCTTCTTTCCAAGAAGTGCCCTTCCCATAGGAGACTCATTGGAAATAAGTCCGTTTAACGAGTCCTCGCGAACTGTAGTAACGATTTTATATATTTCTTCCTCGTCGTCTTCTTCCACATACACCGTGATGGTTTTATTTATGCCGACTTCATCGTCACCGGCATCATCATCAAGCACATTAGCGGTGCGAATCATTCTTTCCAGATATCTAATGCGGCTCTCATTAGCGTTCTTTTCTTTTTTAGCAGCGTAATATTCAAAATTTTCACTAAGATCACCAAGGGACCTTGCTTCTTTTACATGTTCAATGAGTTCCGGTCTGAGTACCAGTTTGCGGTGTTCAATTTCCGCCTCCATGTCTTCAATATCTTTTTTTGTCAAATCGTTATTCATATGAAAACTCCTGAAGAACTTTTGTTATTTTATATCCCATTTTCAAATATAATGAAACTGCGGCGTTGTCATCGCCATAAACAGTCAGTCGTGCTTTCTTTTTACCTTCTGCGGCAAAATCCGCTAAAACCTTTGAAAGTATGGCGGTACCATAGCCCCGCCCCTGAAATTTTCGCACGGTAAAAACATTCTCCGTAGCTATGATATTTTCATCAATATCCCATGTCATAACCGAAGAAATCAGTTCGCCCTCTATCCTAAGCGCAAAAATGCTGCTGTTTATATTTTGGAGCTGCTCCTCAATTTGTTCGGGAATAGACAGTTCTCCAAAACATTTCTTATGGCAGGAAAGATATTCATCCAGTTCCCATGTGTCATAACACCCGATTTCGAAATCCTGCTGCCTCAAAGTGCTTTTCGGGCATTCGGCCTCTTTCTCAACTGATTCAGCAGCGTCTTTGGTAAAAAGAAAGTTTTCTAAATCCAATTCCATTACCAGCATCGTATTGGATATATAAAGCCCATTCTCTAAAAATGCAGTTATCTTTTCTAAATCTTTACTGTCGGCAAATGCTCTGAAATCGCTCATATTCTATTTACCAATTTTAGTATAGGTCACGTAACTGTATGGAATCTCGCCGTCAACCTGCTCATCGACAGTCTTTGTATACAATGATTCATCAAATTCCGGAAAGAAAGTATCCCCTTCAATAACCGCATCCACTTCAGTTATAAATAGCTTGTCGGCCAATGAAAGGCCCTCTGCATATATTCCGGCACCTCCGGAAAGATAAATATTTTCACCGGGACGATTCTCTTTTGCATATTCAATAGCTTCCGTAAGACTTCCTACTGTTATACAGTTTTCAGCTTCATAGTTTGCTGTTTTGGAAACTACTATAGTAAATCTGTTAGGCAGCGGACGCCCGATTTCGTCGTAAGAACGTCGTCCCATAATAACAACATTCCCTGTTGTCAATTCTTTGAACCTACGCTGTTCACCCTTAATTCTCCATGGAATCTGCCCTTTATTTCCGATTACCCGATTATTTGTATATGCTACGATAAGTCCAATAATAGGTCTGTTTGTATCACCCATACCATCACCTCTGCTATCCTCTTATCGGCCAATTATACCACATAAGCACATAAAAAACAGCCATCCCGAAGGATGACTGTATCATTACAATTATTGATCTTCATTTTTTTTTGTAACTCTATCTGCCTTGAAAGCCTTTACCTTTCTGGGCACAAAGAAACCTGTACGCAAAAAATCAGCAGACTTTTTCATATATTCAAGCTGTTTTCTTGCCCCAAAATGTTCTATGGCAAAATACCCGTCATAGCCTGTCGCGAGCACTTTACTTACCACTTCTTTCATTGGAATATATCCATCTCCCACCGCTACAGGATAAAGACCTTTACGATTTTTGAACCCTTCCGGGAACCAGTTTTTGTCACATTCATCGTTTTTGTCCATACCTCGGTCCTTGCAGTGCACATGTACTATTCGATCCTTAAACTGCTCAAAAGCTTCAAGAATATCTTCATCGCTGAATATATAATTACCGGTATCAAGAGCATGCCCAAGTTCAGGGATTTCTTCAAGGAAATATCTGATTTCATTTATTCTTGATATGGGAGAATTCAGCGCATCAAAATCTTCTATACAAGCCTGAATACCATTCTTCATCGCATAGCGTGCCAGAGTTCTCAGGCCCTGACGCATAGCAATTATTTCAGGAAGTTTTTCCATTAATTCTCTGGTCTTCTCGTAATCATCAGCCGAGGCAGATATTTTTAAAGCCTTACGATCCAGAATAAATCCGGGAATTATCATTACGCGTGAAACGCCAAGTTTTTTTGCGGTGCGAATCATCTTTTTTCCGATTTTTATTCCCGCGTCATAATTTTTACCAAATTCAAAAAACTGATAAAAGCAGGAAATACGCAAATCCGCTTCTTTCATGTCAAGCAGAATATCAGGGTCCTTAATATATGTGGAGTATTCCATTTCAACGCCGGAAATGCCCGCTCTTCTGGCATCTGCCATTACCTTATCTATAGAACAGTCTTCCTGTAAGGACGCCTCTTTTAAGTGCTCATAAAAAACCGCTAGCTTCCTCCTTTTCTCCTAAGTCTCAAGTGG
>JAKSRT010000019.1 GCA_024403485.1 Lachnospiraceae bacterium
TAATGGATAGAACGGAGGCCTCCGACGCCTTTGATGCAGGTTCGATTCCTGTCGGCTGCACTCTATAATGAGGACATTTAATGAGCGATACTGAAAAGAAGAAAAAGAAAAGAGACCATCTTTCCGTAAAAGAACGTTTTGCCATGATATGTGAAGGCATTAAGGATCTGGCCGTTTTAATAAAAGAATGGTTTACGGATTATTCAAGGTTCATTTTGCCGGTTGTTCTTTTGGCTTGTGTGGTTCTGACACTTGTTGTTGCACTTAATGCAAGAGCAAGAGTGGAAAAGGCAAGACAGCAGGCTGAAGAAGCACTTATCGAATCAAAGACAGAAGTTATAGAAGTAAAAGAGGTTGAATTTGAAGTTAACGCATATCCTGAAATTAATGCGCTTATAGTAGCTTATTATGATGCTATTAAAGCGGTCGATAGGGAAGCCTTAATGGAAATTCAGGGTACTCTTTCCGATACTGAAGCATTAAGGCTTCAGGCTATGGCTCCTTATATTGACAGATACGACAATATAAATGTATATACAAAGCCCGGTCCCTATAAGGATACTTACATCGCATATGCCACAGTTGATGTATATTTAAAGGAGCAGGAGCCTTCTACGCCCGGCCTTCAGGCATTTTATGTATGTATGACCGAAGACGGAACGTATTATATCAATACATCCGAATTGTCTGTTGAAGAATCTGAATTCATAAAGAATGTCGCAGCCCAGGCGGATGTAGTCAATTTAAAGAATACCGTCAATGTGCAATACAATGACCTTATGGAAGCTGACAGAAACTTAAAGAACTATTGGGCTCAGATTTCAGTAGAAATAGATTCGTCGGTAGGAGAGCAGCTTACGGAAGAGGCTGTGCTGCAGGCAAAACTGGAGCAGGAAGAAAAGGAGCGGCTTGAGCAGGAAAAGCTTAATGATCCAAATTACGTTCCAGAGGAGACTGTTCCGGATATTATTAAAGTTAAGGTTAACACTCTTGTTAATGTTCGTAAGTCTGCAAGCGCAACCGCGGATAAGGTTGGAACCGCCTCTGTGGGCTCGGTGTATACCGTGCTTGAAATAATGCTGAACGGATGGACTAAAATCGACTATGACGGAATCGAAGCATATATAAAATCCGAGTTTTTGGATGAGATGGAAAACCTTGATAAATATACATCCATTGGCAAGATTAAAACTACCGATATGCTTAATGTAAGAAGCAATCCAAGCCAATCTGCCGACAAACTTGGTGTTCTTAATGCCGGTGAGGTAGTAGAGCTTATAGAAGAAGTAAATGACTGGTCCAAGATTAAGTATAACGGCATGATCGGTTATGTAAAAACAGAGTATACAGAGAAGCAATAAAAAAAATAAAAAAAATTTTGAGGCGGTATTGACCGCCTCTATTTTTTTTATTATAATCATAAAAAAGCAATTTTGTATAATTGTATACAATAATAAAGGAGGACATTTACATGTCATATTTAGATGAAGTATTAGATAGCGTTAAAGAAAAACACGCTAGTCAGCCTCTTTTCATCCAGGCTGTAACAGAAGTATTTGAAACTTTAAAGCCCGTTATCGAAGCTAACGAAGAACTCTACAGAAGAGAAGCAATTCTTGAAAGACTCGTTGAGCCCGAACGTCAGATTATCTTCCGTGTTCCGTGGGTAGATGATAACGGTCAGGTACAGGTTAACACTGGTTACCGTGTACAGTTCAACTCAGCTATCGGTCCTTACAAGGGAGGTCTCAGACTTGATAAGAGCGTAAACCTTGGTATGCTTAAGTTCCTTGGCTTCGAACAGGTATTTAAGAACTCTCTTACAACACTTCCCATGGGTGGTGGTAAAGGTGGTTGTGACTTTAACCCTAAGGGAAAGAGCGATCGCGAAATTATGAAATTCTGCCAGAGCTTTATGACAGAGCTTTACAGACACATCGGTGCAGACACAGACGTTCCTGCAGGTGACCTTGGTACAGGCGGACGTGAAATCGGTTATATGTTTGGTCAGTATAAGAGACTTAAGAATGTATATGAAGGCGTTCTTACAGGTAAGGGACTTTCATTTGGTGGATCTCTTGCAAGAACAGAAGCTACCGGTTACGGTCTTCTTTACTTCACCAAGGAAATGCTTGAATGCAATGGCAAGGACATTAAGGGTATGACAGCTACAGTTTCCGGTTCAGGTAACGTTGCTATCTACGCTATCCAGAAGGCTGAACAGATGGGTGTTAAGACACTTGCTTGTTCCGATCGTAAGGGCTGGATTTATGATCCCGACGGAATCGACTACAAGATTCTTAAGGATATCAAGGAAGTTAAGAGAACAAGCCTTGAAGAATATGTTAAGGTTAGACCCAATGCAAAGTATACTGCAAAGGCTGAAGGCGATAACATGGACCACGGTGTATGGACTGTTAAGGCTGATATCGCTCTTCCTTGCGGACGTGAAAATACTATCGATATCGAAGATGCTAAGAACCTTGTTGCTAACGGCGTTATCGCAGTTGCAGAAGGTGCTAACATGCCTACCACTATCGAAGCTACAAAGTACTTCCAGGCTAACGGCGTAATGTTCGCTCCCGGTAAGGCTTCTAACGCAGGTGGTGTTGCTACATCCGGTCTTGAAATGAGCCAGAACTCCGAAAGACTTAGCTGGTCCTTCGAAGAGGTTGATTCTAAGCTTCATGACATCATGGTTAGCATTTTCCACGCAGCTGACGATGCAGCTAAGAAGTATGGTATGGAAGGCAACTATGTAGCAGGTGCTAACATTGCCGGCTTCGAAAAGGTTGTAAATGCTATGCTTGCACAGGGTGTATGCTAATCGTTGGATACAATCCGATAATAAGCCCACACTGAAACGTGGTGTGAGAGCAACAGAGACAATAATAAAGGGTAGTGCCTTTTGGCACTACCCTTTTTGTGACATATTTCATCTGTTGATTGCAGATTAATAAATATTTTAACCACCTATCTGGTTCCTTTGTCGTAAGGAATACCTTCGGCTTTGGGAGCTCTGGATTTTCCTGAAGTAAAGGCAAGAACAATAAGTGAAATCAGGTAAGGAAGCATATTGTATATACCGCTTGGAATGTTCAATGCCTTAAGGAAATCAATTCCTGCATAGACATTGGACAATGCTCTGAATAAACCAAAGAGGAGAGCTGCCAGGCCGATTTTTGTAGGTTTCCACTGACCGAAAATCATAACAGCCAATGCAAGGAAACCAAAACCCGCAACACCACATTCAAACTTCCATTCACTTACACCTGCCGTAATGTAGCAGATACCGCCGAGACCGCCGAGTACACCGGAAATAAGGACACCGGCCCAGCGCATGAGATAAACGTTAATACCTACCGAATCGGCTGCCTGAGGGTGCTCACCGCAAGCCATAAGACGTAATCCGAATTTGGTTTTGTATAAAACAACATAGGCAGCAATAAGAGCAATTACTGCAATGGCCATGAACCAGGAAAATTCAAATCCGTTTATATTTACAATAAAGGCTTTTTTCTGGGTTCCGTATTCAATATTTGATGAAACGTCATCAGGATTGGAAGCAGTATTTATCGCTTTTACGATAATCGTAGCTGCTGCGACACCGAGCATATTCATTGCGGTACCTATAATTGTCTGATCGGCTTTTAAATTGATGCAGGCAAAGGCAAGCAGAACCGAATAAATAAGTCCGGCGGCAAGACTGGCCAGTATAACAATAACAATAATGGTTATTGCTGAAGCATTTGGTGACATGAATCTCATTGCGAGCGCACCACCAAGTGCACCCATAACCATTATTCCTTCAAGTCCAAGGTTAATAACTCCGGAGTGTTCCGAGAAACATCCGCCAAGAGCAACCAGGGTAAGGATAGCAGCAAAGAGGATTGTATATTGTAAAAGAAGCAACATTACTGTGTACCTCCTTTCTTGCTTAATCCCTTTTTCAGGAAGTATTTCATAAGTCCTACGAATCCGCAAAGATAAACAATAAGAGCGGAGATAAGATCGGATATCTGTGAACAGTAAATCTTTAAATCAACATTGGCTCCGCCGTTTGTGATGTGCTGAATAAAGTAAGCCGCGAATATTGTGCCGATAGGATTAAGCCCGCCTAAAAAGGCTGCTGCGATACCGTTAAAGCCCATTGCGGGAACACTTGACTGAGATGTTGACCATTGCTCGAATCCTGTCTGGAAAAGGAATGATGCTGCAAGACCTGCCAGGGCACCACCGATGGCCAGTGTAAGTATTACATTTCTTTTTTCTGCCATTCCGGCGTATTTTGCTGCGTTTTTATTATAACCGGTTGCCTTTAACTCATATCCGAGTTTTGTTTTTTCAAGTAAAACCCAAATAACAACGGCAATGATAATTGATAATATAAGAGCAATTCCGATGTAAGTATTTCCGGGGAAAAGCTTATTTAAGCCCATCTGGGGAAGGAGAGCTTTCTGTCCTTTTGACTTAAGTGAAAAGGTATAGGGACTGGCTTCTTCCTTTACTCCGGCAAGAATCATATTTGTGAGATACAAACCTATCCAGTTCAGCATGATACCGGATATAACTTCATTTACATTGCAGTATGATTTTAAGAGACCGGATATAACGCCCCATAAAGCTCCTGCAATCATGGCAAGAAGCATACAGGGAAGCCAGTGCCAGTGAAGTGAAAGAGCTGCATATAAGCAGGCGCAGGTGCCTACGACATACTGTCCTGCAACACCGATATTAAAGAGCCCAACTTTATAAGCAAACAGTACTGAAAGAGAACACATTAACAGGGGTGCGGTTTTTACAAGGGTATTACCGAGATATTTAAGCTTAAGGCTGGCGCTTGAATAGGCAAAGAAGTTCTTTGCTACAGCCAGAATAGCACCGAAGGCTCCTCTTGGATTAATAAACAGTAATACGATGTATCCGATAAACATACCAAGAAGAATACATATCAGAGAAGCAAGCAAGGCCTGAAAACCTTCATTTTGAAGAATGGATTTGTCTGAGTTTTTGTTTTTGATATTTTTTGTTTTTTCCATTATTCAGACTCCTCCTTTCTTTTTGCACCGGCCATGTAAAGACCAAGTTCTTCTTCGGTTGTGGTTTTTGGATCGAGTTCGCCGACTATTTCACCTTCATACATAACAAGAATTCTGTCCGGAACGTCCATTACTTCATCAAGCTCGAGAGATACAAGAAGTACAGCTTTTCCGGCATCTCGCTGAGCAACAAGCTGCTTATGAATAAATTCAATGGCACCTACGTCAAGTCCTCGGGTAGGCTGAACGGCAATTAACAGATTGGGTGCCTTGTCAATTTCACGGGCAATAATAGCTTTCTGCTGGTTACCGCCGGACATTGAACGGGTAATTGTTGAGGCCCCCTGTCCTGAACGTACATCGTACTCATCAATAAGTCGTTCTGCATAAGTTCTGATATTATCACGCTTTAAGAATCCGAGTTTGTCGGTGAATTCGGGCTCGAAGTATCTTTGAAGCACAAGGTTGTCCTCAAGAGAGTAGTCAAGAACCAAACCATGTTTATGTCTGTCTTCGGGAATGTGGCTCATTCCTTTGAGACTTCGTTCACGAATAGAGGCTTTTGATATATCTTCACCGCATAGAGTTATCTTGCCGCTGACAGCAGGTTCCAAACCTGAGAGGGCATGAATAAATTCGGTCTGACCGTTGCCGTCAATTCCCGCGATACAAACGATTTCTCCGGCACGAACATTGAGTGATACATTTTTAACGGCATTGTTATTGTGTACCTTTGAAGCCACGGTGAGATTTTCGATTTTTAATATGTCTTCTCCGGGAGTGGCGGGTTTCTTTTCTACATGAAAATTAACATCTCGACCGACCATCATGGAAGAAAGTTCAGCCATGGTAGTATCTTTGGTGTTAACGGTTCCTATGTATTTTCCTTTTCTCAGAACGCTGCAGCGGTCTGCAACAGCCATAATTTCCTGAAGCTTATGAGAAATGAAAAGGATGCTCTTGCCTTCTTTGGCAAGGTTCTTGAGAATCTGCATAAGTTCGGATATTTCCTGAGGAGTTAAAACCGCAGTGGGCTCGTCGAAAATAAGTATCTCATTGTCACGATATAACATTTTCAATATTTCGGTACGCTGCTGCATACCTACGGTAATATCCTCGATAAGAGCATCGGGGTCTATTTTTAATCCGTAGTGTTCCGACAACTCAAGCACTTTCTTTCGCGCGGCACTTTTCTGCAGGAATCCCATTTTGTTGGGCTCTACACCAAGAATAATATTGTCGAGAACAGTGAAACATTCTACCAGCTTAAAGTGCTGGTGAACCATGCCTATTCCAAGATCATTGGCATCGTTGGGATTGTTGATCTTTACTTCTTTGCCGTTCTTTTTGATTATGCCTTCTTCCGGCTGATAAAGACCGAACAATACACTCATCAACGTTGATTTGCCGGCACCGTTCTCACCCAGAAGAGCGTGAATCTCGCCTTTTTTCAGTTGAAGAGTAATGTTATCGTTGGCAATGATACCGGGAAAACGCTTGGTAATATTTAGCATTTCAATTGCATAACTGTTTTCCAAGTTTGTGTTTTCCAAAAGTGAAGCCTCTCTTTCATTGTATAAATAATGAGAAAAAAACGGGCAAACGAACGGATTCGCTTGCCCGTAAGTATCATTTAGTAAGTATATAAATTACTAAGATATATTATTTAAGGTTTCCTAACCATTCAACGGTTACTGCTGTAGTAGCAGGTTCTGCGCTAAGATCGTTGGATACCTTAACTGAACCGTCATACATAGACTTTACAAGAGCCTTGTAATCATCCTGTGTGAAGCCGTCAGCCCACTGTGTTGTATCCATGGGAATCTGAACATAGTTAAGAGTAGGATCATCGCCTGATACAAGACCAAGAGTAGTGATCTGTCCCTTATACTTATCCCAGTTACCGTTCTTGATGATATCTGTAAGAGTATCATAGGTTGTAGGATAAAGACCCTTCATAGCGGAAGTAACGGTCATACCTGCACCGAACTTGCCATCAATAATAGCAGCCTGGTCAACGTCAACACCGATAACCTTACCGCCAACCTTCTGAGCAGCTTCGCCGGCTGATGTGAAGATACCGCCACCGCAAGCAAATACAACTTCTGTACCATCTGCATACCATGTATCCATAGCAGCTGTAATATCAGCATCGCCGTAGAACTGGTTGCCGTATGCATACTTCATTTCGGTTGTAATACCAAGTTCAGCAGATGCAGCATCAACACCCTGTACGAAACCGTAACCGAATCTCATAACTGCGGGAACTGCCATACCACCTAAGAAACCTAACTTGGTGTAACCTAACTTAACTGTAGTGTATCCAGCCATGTAACCGGAAAGTTCTTCCTGGTAAATTGCGCTGTATACGTTGTCTGAATAGTAGTAATCCTTTAAGTTCCAGTTTGCAGGATTGTAATCGTAAGATTCACCCTTTGCTGCAACACCGGCTTCAAGAATGTCGCCTGCTGCAACGTCAAGTGCTACAAACTTAACATTGGGATATGATTCGGAAGCTTCTACAATAGCACCACCGAAAGCGTAACCGGGCATAACAATTACATTGTATCCGTCGTCAACTGCCTTTTCGATCATTGCTACACGTTCTGCGGTAGAGTCACCGGTAGGCTTGAAGTAAGAGAAATCAAGACCGTTTGCTTCACAGAATGCCTTACAAGCTTCATATGTTGTCTGGTTGAAAGACTGGTCAGTGATATCGCCGTAGTCGGTAATCATTGCTACACGATAACCATCGCCACCCTTAGCATCAGATCCGCCACATGCACAAAGGGAAAGAATCATGCAAAGTGCAAGAGCGAGGGATAAAAACTTCTTCATAATGAAGATCCTCCTAAAAATAAAATATTGTGGACTGTTCCACGCGAGAATTATAGCATTGAGCCTCCTATTTTTCAATAAGGTACGAATAAATAGTAGTAGTTTATTTTTACAAAATATGGTAATATCATTTTGTTTAAAACACTAAATATGGGGGTGTTATGTAAAGTGAATAGCGATAAATCATCAGAATTAAATGAAAAGGTTCTGGTTATCGGCATAGCCGGGGGGACCGGAAGCGGCAAAACGACCATAACACGCCGCCTTTCAGAGCGCTTTGGCGAAGATGTCAGCATTATCAGACATGACAATTATTACAAAGCTCACCATGACATGCCTTACGAAGAGCGCTGCAAACTGAATTACGACCATCCGGATTCGCTTGATACGTATCTGATGGTGGAGGATATACGAAAACTTAAAAAATTCGAATCGATTCAGTGTCCTGTTTATGATTTTACGGTCCATGACAGAAGTGATAAGGTGGAAACCATTAAGCCGGCAAAGGTTCTTGTTGTTGACGGAATTCTGATTCTTTCGGACCCGGAACTGTGCAAAGAAATGGATATTAAAATTTTCGTGGATACGGATGCGGACGTAAGAATTTTAAGACGTATCATAAGAGATGTTAAAAAGCGTGGAAGAAGTTTGGACAGTGTTGTAGAACAGTATTTATCCACTGTTAAACCAATGCATGAAATGTACGTGGAACCAAGCAAAAAGAACGCGGATATTATTATTCCGGAGGGCGGCAGAAATATGGTGGCCCTTGATATGCTTTTTGAAAGAGTTTCAGCTCATCTGAAAAAGGGAAAAGAAAATGGCTAAATTATATTTTAAATTCGGAGCTATGGGTTCATCAAAATCAGCTCAGGCACTTATTACAAAATTTAACTATGAAGAACTGGGGATGACCGTGTGGCTCATTAAACCCAGTATCGATACAAGAGACGGCGCGGATATTATTAAAAGCCGTATCGGTCTTGAAGCCAGAGCGGAAATAATAACGCCCGAGGAGTCAATTATTGAGAAATATCGTGAAGCAGGCAAACATACCGTTATTATTGCCGATGAATCACAGTTTTTCACCCCGGAGCAGATTGATGAACTCAGATATCTTGTGGACGAGGAAGATATTCCTGTATTGTGTTTCGGTCTTCGTACCGACTTTCTGACCCATTTCTTCCCGGGGGCACAAAGACTTATGGAACTTGCTGATTCCATGACAGAAATCAAAACCGTTTGCGCCTGCGGAAGAAAAGCAACCGTTAATGCCCGAATTGATGAAAACGGAAAGATTGTTACCAAGGGTGAGCAGGTATTCTTAGGTGGCAATGACAGCTATGTTGCCATGTGCCATAAATGCTGGACCACAAAGCAGAAAGAACAAAGGGGATAACCGTGAGCAACACAAATAAAAATGCGAATGTAAATAAAGACATTAATAAAGAAGAAACAGGAGTAAGACTGAATAAGTATATTGCTTCCTGTGGTGTTTGTTCCCGTCGCGACGCGGATGCGTTAATAGAAAAAGGAAACGTTACCGTAAACGGGAAACTTGCGGAACCCGGCACAAAAGTTTTCGCCGGAGACAGTGTCAAGGTAGGCAGTAAGCTGATTAAGCCCAATACCGAGACGGTAGTGCTGGCATATTATAAGCCGGTAGGTGTTACCTGCACAGACAGAGATCCCTTTGCCGATATAACCGTAAGAGATGCGGTTAAATTCAGGGAACGGGTAAATTACGCAGGACGTCTTGACAGGGATTCGGAGGGCCTACTTCTTTTGTCCAATGACGGAAAGCTTATCGAAAAGATGATGAAAGGGGCTAACGGACATGAAAAAGAATACATTGTTCGGACAAGTAAGCCCATTACTCAGGAATTCGTAAACAAAATGGCAGCCGGCGTATACTTAAGGGATCTTGATACCGTGACAAGACCATGTAAGGTTAAAAGAATCACTAAAAATACATTCAGAATAGTGCTGACACAGGGACTTAACAGACAAATAAGAAAAATGACACAGGCTTGCAACAACAAGGTAATGGAGCTTAAGCGTGTCAGAGTATTAAGCGTTACACTGGATGGATTAAAATCCGGTGAATATCGGGTGCTGTCAAGAGAGGAAGTTGATAAATTATGGAGAGAATGCGGGAACTCGTAGAGAAACTGAATAAAGCGTCCGAAAGCTATTATGCCAAAGATGAAGAAATAATGTCTAACTATGAGTATGATGCTTTGTATGACGAACTTGTGGCTTTGGAAGAAGAAACAGGCGTTGTATTAAGCAACAGCCCCACAAGAAAGGTCGGCTATGAAGCTGTTGACTTTCTTCCGAAAGAAGCGCACGACAAGGCAATGCTTTCTCTTGCAAAAACAAAAAGCGTTGACGAGCTGTCTGAATGGTGTGGTGACAAAGAAGCACTTTTAAGCTGGAAGCTTGACGGATTAACAATAGTACTTACTTATGAAAACGGTGAACTTACAAAAGCCGTTACAAGAGGAAACGGTGAAATAGGAGAAGTTATTACCGCCAACGCAAAAACTTTTACAAACGTTCCGCTTAAAATAAGCTTCACAGGAAAGCTTGTCCTAAGAGGAGAGGCTGTAATCAGTTATAAAGACTTTGAATACATTAATTCTCAAATAGAAAACGACGAGGATAAATATAAGAATCCCCGAAACCTTTGTTCCGGTTCGGTTCGACAGTTAAACAGCGCCATTACAGCCCAAAGAAGAGTTAGGCTTATTGCTTTTTCTCTTGTATTATCCGAGGGCCGCGAGTTTAGAACCAGAAGCGAAGAATTTGCTTTTCTTGACAGCCTTGGTTTTGAGACGGTGGAAAGATATGTGGTTAACAGGGAAAATATAAAAGAATGTGTAGCTTCTTTTGCCGCCAAAGTTTCCGATTATGAAATTCCCTCAGATGGGCTGGTTTTATGCTACGAAGATATAGAATACGGAAAAAGTCTCGGAAGAACAGCAAAATATCCAAGAGATGCAATTGCATTTAAGTGGCAGGATGAAACAGCGGAGACCACACTTCTTGACATCGAATGGAGTCCTTCGAGAACGGGACTTATTAACCCGGTGGCCATATTTGAAACAGTGGAACTTGAGGGTACAAGTGTGAGCCGTGCCAGTGTTCACAATCTTTCCGTATTAAGTGAATTAAAACTGGGAATCGGGGACAGAATAAAGGTTTACAAAGCCAATATGATTATTCCGCAAATCAGTGAAAATATAACAAAAAGCGGAAATCTTTCTATTCCGGATGAGTGTCCCTGCTGTGGTGCACCGACAGAAAAGAAAGCCATAAAAGAAGCTTTGAGTTTATATTGTACCAATCCGGGTTGTCCCGCTAAGAATATTAAGAAGTTTTCCTTGTTTGTATCAAGAGATGCGTTTAATGTGGAAGGCTTAAGCGAAGCAACTCTCGAAAAATTTATTCAGATGGGATTTATCAAAGAATACGCAGATTTGTTTACCCTGGAGCGATTTAAGGATGACATCGTGGGTATGGATGGTTTTGGCGAAAAGTCCTTTGAAAATCTTATGGATGGAATAGAGAAAGCAAAAACCATTTCAAATGCCAAGCTTATTTATTCTCTGGGGATAGATAATGTGGGACTTGCAACCGCAAAACTTATTTCACGAGCTTACGGTGATGAACTGGACGATATTATAGCTGCTTCAGCGGAAGAACTCTCAAAGATAGATCAGATAGGGGACGTTATTGCAAGGGCAGTAGAAGCTTTTTTTGCAAACAGTGAAAATATTCGGGTCTTGAATGAATTACGAGGACACATTATAATCACAAAGGAAAAACGTGAGACAGGAAACAGCCTTCTTGAAGGAAAAACCGTGGTTGTTACAGGTTCACTTAATCTGTTTGAAAACCGAAATGTCCTAAAGGATGCGATAGAAGCCAAGGGCGGTAAGGTATCCGGCTCCGTTTCGAAAAATACATTTGTACTCGTTAATAATGATATTTTGTCCACTTCCTCAAAAAACAAGACGGCAAAAGAATTAAATGTGCCGATAATGACAGAAGAGGATTTTGTTAATCAGTATTTGCAGTAACAAACTGATATTTGTTATATACAAGAAATATGAAAAAGGTTAGGTTTTGAAATGCCCATTAAGATTAAAAGCAATTTACCCGCAGCAGAAATACTTGAAAGCGAAAACATATTTGTTATGGACGAATTCCGTGCGATGCACCAGGATATTCGTCCTCTTAATGTGCTTATTTTAAATTTGATGCCCACTAAGGAGATAACCGAAACACAGCTTCTTAGAAAATTGTCAAACAGTCCGCTTCAGGTAAATGTCGAACTGCTTCAGACTGCCAGCTATACTCCTACTCATGTGGACGCAAGCCATCTTGAGTCTTTTTATACTACTTTTGATAAGGTAAAAGACCGTAAGTTTGACGGAATGATTATAACCGGTGCACCTCTTGACTATGTTAAGTTCGAAGATGTGGCTTACTGGAAAGAAATGACCGAAATATTTGACTGGTGTGAGACACATGTTCACAGCACATTCTATCTTTGCTGGGCGTGTTTTGCGGCTCTTTACTACTATTACGGTCTTGAAAGATATGACAGAGAAGAAAAACTTTCAGGTGTTTATAAGCATGTGGTTTGCAAACCCACATCACCTTTATTCAGAGGCTTTGACGACGAATTCTGGGCACCTCATTCAAGAGCAATGGGAATTGCCCGAGAAAAGATTGAATCTGTTCCCGAACTTGAACTTATGGCATACTCCGACGAGGCCGGAGTAGCTATTTCAAAAACCACAGATTCAAGAAAGTTCTTTGTGGGTCTTCACGCGGAATATGACAGAGATACACTTAAGACCGAGTACGAAAGGGATCTTGCCAAGGGAATGAATCCTAAGATTCCTTGCAATTACTTCCCGGATGACGATCCGTCAAAGCGTCCTATTGTTAACTGGAGATCAACAGGACAGCTTTTATATACCAACTGGTTGAATTACTATGTTTATCAGTCCACGCCGTATGATGTGGATTCGATTGGTAACAAGCAGTGAATTGAAAGCTGATGCATTATCGTTCTTGGGCCGGCGCCCCTATCCATTGATAACAAAAACTGATTAAAGAACCCGCAGACATTTGTCTGCGGGTGTTTCTTTTGCGGCGTTTTGGGCACAGATAGTGATAGACAGGCATCTTAATATCAAGAAACGTCGGCTAGGCGAGTGCTGTGCTCACTTGGTAGCAGTAGTATCTATGCCACGTATGTGTTCAGCGGTGACTGCCTTTTTGGTAGATATTTTTTATAGTATTTATTTAGGCAATAAGTCAAAGAAATGAGCATTCGCCACCTAAAACTTGCGGAAGATTCCGCTTTGGCGTGTGTCTTTAGGTAATAAGTCTAAGAAATGAGCTTTCGTCACCTAAAACTTGCGGCAGATTCCGCTTTGGCGTGTGTCTTTAGGTAATAAGTCTAAGAAATGGGCATTCGTCACCTAAAACTTGCGGAAGATTCCGCTTTGGCGTGTGTCTTTAGGCAATAAGTCAAAGAAATGAGCGTTCATTACCTAAATATCACGGCAAATTCCGTTTTGGTTTGCATCTTTAGGTAATAACTTAAAGAAACATGTTCGTATTACCTAAATCTCGCAGTTATTCCTACTCCAATTCGCAATTTTAGGTAATTATTACCGAAAAAACACTTTTAATTACAAAAGGTCCGGATTACTCCGGATTTTTTCTTATATATCCATCTTAATGTATAAATATCCATAGAAAATCTGAAAAACGCATATTTTTCGCATAAATAATACAAATATACATGTATTTGTTTACCATTTTACGAAAAGAAGTTATAATCAGAATATGTTTATATAGTGATATATTGGGGGTATAGCCACTTGTTAGACGTTTTTAATACTTCTAAGAGGAAGGGCATGTTATGGATCTGAATACAGTTCAATTATTGGCAATTGAATATGCAATAGCTGTTATGAGCCTGTTCTTGGGATATAAGTGTTTGTCTCTTAAAAAAGAAAACATGGACTATTTCAAGAAATTTGTAGCAGTAATGGTTTTATTTGGTCTGGTAAATATACCGATTCGATATGTTGAACTGCATTTGGTCAATTGGAATCGTTTTTTTGTATTCTGCCTTTATGCTTCTTCCGTAATTGTAATGACATACACAATGGCATACTGGTTTATGTTTGTACTGAAGCAGATTAACAGTAAGGCGGCAGATTCGAAAAATAAGGTTCTTTTATGTATGCTTCCGGCGGCAGGAACTATCCCGCTTTGTATCATCAATTACTGGACGGGCTGGTTGTATGTGATAGACGAATCATCCTGGTATACTCGAGGATCCATATTTATTTTACAGGCGGCGATTTCATACGGTTACTTTTTTGTATGTATCATCATCAATGTATATTCGTTGTTTGCAAGTAAGGATAATGTGGCAAGAAAGTGCATTTTTGCCATTGTTCCTGCTATTTTTGGTGCTGCTTTACAGATTATGTATGGTGGCTCGTATCTCTTGCTGGGCACGGTATTTGGTGGATGGATTATGTATGTGGAGATTTGTCTGGACAGACAGAAAGCATATGAATTGTCTGAAGCAGTTAGTGCAATTAATGATGAACTGATGCATTCCAACAGAGAAATCTCAAATAATATGAGAACCATTTTGGCTTTGGCCGATATTTATCATACATTGTATGAAGTGGATTTGGAGAATGACACTTTCACTGAAATAAAAGCAATGCCGTTTGTGTCAAAGTATTGTTCCAAGTTTAAAAGTGCAAGAGAGTGTCTCGAGAAAATTCCCGGTACAATGTTTGCAGCTGGCTATGTTGAGGCAATGAAAACTGTTTTTGAACCTGATGCAATCAAAGAACGCCTAAGAAATAATAACAGTTATTATATTGATGCGGTTGGAAGACATTCTAAAGACTGGGTCAGAGCAACAATAATTGTTGCCGAGCGTGATGCTGAGGGAGAAGTTGCCCGCTTTGTTTTTACATTCCAGGGAATCGGCGATATTATTGAACAACAAAAGAAACTGGAAGAAGTAGAAATATATGAAGGTCATGCACGTGAAATGAAGGAACTGTTTGTCCAGACTGCCGGTGCGTTAGCCAGCGCTATTGATGCGAAGGACAGATATACACATGGACATTCTCGACGTGTAGCTACATATGCGAGAAAAATTGCTGAAGAGGCGGGAATGTCTGAAACAGAGTGTGAAAAAATATATTTTGCAGGTCTGCTTCATGACGTTGGAAAAATCGGTGTTCCGGATACTATTATATGTAAGGCAGGTAAATTAACCGATGATGAATACGCCGCAATAAAGCTGCATCCTGTGCATGGACAGGAAATCCTTGATAAAATCGAAAGATTACCGTATTTGAGCATAGGTGCCAACTACCATCATGAGAGATATGATGGTAAAGGATATCCGTCGGGCCTTAAGGGCAACGGCATTCCGGAAATGGCAAGAATCATAGCTGTTGCGGATGCTTATGATGCGATGACATCAAAAAGAAGCTATCGTAATCCTATTCCTCAGCAAACAGTTCGTGAGGAAATCGTCAAAGGAATGGAAACTCAGTTTGATCCTGAATTTGCAAAAATCATGGTTCATCTGATTGACAAGGATATTGAATTTCAAATGCAGGAGCGTGTCGATTTTAACGATGATACAGAGGATACGGAATTATCCTGCAAAGAGTACCGCTCCGAATATTCGGAAAGTATACGTGTTAATGAAAAGAACACCAAGATTTATTTTAACTATGAAAGTACAGGCGGTGAAAATTCGCTTCCGGCTTTTGTTATTTTTGACGCCCTTGATGCTCGCATTCATAAAGGTGATGCCTACGAAAAATTATTGTCATACCATGAATACGGCGAACTGAAAATTAACGGTGAATACATTTTTGATGGTGTCAGATGCACGCAGATTGAAGTCACGGATATTTCAAATTACACGGACGGAGAGTGTGCAATTGAACTGGTAAAAGACAATGACCACATGTATTTTGAAATGAAGGCCTGCGGTCGTAAAATGAAAGCGACACTCTGCTTGCCGGATAATACACGTTATGTGTATGTAAGCATTACCGGGGAAAATTGTGAAATCCATGACATTACATATGAGCGCGCCGAAGAAGCAATACCGGAGGGAACAATCACCAGAATTGCAGATGAGATTTCATATTTGAATGGCTTAGAGGGCGATATTCCCAGCATTCAGGTTGACGGTTGGAGAACCGCCACGACAGACGGTATTTTGCTTGACGGAGACAAAAAGATTACTTTTGAGATGAGCAGTCTTCCCTTTGCAAGACTGATTTGGCACTGTCCGTTTATTGTTATATTCCATTCCGATGACGGAAAAGTGTATGGTAAAAATTACAGAGAATACGGCGTGATTCGCTTAAATGGTGAAAGCTGGAGTGAATACAGTCGCTGCGAAAACTATTGCTTAAGCAGTAAAACAGCGGATTTCCCGGGCTGGGATCAGTGGAAACTTGATAATATAGCAGGAAGAAAAAGTAACATACTGATTTACAAATCCGATAACCAGATTGTGTTAAAAACAGAGAACGGTGGTATAGAAATCGAAAATACGACCATTATTAACGACGGTAAAAAAGAAATATACCTTGCATTTTCCGGAGATCAGTGTACTGTTGAGAACATACATATATACAACGGACATGATTGAACTGTCTGGGGACGGGGTTCATAGCTCATTTATAAAACGGACATAATTAATGATAAGAGAAATTCAGAACAACGATTTGTCGGGCTTGTTAGAACTGTATACACAGCTTCATAATAATCCAATACCGGAAGAATCGCCGGAACTTTTAGAAAAATGGAATAGAATACTAAAGGATAAAGACCATCATATCATTGTGGCCGAAGAAGAGGGTAAAATTGTTTCATCCTGTGTATGTGTGATTATTCCAAATCTTACACATGAACAAAGGCCGTATGCTTTTGTGGAAAATGTGATTACAGATGAGGTTTATCGGGGAAAAGGTCTTGCTACGAAGTGCCTTGATTATGCCAAAAGTATTGCATTAAAAGAAAATTGCTATAAAATAATGTTGCTTACAGGCTCGAAAAATCCAAAGACCCTGAATTTTTACAGAAAAGCAGGTTATAACAGCGAGGACAAGACTGCATTTATCCAATGGCTGTAAAAGGAGGATAATTTTTAATGGTGATGAATAAAAGATATTTTGCATTATTAACATGTATGGCACTTCTGTTGTCGACATTGTCAGGTTGTGGATTGATAGATCGGCTAACAGGAAAAGATAAAACGGAAACATCTGTAGCCGGTTCGACTGTAATTTCAGTGGATGAATCTGTTGAGGACGGAGCTGACACTCAGGAGAGTGATGAAAATGATACAAAAGATCAGCAGGGAGAGACTGAGGAAGAATCAGCTTCCGAACCGGACTATGATTCATTTTATCTTCCCGTTATGCAGAATGTTTGCGATTATCTTCTTAATCCCGATTTGGATTACGGTCTATACGAAGGTGTATCGGGCCTTTTTGAGGTTGCAATATATTCAGAAGCTCCGCTCGATGAAATATACTGTAAATATGAAGATATTAACGATGACGGGATAAAAGAACTTCTTGTGGTTGATTCCGGTGATGCAGAATATATGGTTAAGCAGATGATTTACAGCCTTTTTACCATCAGCGATGGAGAAGTGGTTAATTTGCTTGAGGGCTGGCCAAGAAACGCATATTATTATGCGGGAGACGGCAAATTTACTACCACTCAGTCCGGCGGAGCAGCATATTCAGGCTTCGGTGAGTTTTCTTTTGCTCCGATAAGTAATGAAATTATCTGGGATGATTTTTATTTTTCGGATTTGGATGATGATTTAAATTCTATATTCTTTCATAATAAATCCGGCAGCTGGGAAATAAATGAGTCAGAACCCTATAATGCAGAAGACGAAGAGTTTTGGGCACTTTATGACACTTACAGTGAAAAAGCAACAGAAATAGACGATCTTGTTTCGCTAAGCACATATATCAAAGAAGGTAAACTTTCAATGCCGATTCAGATTACCATGCTTCAGGGACCTGAAATTCCGGATGATGATTTTATTAATTGTGTACTCAGCGATTCCGACGATCCTGCAGTTGTTGCTTTATATACGAATGAGAAGATTGATGATTTCCAGATTTTAGGGTTAAGTCTTGCTTCTGTTAACGATGACGGTGAGGTATTCTTTAATACTGATCTTATTTATTGTTTTGATAATTTTGACCCCGATCATCCGATTCTTGTGTCTTTTACAATGATGGGTGATCTGGCAGATTACGGTTTTTCATATGATGATGGTGAAACCACCAAGATTTATGCTATAATGGAAAGCGGTTATGATGGTTCCTTTTATATGGAACGCGTAAATGTAGAAAGACATTAGTTTTATAGTAAAGTATAAAAAAGTATTTGTTGGAAAGAAGGAATTCCATATGAAGAATTCAGTTGATATGTCTGCTTTATTTGGCAGTTTAAACAATAAGAATAACGCCTTCAGCGGAATCAATTTGATGGATTATTCATCAATTAAAAACGGCAGTTACGGCAAACTTATGAAAGCATATTACAGTAAGGATGCCGCCGGAGATTCAGACAAAAGTCAGGCAGTTAATAAAATCGTTGATAAAAAAGCCCAGGTGGACACTACAGGTCTTTCGGATGTAAAGAAAAAGGCCGATGCTTTAAAAGCATCAGCAGATAAGCTTGCCTCCTCTGATTTATGGGCGACTGTTGATGGAAGTTATGATACCGATAAGGTAGCTTCTGCAGTGGAAGATTTTGCGAAAAACTATAACAGTACACTTAAGCAGGCTGCAAAGGTTACTTCTACCGATATTTCTAAGAATGCTTCATATATGGAAGATATGAGCAAGATGATGTCAAAGACTCTTGCCAAGGCAGGAATCACTTTTGATACTGACGGTTATATGAAGGTTGATACAGATGCTTTAAAGAAGGCTGATCAGAAGGTGGTTAAATCATTGTTTGAGGGAAGTGCTTCTTACGGAAGTGAAATAGCTTCCAATGCGGCTGATATTGCAAAGACTGCTGTTAATAATTCAAGCCTTTATAATAATCAGGCGGCACTTAACAGTTCAATGCCCGGTATTTTTAATTCATTTGTATGATATTTTGCTTAGTGGGAGGTTGCATAACAGCAACCTCCTTTTTTACTCTATAGGAAAGTTCTTACTATAGAGTAAAAAGTGCTACGCAAGGATGCGCACTCGCGCAATAGGTATAAAGTTGCAAACGCAACTGCACTCGGCGCTAGCATCTGCCCGGTCAGGTGCTTTCTTGACATGATAATGAGTCTTTAACGCACTTTCGCGATTCAACGCTTTAACAGTTTAAATTGCAAAAATTTTAAGTTGACACATACCGGCAAGAGTGTTATTATTCCTACAACAAAGTTATTTTGGAGACTGATAATGACTAAAGTAAACGCATCCGCAAAGTATTATTATTTTTACTTTTACTTTACCGACCAAGCGAAGTAAGGTTGATTTGCGGTGCACAGTTTTCAGCGAGCGAACATGGTGCGGCACAGATTAACCTGTGCCGCTTTTCTTATGTTATAACAAAGAAACGAGCGCATGAATATACTTGCATAGATTCCTTGGGAGGATAATACAATGATCGTAGTATTAAAAAATAATGTTGAAGAAGAAAAAAGAAATCAGTTAATAGATTGGCTTAAAGGAATGGGACTTGGTGTTCATATTTCAACCGGTGAATCCCAGACAGTTCTTGGTCTTATCGGTGATACCGGAAAGGTTGATGCGGAACTTATCGACAGCCTTGAAATAGTTGAATCCGTAAAGAGAGTGTCAGAAACCTTTAAATGCTGTAACAGAAAATTTCATCCCGAAGATACTGTTGTTGAAGTCGGTGATGTGAAAATCGGCGGCGGAAATTTTGCAATGATTGCAGGTCCCTGTTCGGTAGAAAACGAAGAGCAGATTGTGGGAATTGCCAGAGACGTAAAGGCTGCAGGTGCAAATATGCTTAGAGGCGGTGCTTTTAAACCCCGCACATCTCCTTATGATTTCCAGGGACTTAAGGCAACCGGACTTGAATTTTTAAAAGCAGCAAAACAGGAAACCGGTCTTCCTATTGTAACGGAGATTATGAACATTAACGATCTTTCTTTATTTGACGATGTTGATGTTCTTCAGGTAGGAACAAGAAATATGCAGAATTTTGATCTGTTAAAGGAACTTGGCCAGACCGGAAAGCCTATTCTTTTGAAAAGGGGTCTTGCCAATACTTTAAAGGAACTGCTTATGAGTGCCGAGTATATTATGGCCAGCGGCAATGAAAATGTTATTCTTTGCGAAAGAGGTATCAGAACATACAGCGATTACCTCAGAAACACTTTGGACCTTGGAGCGGTTCCCATGCTTCACGAGCTTTCACACCTTCCCGTAATTGTTGATCCCAGTCATGCAACAGGTATTGCAAGAGTAGTACCGCCTATGGCAATGGCAGCTACAGCGGCAGGCTGTGACGGACTTATTATTGAAGTTCACAACGATCCGGCTCACGCACTTTGTGATGGAGCACAGTCTCTTAAACCCGATGAATATGCAGCTTTGGTTAAAAAGATTAAGGCTGTCAGGGAGGTTATCTAATGTTAGTAGGAGTAGTTGGATTAGGATTAATCGGTGGTTCTTTTGCCAAAGCATATGCTAAAGCAGGACATACTGTTCTTGCCTCCGATATTGACGATAAGGTTGTACAGTTTGCAAAACTCAGTGCGGTTGTGGACGGAGAACTTACCGAGGATAATTTGGCTGAATGCGATCTTGTATTAATCTGCACATATCCGAAAGCTGCACTGGATTTCATGGAGAAAAACGGCAAGTTTTTTGGAAGTAAACCCATTGTTATAGACTGCTGCGGTACCAAGGAAGTAATTGTGGATCGAGGAATGGAAATCGCAGAAAAGTACGGCTTTACCTATGTGGGTGGCCATCCTATGGCAGGAACTCAGTTCTCAGGCTTTAAATATGCCAAGGATACCCTTTACAAGGGTGCTCCCATGGTTATTATTCCGCCAAGATATGATGACATCCTTCTTTTGGATCGTATTAAAAAGATATTGAGCCCCGCAGGCTTTGGAAGCATTACTGTATCAACGGCCAAAGAACATGATGAAATGATTGCATTTACATCACAGTTACCCCACGTTGTATCTAATGCATTTGTTAAAAGCCCGACGGTTCGCAAGCACAAAGGCTTCTCTGCGGGAAGCTACAAGGATCTGACAAGAGTAGCATGGTTAAATCCCGATATGTGGACCGAACTGTTTCTTGAAAATAAAGAGAATCTTCTTTTTGAACTGGATGTTCTTATAAAGAATCTTGATGCCTACAGAGATGCGATAGCAAAAGAAGACAAGGATACATTAAGACAGCTTCTTCAGGACGGAAGAGACATAAAAGAAGAGATAGACGGTTAGTAAATTAGGAGAAATAATGGAATATACAATTAATCCGGGAATCAGAAGCGGAAAGGTCAGGATTCCTTCATCAAAATCATATGCGCACAGATTGTTAATCTGTTCTGCACTTTCGGGTGAAAAGACGGATATCGACTGCTACGGAATATCAAAGGATATTACGGCTACAGCCGATTGCATGCGAGCACTTGGTGCGGACATCAGCATAGGAGACAACAATATAATCGCTGTAAATCCCATTGCGGCTTGTGAAAACAGCAGTTTACAGGAAGGCGATGGCTCAGATTTTGACAAGGAACTGAAACATTTATACTGCGGTGAATCGGGATCAACACTTCGTTTTCTTATACCGGTGGTAGGTGCACTTGGCGTAAACGGTGTATTCCATATGGAAGGTCGTTTGTCTACAAGACCTTTGGATGATTTGCTGAATGAACTTGAAAAACACGGGATGAGTTTTAACAAAGAAGGTGACCTTCTTTACTGCAGCGGACAGTTAACCGCAGGAGCATATTCGATTCCCGGAAACATTTCTTCACAGTATATTTCCGGTCTTTTATTTGCCCTTCCGATTCTTATGGGAGATTCAACTCTTGAAGTAACAAATACAATTGAATCAAAGGCATATATTGAAATGACTGAAGACATAATAATGTCTATGGAAGTATCGCTGGTTAAAGAAGGGAACAATTATAAGATTCCCGGTAACCAGAAATATAAAGCTCCCGATTATTCTCTAGTGGAGAGTGACTGGTCAAATGCGGCGTTCTTTTTGTGCATGGGCGCAATGTCCAAAGAAGGTATTTCAATGAATGCCATGAACCTTTCTTCTAAACAGGGAGACAAAAAAATCATTGAAATATTAAAGGGTTTTGGTGCAAATGTTATTATTGACGGAGATGTCATTACTGTAAAGGCTGATAAACTCATGGGGCAGACGATAGATGCGTCAGAGATTCCCGATCTTGTACCGACAATCAGTGCGCTGGCTTCGGTTGCACAGGGTACAACAAATATCGTAAATGCAGCCAGACTTCGTTTTAAAGAGTCGGATCGACTCAATTCTACCGCAAACATGATAAATAATATCGGCGGAAGGGTTACAGAAACGGAAGATGGGCTTATAATAGAAGGAGTGCAGTCTTTAAAGGGCGGCACGGTTGATTCCGTTAATGACCACAGAATAGCGATGGCTTCTGCTGTTGCAGCCTGTGGCTCAAAGGGAAATGTAAAAGTATTGGATTCGGGATGTATAGCCAAGTCCTATCCGAATTTCTGGATTGATTTAGAATCGTTGGAGGTAACTGATGAGCAGTAGTTACGGTGAAAATTTGAGAGTAACAATTTTTGGCCAGTCTCATTCAAACGCTATAGGAATGACTCTTGAAGGAATTCCTGCAGGCGAAAAGATTGATACCGAAAAACTGAATGCTTTTATGGCAAGACGCGCACCGGGTAATAATTCATATTCAACCCCCAGAAAAGAGGCGGATCAGCCTGAATTTTTATGCGGAGTGTTTAATGATTATACTTGCGGAACTCCTATTTCTGCCATAATCAGAAACAGTAATACCCGCTCACAGGACTACAGCGAATTAAAGAGGGTTCCACGTCCGGGACATGCTGATTATACTGCAGAGGAAAAGTATAAAGGCTTTCAGGATTACACCGGAGGAGGACATTTTTCGGGAAGACTTACTGCACCTCTTTGTATTGCCGGAGGCATTTGCTTACAGATTCTTGAAAAAGAAGGAATTGAAATTCTTACCAGAATTAAGTCCATAAAGGATGTTGAAGATAAGGGTGAACTTATTGATGCCACATCAGGGAAAACATTCCCCGTTGTTGATGATGCCCAGGGTGAGAAGATGGTGGCTCTTATAGAAGAATATAAGGCTAAGGGAGACTCTGTCGGAGGAATAATCGAATGTGTGATTAACGGACTTCCTGTGGGACTTGGGGATCCCATGTTTGATGGCATGGAGAATCGCATTGCCAACATTATTTTCGGTATTCCTGCGGTAAAAGGTCTTGAATTTGGTGCCGGCTTTGACGTTGCAAAGATGACAGGCAGCGAAAACAATGACTATTACAAATATGAAAACGGACAGGTAAAAACACTTACCAACAATGCAGGGGGAATTTTAGGCGGTATTACAAACGGAATGCCTCTTACGTTTAAAGTAGCGATTAAACCAACTCCTTCGATTGCGATGACTCAGCAGAGTGTGGACCTTAAGACCGGTGAGGAAAAAGAACTGGTTGTAAAAGGACGCCACGATCCCTGTATTGTGCCCAGAGCGGTACCGGTTGTTGAGGCTGCTGCAGCAATTGCGGTGTATGATGCCCTTCTTGGACAAAAGAAGCTGAAATAGGATACACAGGTTATATAAATAGGCTGAACACAGGCCTATATAAGAGGTTGTTGTACGCAGGCCTACATAAAGGGCTGTACATAAGGCTTATAAAAAGCCGAAAACATCAACAGATAAGGATTGAAAACATGGATTTATTAGAATGTCGTGCAAAAATTGATGAAATAGATAAGAAGCTGGTGGATCTTTTTGCAGAGAGAATGGAAGTTGCAAAAGGTGTTGCCGAATATAAAATGGCTAACAATCTTCCGGTCCTTGACAGAACCAGAGAAAGAGAAAAGATTCAGAGTATTATCGAATATTCTCCTGATAATGTTAAGGAGTATACACCTACCTTATATCAGATGATTTTTGAACTCAGCAGAAGCTATCAGCACAAGCTTTTGCAAACAGGAAGCGAAATTACTGAAAAGATTAAGGATGCTATTGAGAATACTCCAAAGCTTTTTCCCGAAAGAAGCGCCATTGCCTGTCAGGGTATTGCGGGTGCCAATTCACAGATCGCTGTTGAAATATTTTTCATAAATGTCTATATTATTTATTTTATTACTTTTGAAGCAGTATTTCAGGCAATAGAAAAGGGCCTGTGTAAATACGGAGTTATTCCGGTTGAAAACAGTGTTGCCGGTTCTGTAAATAAAGTTTATGACTTAATGCTTAAGCATAACTTCTATATTGCCAAAAGCATCAGATTAAAGATTGACCATAATCTTTTGGCTGTTCCCGGTACTAAAATAGAAAATATTAAAGAAATCTATTCACATGAGCAGGCTATCAGTCAGTGTTCAAATTTCTTATCAACATTAAAGGATGTAAAGGTCATTCCATGTGAGAATACAGCCATAGCAGCAAAAAGAGTGGCTGAATCGGGAAGGAGTGACGTGGCAGCACTGGCATCTGAATCCTGTGTTCAGTACTACGGTTTGCAGAATCTTGCTGCATCGGTTCAAAACGTAGACAATAATTACACCAGATTTATCTGCATTTCCAAGGACCTGGAGATTTATCCCGGGGCTAATAAAACAAGTATTATGATGGTTCTTCCTCACGAACCGGGAGCTCTTTACAAAGTTCTTTCAAGATTTTTTGCACTTGATGTAAACCTTATAAAGCTTGAAAGCCGTCCGCTTCCCAGTCACGAGTTTGAATTTATGTTCTATTTTGATTTGGAAAAGCAGGTATATGCTCCGGAACTTTTGCAGCTTTTGGCAGATCTTCCGGGTTCCTGCGTAAGATTTGAGTATCTTGGTAGCTACAGTGAAGTAATATAGATAATATCGGGCTGCGACAAAACATTGGCGCAGCCTGTTTTTTGAGAGGAATAAAAATGGATAAATGCGGAGTTTTGGGTCGTAAACTTGGCCACAGCTTTTCACCTCAGATTCATAATTTGCTTACCGACGAGTACAGCTATGAAATAATAGAACGGGAAGAAGCGGACCTGGCTGCTTTATTTGAAAGCAGGGAATTTAAAGGACTTAATGTTACCATTCCCTATAAAAAGACTGTAGTTCAGTATCTTGATGAGGTAAGTGAACTGGTAAAAAAAATAGGCAGCGTTAACACAATAGTCAGAAGAGAGGACGGAAGTCTTTTCGGTGACAACACGGATGTTTATGGATTTCTTGGACTGGTTCGTTTTTCAAAGATAGACGTTAAAAATCAAAAGGTACTTGTACTTGGAAGCGGCGGCGCATCTGTTGCCGTCATGGAAGCACTTTTGTCTCTTGGCGCGAAGCCTTTAATAATAAGCAGAAGCGGAGAAAATAATTATGATAATATCGATATTAATTCCGATGCTTCCGTAATTGTAAATACGACACCGGTTGGCATGTATCCGGGAAACGGTGAAAGCCCTCT
The DNA here is from genome assembly GCA_024403485.1 of Lachnospiraceae bacterium. GTDB lineage: Bacteria > Bacillota > Clostridia > Lachnospirales > Lachnospiraceae > UBA1258. The sequence goes on from JAKSRT010000019.1 coordinate 25,671, forward strand.
TGATTTATCTTTGTTCCCCAAACTTAAGGGCGTGATTGACATTGTTTATAATCCCTGGAGAACCGAAATATTGCTCCAGGCCGAGAAAATGGGAATTCCCTGCGCGGATGGACTTTATATGCTCGTTGCTCAGGCAAAAAGAGCATCGGAGATATTCCTTGGTAAGGATATACCGGATTCGCGTATCGATGAAATTTACTATTCACTTTCTGCGAAGATGAAGAATCTTGTACTGGTGGGAATGCCGGGAGTAGGCAAAACCACAATAGCCGATGAACTTGGACGCAAACTGGGAAGAGAAGTAATTGATTCTGATATAGAAATATATAAGAAGACCGGAAGAAAGCCGTCGGAAATAATAAATGCTGACGGAGAGCCTGCCTTCAGAGATGTTGAAAGTGAAGTAATAAAGGAACTTGGCAAGCTTTCCGGCAAAGTTATTGCTACAGGGGGAGGAGCCATTTTAAGGGAAGAAAACGTTAAAGCTCTTCACCAAAACGGTACTATTGTATGGCTCACAAGAGACTTAAGCTGCCTTGCAACTGAAGACAGACCTTTATCACAGAAGAACAGTCTTGAAGAGATGTTTAAAATCAGAAAGCCTTATTATGAAAAGGCTTCGGATTTTTGTGTTGAAAATATAGATGTTCCCGCCGTGGTAAATACAATTTGTGAGAAAGCGGGTCTTTCTTAAAGCAATTGACAAAAAGTTCTTAAAAAACTATTCTACATAAAGAAATAATCCATATTTTTATGGATGGACATGAGGATTTATTATGAAAATTCTTGTAATAAACGGACCCAATATTAATATGCTCGGTATAAGAGAACCCGGCATCTACGGAACTCAGAATTACGCAGCGTTGATAGAACTTGTGGAAAATACGGCAAAAGAAGCCGGCGTAGAGGTTGAATGTTTTCAGTCAAATCATGAAGGAGATATTGTAGACAAGATTCAGGCAGCCTATAATGTTTTTGACGGAATAGTTATTAATCCTGCAGCGTATACTCATACCAGTGTGGCTATACTCGATGCGCTTAAGGCTGTTTCCATTCCTGCAATCGAAGTTCATATTTCCGATGTAAATCAAAGAGACGAATTCAGAAAAATATCTTATGCGGGTATGGCCTGTATAAAGGCATTTATCGGACTGGGACTTAACGGTTACAAAGAAGCGATTTTATATTTAAAAGAATATTTAGAGAATAAATAGTGCGGTTTGTGCATAAAAATCTACAAAACATGCATATTAATATATAATATTTGTATATTTTTATATTGAAAGTAATAAATATACATGATATTGTGTATAAATATAAATTACAAAATCTATAAGGGAAGAAAAGAGAGGCATTAAAATGGAAAAAGTAATTCTTGCTTATTCAGGCGGACTTGACACTACAGCTGTTATTCCGTGGTTAAAGGAAACATATGGTTACGAAGTTGTTTGCTGCTGTATCGACTGCGGTCAGGGCGAAGAACTTGACGGACTTGAAGAAAGAGCTCAGGTTTCAGGTGCTGCAAAGTTATATATTGAAGATGTTGTTGACGATCTTTGCGAAAATTATATTATGCCCTGTGTACAGGCAGGTGCCGTATATGAGCATAAGTATTTAATGGGTACCGCAATGGCAAGACCTACTATAGCTGCAAAGCTTGTAGAAATTGCCCGTAAGGAAAATGCTGTAGCTATTTGCCACGGTGCAACAGGTAAGGGAAATGACCAGATTCGTTTTGAACTCGGTATTAAGGCTCTTGCTCCCGATATTAAGGTTATTGCTCCCTGGAGAGATGACAAGTGGCAGATGGATTCCCGTCAGGCAGAAATTGATTACTGTAAGGCACATGGTATTGACCTTCCTTTCGGAACAGATCAGTCCTACAGCCGTGACAGAAATATCTGGCATATAAGCCATGAAGGTCTTGAACTTGAAAATCCTGCAATGGCTCCCAACTATGATCATATGCTTGTTCTGGGTGTTACACCCGAAAGAGCTCCCGAAGAGGGTGAAGAACTTACAATTAACTTTGAAGCCGGTATGCCTGTAGCATTAAACGGACAGAAGATGAAGGTTTCTGACATTATTCGCGAACTCAACAAGATTGGCGGTAAGCATGGTATCGGTATCGTTGATATCGTTGAAAACCGAGTTGTTGGTATGAAGAGCCGTGGCGTTTATGAAACCCCCGGTGGAACAATTCTTATGGAAGCTCATCAGCAGCTTGAAGAACTTGTTCTTGACAGAGATACAATCGCTCTTAAGAAGGATCTTGGAAGCAAGCTTGCAAGCATTGTATACGAAGGTAAGTGGTTTACTCCCGTTCGTGAAGCAATCTGCGCATTTGTTTCAGTTACTCAGCAGTATGTAACAGGTGAAGTTAAACTTCGCCTTTACAAAGGTAACATCATTAAGAACGGTACAACATCTCCTTACTCTCTTTACAGTGAATCACTTGCATCCTTTACTACCGGTGATATGTATGATCATCACGATGCAGACGGTTTCATCACTCTCTGGGGACTTCCTTTAAAGGTTCGTGCAATGAGAATGAATGAACTTAAGAAAGAAAATACAAAATAAGAAATGAACTAAAAAACCTTGAATGTGGCAGTACACATTCAAGGTTTTATTTTTATGCCTATATCTATTTCAAAAGCTCTTTAATCATTTCTGCGGTATAAGATACCTTTTCTTTTTTCTCGGCTTCAATGAGATAAAGGGCATGTGCTGCAATATGCTCAGCAGCCTGTTCGATATCTCTGATACCGGAAGTTTCTTTGAATTTATTCATGATAGCATCCAATGCATTATCGGTAATGAGAATTTCATCGTCCTTAAGACCGATTCGGTTGAGTACCTTGGGCATAGCAAACTTTGTGAAAATTACGCGCTTTTCTTCCAAAGTGTAATCGGGTAATTCAATTACGGCAAAACGTGACATTAGGGGAGCGCTGATAGCGCTTCTGTCATTGGCTGTGGCAATCGGATAAACACCTGTAGTCGGAATATTACATTCCATATAATTGTCGGTGAAGCCCAAATTATCAAGAAGAGTCAGCAGTACATCCGCGGGATTGCCGTTTCCTTTACCGGAGCAGGCTTTGTCAAGCTCGTTGATAATAAAAAGAAGATTGGAACTTTCTGCATTTGAGAAGGCTTCCATAATAAGCCCGGGTTTAGCATTGGCATAAATACGTGAGCTTCCTGTTAACTGTTCGGGATCGTTTATGGAGCTCATTTCAAGTGTTGTCCATGACATTTTCAGTATTTTTGCAACGGCATAAGCAATCTGTGACTTACCGGTTCCGGCAGGTCCTATAAGGAGAATACCGTAAGCAGGTAAGGTATGTGTTCTGTTTATCTGGATGATTGTTTCGATAATACGCTGCTTAACATTATCAAGGCCGTAAAGCTCCTCATCTAAAATGCGGCGGGCTTCAACAGGGTCGATAGGCTGGAAATCAGTATTCTTCCACTGAATATTAAGCATAATGGAAAGCGCACGCTGGGCATGTCGGCGTTCTTCGGGTGTAACCTCCTGGGACTTGGCTACGGCAAGGTTTCTTCTGGCCCATAAACGAATATTGTCGGGGAGAGTACTTCCGGCGCACATCAGATAGTCTGAGATACTTTGAATGCTTGTAAGCTTCATGTCATCAGCATCTTCGATGTCTTCCTCGTCGCAGGTTTCTTTTGCGGGAGCATCACTCTGAAGCAGACGTTCAATCATAAACTGAAGAAATCCGTTTTCTCCCGAAAGTTTTGAACCGCGAACCGCTACTCCGGTTTCCATTATTTTATAAACCGCATAACCCTTATCGGTTGAACGACCTGAAAGTCTCACCATTATGTGATTTTCACCGAGCCATCTCATCAGATTTTCAAAACGGGCATCAATAACAAGGATGTTATGAGAAGACTTTTCACCGTTTGAAGATTCATATAAAAAACAGGTTCCCTTTGTTGGTGCTTCAAACATACCTTCGGAGTGGTGAACAAGAAGGGATTCCTTATCCTCAAGCAACATAATGGGATGCTCGGGATTTGAAAATTTATCGCTTGTATATATCAATTCATATGTTTTTTCTGCTCTGACAGCTTCTTTCTTTGTCTGATTAAAATCAAAAACGGGCATAATAGTTAACCTCTTTCAAGAAATGCTCCGATCATTAATCGGTATTCAATGTATTATATCAAAAAGTCTCGATTTTTTCTATTTAATTAAGTACTGACATCCCCAGGGTATAAACATTCGTATATATCCTTGGGGCATATGTATATACCTTTGAAGGTATTTTTAATTATATATTAATCATGCCATTGTACTATGCTTTTTATAAAATAAATTCGTGGGGAGATATTCATATGAAACCTAAAAAGAATATGAGCACCGGCATCGCCATTATGATTGCCGTGGTCTCTTTGGTTTGCATCGGAATTCTTTATTTTGCCTCAACCTACTTTATGACCAAGGCAATGGAAGAAACCGCTGAAAACAACATCATCACATCACTTGATTCCAAAACACAGATAATTGAAGAGTATATCAGCAGCGGTGAAACTACTCTGTTAACCTTTGCTCAGGGCGGCGATTTAAAGAATGTTCTTAAAAATCCCGAAGATGAGTCAATGCAGGCTGCTGCACAGCAGTACACACTTGATTATTTCGGAAAACTCGGTAACTGGGAAGGTCTTTACCTTTGCGATATAACCTCAAAGGTTATCACATTCCCTGCACCTCCTGTTATAGGACGTGTAATGAGACCCGATCCCGATTCACTTCAGTCTCTTTATGATTCAATGGCTGCATCACCCAACAATCTTTATAATACAGGTATTATGGAAAGTAAGGGTGCAGAACCGGTTCTTTGTATTTCAATGTATACGCCCGTATATATTGACGGTAATGTTAGCGGATATGTAGGCGGTGCCACCTATGCGGCTGACTTAAAGGAACTTTTGGACGCTTCCAAAATCCAGGGTCTTCCCAATGCAGAATATTCTCTTGTTAACTTAGAAACCGGCGTTTATATCTTTAATAAAGACGAAGAACTTATGAATACGGAAGTCCTTGATGAAAACTTATTGAAGATTATGGAGAAAGCTAAAGCCGGAGATACGACCGGAACCGTTGAATATAAGGCTGACGGTGAAAAGTATTTCTCAGTATATAAGGTTCTTGAAGAGCACGGCTGGCTGCTCATTATTTCCGATAAGGACAGCGAAATTTTTGACAGAGCATATTCAAGCCGTAACTTATTATTTGTTTTATGCTTAGCAGCAGTTTTGCTTATTTCCGCTCTTGCATGGGCCATCGTAAATAAGAGAACAAAGCCCTTACGCGGTGTTACAAAGTCTATTGTTAAGCTTGAACAGCTTGATCTTACAGCTGATGCGGATATTGAAAACTATGCAAAGAGCAACGACGAAGTAGGCGAAATTGCTGTTGCAGTTAAATCTCTTACAGACAAATTCAGTGATATTGTTTCAACCATGTCCGAATGTTCCGAATCTCTTTCTGAAAGCGCGGCAGTAATGGAAGAAACCTCTGAACAGCTTCTTGAAAGAGTTGAAACAGATTCAGCTACAACTCAGGAACTTTCCGCAAGTATCATTAATACCAACGAAGCTATTTCAAGCATGACAGCTGAAATTAAAAAGATGAAAGATCTTGCTTCGGAAATCCAGAAGAGTGTTAACGATGAAGACAGACATAGTGAAGACCTTATGAAGTCTTCAGCAGAAATGACGAAGCTTGCCGGTGAAGCAAAAGCAAACAGCAGCGAAAAGATTGCTACCACAAAGACCAGAATTGATGAAGCTATCAATAACCTTCAGGCTCTTGTCAGAATTAATGACATGGCCGATCAGATTCTTGATATTACAAGTCAGACAAACCTTCTTTCTCTTAATGCTTCAATTGAGGCTGCAAGAGCAGGTGAGGCAGGTCGTGGGTTTGCGGTAGTTGCCGAAGAAATTTCAAAGCTTGCAAACAGTTCCTCAGAAACTGTTTCTCAGATTCAGAACCTTTGCAAGGAAGCTGAAGACAGTATTACACTTGTTAAGTCATGCTTTACAGATATTGTTGCATTCCTTGAAACAGACGTTACCGGACAGTTTGAAGTATTTGCTTCATCATCAGATAAATTCAAGGATGTTGTTGCGGAAATTAAGACTTCCATCGATGTTATCGGTGATTCAACAGGAACTTTTGTTGAATCCGTTGAATCTATTTCCATGCAGGTTGAAGCAGTTGACAGTGCTTCAAAGGATAATGAAGTCGGCGTAGAAGAAATTATTAAGAATAATAATGAAACTACAGTCGCAGTTGACACGGTTCTTAGCGCTTCGGGCGAAAATAAGAATAATGCTATGACACTTCAGGATATTATCGGAAGATTTACAAAATAGCAGTGAAAAAATGTTTTTGGAGACCACATCCTAGGGATGTGGTCTCTTTT
>JAKSRT010000002.1 GCA_024403485.1 Lachnospiraceae bacterium
GCCCATAATTTGTTTAACACAAAATTTATAGGTATTGTAATAATCAATTTTATAATTGGTGCAATCATATCGGAAATGTGCAGTCTATCCACCATAACAGATAACAATACGATGGAAAGCAAATAACTGAATCCGTACGAAAGCAATACTTTTATAAAAAGAAAGATGCTGTTAGTTTCCTGCTTGTTTTTAAATACATATTTGTTGTTCCAAAAGAATGCATTGCATACGCTGGTAAGGAATCCTGCTGTGTATGCAAGCAGATAATTGACACCAAAGTGTAATAAAAAATAATAAACAGCAAGATTTATAAGGGTATTGGATGCCCCAACTAACCCAAATTTAATAAACTTATTATATTTGTTCCATAATATTCTGATGATTTTATGAGCTGCCCATTTTGTTTTTGTTAAATATTTAAGCCTTACGCTGTTGAATGTTTTTTCGGATAAATCTTTAAAGAAAGTATTTCTTCCTTTACATTTATTGGCAGATTTGGTTATTGTTACATTCTTTTTAAGACTGGAAAGCAGGTCAACTTCATGACCAATAAAATAATCTTTTACTTTATCCCAAAGTTCGTAAGCGTGTTCGTTTCTCACAAGTACAAGAGAAGTTCCCTTATGATCATTAAGATCTTGGCAAACTGAATCGACACCCCAGAAATCAGCTATAGTATAATCAGAGCAACTTCCGTTAATTCCTTTGAATTTGCAATTGTAGCAGGAAGGTCTTAAACACACATCATCAAGAAAACCATTCATGTAATTATCATTGAAGGCAGGGTAATTACGCTTAACAGTTCCGTTATCATATTCGATTTTTGTTCCCAACTGAAGACCGCTTTGATTCCAACCTTTATCTTTAACTCGGAATTCAAAAGAAACGACATTAGAACCTTCTTTATCTGAAATATAATTCAGATATTTTTGAAAAAAAAGAGGTGATGGAACACCGTGACAGATAAAATCTATTGTGTAAAGTTTTTCGTATAATTTTCCTAAAAAACTAATCAATCCGGCAACCTGACAAGGTGTTCCGACAAAAAGAACGAAACGATCCTTAATAAGGGTAGTTTTTACCTCATTGTAGACATTCCCTATTTCGCTTTGAACGTATTTTGACTTTCTCATAGCAGAAAGTTCCTCAAGGGTTTCTGCATGAGTATGTGAAGCCTTTAAATCACCATCTAACGAGCAGGCATAAACAACACCGCCAAGGGAAATGATATGGTGTGCAAAAAGGGAAAACGCACCGCCGGATGAGCTGTTCTTTCTGACTTCTTCGTCAGAATTCCAGCCACCGTAAGCTTTTGGCTCGGGGAAGTTTTTATCTTTGGCAAAAGAAAAGTTTTTAGTGATTGGGCACACCTTTTCGCAAAGGCCGCATTCAATGCACTTATTATCGTTAACATTTGGCCTTAAAAATCCTTCACAGTTTGCCTGCATATCAAAACATTTTTGAGGGCATACCTGAGCACAAGCACCGCATCCACAGCAATCTGTATGTATAGAGTCAATGTTTAGCATTCTTTTAATCCTTTTATAAAATCATTTAAATATATATAAGCCTCTTCCTTCTTTTTGCTTATAACTTCTTCAACATAGGCAGGATTATATATTAATTCGTTAACCGAATCCTCGTCGCAAACACTTGATTTATCGATTTGCAAAAGGTCAAGCAGGTTCATTATTCTGGCACTGAAACTTTTACAGGGCAGCAGGTATAGTTTTTTTCTGAATATAAGAGAATATGCCAAGCCATGGTATGAGTTGGTACATACAATATCTGCATTTTTAAAAAGATATATAAATTCAGAGGGGCCGACGTCAATCAGAGTCTGTGAAATATAACCCGGATTGTATCCATATCGACTGATATCTACAACCGGAAGGTTGTAGATATCCATAATCTGCTTAGCATAATCATATATTTTGTAGTTGGACTGCATTACATAAATTAAGATATAGTGCTCAGGCAATTTAACGTTAATATGTGATATTTCATCCCATGTTTCATTTTCGATTAAAAAGGTGGGATCGATAAGCTCGGTAGGGCATACATCGAGCCATTCATCGATAGTTAAGGCCGCTTGATGTTCTCTTACTGATAATTTTCCAATGCTTGAAATGTATTTTTTCATTTTTTTCTCAAAAATCGGAGAAATTTTGCTAGTACCAAAGCTTGGTGCATAAGAGCAAACTCTATTTCGATTTTTGACAAACGAAAGATAATATGCGGGAGTAACACCGCCTGTAATTATAGGATTCCAAATCTGGTCACTGCCGCATACAAAACCGTCATATTTTGGAGGACATAATTTTAAGCCTATTGAAGAACGATATTTTTTTGATAAAAGAACATTCTCTTTAAGAAATGAATCAAATTTCTTTTTTCGATGAAGTCTTTGCCCCATGGTTTTAAGCCCAGAGATAAAAGCCTTTTTGTTTTTTGTTATGGGGAAAAGTCGAACTGTATCCGTGAAACGTATAAACCAGTTTCTGTAATCGATTACATGAACTGAATCTACATTGAAGTTATTTTTTATATATTTTTGGAGAGAATATGTCTGAAGCGCTCCGCCAAAATTATTTACAAAATGAAAAGTTATTAATCCGATTTTCATGTATTGTGAACCTTTCAAGTCGATAATACATTTGATGAAAAGAATGGCTACTCAATTCATACAAATATCCAATATATATTGTATTATTAGTAGCCCTTTTTTTCAACCAATATATTAACTACTTTAGATTTACAAGAATACATTCATCGGTAACATATATGGAGCCGTAATTGGGATATGTTGCCATATCTTCTATTATGTCGGCATATTTTTCTTTCTGCTCAGCTGAGATGGTGGTATAGCTCATACCCAGGTAGTTCATAAGATAGAAGCTTCTCGAATAAACATTAAGCTGTTCAACGGCAGGGCAGTAACCACCGAGTACATAATTTTCCAGCTTCCAGTTATCCTGAAACGTGGGATCGTTTATATGCTCACCGATAAATGTTATTGGTTTGTCTGTGCTATAACCTTCGGTGGCACGAATTTGTGCAAACATCATTGTTAAATAGTTTTCTACCTTGCGGTTTGAATAGTAAAGGGCATTATAGTTTACGTTTTCTAAGAAAGCATAGTTGGAACTGATAAGTAAAATCAGTACTCCGAATATTGCGATAAAGGACTTTTTTGTTTTATCATCAAATTTTGCTCGGCTGATGAGAAAGCAGGGGAGATAGAATATAATCATAGTCGGGAACATCATAATCGAATATATTTCGCTTTTGGGAAGAATAATGTAGAAAAACAAGGAAGCCGGAGGCATTAATACAAGGATTAATGCTAAAGCTGTGATGACCTGTTTTCTGTTCTCTTTTGCTTTTAACAATATAACGAATAAAACAAATACTGTGATATAGAACAACAAAAGGAACCCCTTATTCATTAAGGGATTGGTTACTCCCATAAATCCGCTTGTGGCAAAAGGGAGAAAGAAGGCTCTGTATGTCCAAGCAAGCCTTTTGGGTAATTCGGAAAGGAGTGCTCCGCCCATGGACGAGATACTTCTGTAGTCAGAAAGAGAAATACCGGTTATGAGCAATGTCAATTTAGATAACAAAGAGTTTATCACATAGCCAAGTATAATACTTCCGCCTGCAAATATTCCTTTTTTAAATACAACATTAACATCACTATCAAGAGCAAGTATAGCGACATATGCAATGGCCAAAGCCGCAGCCAAGGGGAAAAAGGCCTGGTAAATCCCAATGGACATGGCAAGCAGTACAATAGAAATTACGTATGATATTAAGGTGCCCTTTGCTATAAATCGAATGCAAAAAACCACCAAAAGAAATGCAAGTGCATAAAAATGAACGCAATATGTGAAATACATTGAACTGCCTACAGCAGGAAAAGCAACAGTTATCGATGAGATTGCAATGCATAAAAACAAATCGTCAATCTTAAAAGTTTCAACTATGATATAGGAAGCAATTGCATAAATGATTATGGCCAGTATTCCGTAGAGGAAGCGGAGATGATATGTATAATAAAATTTCTGAGTAAACAGCTGAATGTAATAAAGCATCCAGCGACCCGAGGAAGCAGTTGCACCGACTCCGTAGGGTGTGTTTGAAATAGAATCGTAATTGTTTAAATTGTTGACAAGACAATATATGTAACATATAAATCCTGTTAATACAGCACTTGTTATACAGGCTATAAAACGTTTTTGCTTAATTGTATTAGTAAAAATATTTATAAAAGTCATAAATAAAACCTCATACTTTCTACAAAAAATGTGGTTATAATTACCTAGAAATTATAGGATTTCTTGATTATATTGTCAAAAGCGATATTTAAGAATGTATCCGTATTGATAGTTTTGAGAACGTTTATTATTATATTGTATGAGCTGATATATGTTTTGTATAATACTAAAGCGTTTACAGAAAGTAGATTCATAATATGAGAAAAGAAAGATTCGATTCTATCGATGGATTAAAAGGGCTTTTAAGCATTTTGATAATGGTATGTCACCTCCAGTGGACCATCCCAAGGGGAGAAGAACTGGGGCTTGGTTATTTTGCATATGTCGTTGATATTTTTATTGCTTTATCGGGCTTTTTGACTGCATACAATCATAAAGAAAAAATAGCGGGTGAAGAATTTTTAAGTTTCTTTTCGAAAAGATATTTTAAATTGATTCCACTGTACTGGATTACAAATCTTTGCATGTATTTTTATGAGTGTTTTGTTAAATATATGACCGGAAACGAAAAGTGCGGTAATCACGATGCAGTGTGCATGATTCTTAAAATGTCGGGCTTTTACACGGGATGGTTTACCAGTGACAGACCATGTAACAAAGTTACTTGGACGATATGTTGTCTGTTTCTTTGCTACTGTATTTATTATTGTATTTGCAAAATCAGTAAAAAATCACAAAGCCTGTATATAATTTTATGTGCCGTTGTTTTCTTCGTAACACTTTATTATGTGAGGAATTTAAATCTTGATTTTCCTCAGTATATGGGTATATGTACAATGTGTGATTTCGCCTTCGGACTGCTCCTTTATGAAATATATTCGTATATAAGTAATGTAAGTGGGAAAATTATTTTTGCATTGTTTTTGATTGCGGATTTAATCTTTTTGGGGCTGGGATCTGTTTATTCGGATTTGTATTTAACAAATTATACTGTCGACAATCATAGATTTATGCTTCTCGTTGTTACTCCTGTTCTTTTCTTTGGAGTAATGTATGTAAAACCGCTTAAACTGTTATTCAGCACAAAGATATTTAAGTGGTTTGGAAGTATATCCATGAGCCTTTACATGTGGCACTTTGTTGTAATCAATATACTCAATTTCGATAAGCTTCATCTCAAGGGCAATAATTGGGGCTGGTCTGTAATGGTGGCTCTAGCTATAGGCGTTGCGGCATTTTCTCATTTTATTTTTGAGCCGATAATCAATAAAGGAATGAAAAAAGCTTTGAGTATAGCAAAGAAAGAGGATTGATTCTTTAGATTTAGCAATTCGCATTTGTGTTTATAAAGCAATTTAGATATAATCGTAATGACAATTTTTTTATAGCAATGTAATTATTGAAAGAGAGGTTTGACTCTATGTTAAATAATAAATCAATACTGGTAACCGGTGGAACCGGCAGCTTTGGTAAGGCGTTTACAAAGTATGTATTAACCCATTACAATCCTAAAAAAATCATCATCTATTCAAGAGATGAATTTAAGCAGTTTTTAATGCAGGGTGAATTTAAAGAGTATGCAGATAAGCTTCGTTTCTTTATTGGAGATGTGAGAGACAAGGAGAGACTGACTCGTGCACTTGAAGGGGTCGATTATGTTGTTCATGCCGCTGCATTAAAGCAGGTTCCTGCTTGTGAATATAATCCCGCAGAAGCGATTAAAACAAACATTAACGGAGCCCAGAATGTTATTGATGCATGCCTCGATACCAATGTTAAAAAGGTAGTTGCACTATCTACGGATAAAGCTGTAAATCCCGTCAACTTATACGGCGGAACAAAACTTGTTTCGGATAAATTGTTTATTGCAGCTAACGCATATGCCGGTACAAAGGATATCTGTTTTTCAATAGTAAGATACGGTAATGTTGCGGGAAGCCGTGGCTCGGTTATTCCCAAATTCTATGACATGATTAAAAAGGGTGTAACAGAGCTTACCGTTACTGATTACAGAATGACTCGTTTTTGGATTAGTTTACAAGAAGGTGTTGAACTTGTAATTAAGGCTTTGGAAGAGGCTACAGGTGGTGAGACATTTATCTCAAAAATTCCTTCATTTAAGATTACCGACTTGGCAGAGGCTATGCTTCCCGGATGTACTACTAAAGAAATCGGAATATATCCGGGTGAAAAACTTCATGAAATAATGGTTACGGTTGAAGATTCCATGAACACTTATGAATACGACAAGCATTTTATTGTATATCCGCAGGTTACATGGAATAATAAGCAGAAAATTAATGAAAGCGGTAAAAAGGTTACAGAAGGTTTCTCTTACAGTTCTGATAATAATACAGAGTGGCTTTCGGTTGAGGATATACGCGAAAGATTAAAAACACTTGATTTGGAAAAATAAATATATTTTTAAAACACGGCAATTTCACGGGTATGTTTTGACCGAACGAGCAATTGCCGTTTTTTTCATTATAGAGTTGCAAGTAATCGGCGCTGCTATTATAAGTGCCATTCTTTTTTACAAAGGTTACAACATAAGAGGAACGATATGAAAGAATTAGAGTATCCATTTGATGCAGAATATCTGCTCAAAAAAAAGAAAAGCATAAGAAAAGAACTTCTTTCTGATGAGAAAGCCTCATATATTACAAAAAAGATTGCAATTTTGGGTGGATGCACCACTCATAATGTCATGCTTATTCTGGAATTGTTTTTGCTTAATTACGGTATTAAAGCAGAATTTTATGAGTCTGAATATAATAAATATTTTGAAGACGGAATGTTTCCAAATCCAGAACTTGAAGAATTTGCACCGGATTTGATTTATATCTGTACATGCAACCGAAATATAATGGAATATCCTGAGATGAGTGATTCGAAAGATGCTGTCAAAGATAAGCATAAAGCTATCATTGATAAGTTTATGGGTCTTTGGGAGCGTATTTTTTCTGTTTATCATTGTCCGATTATTCAGAATAACTTCGAATATCCTTTTTTCAGACTGATGGGTAATAAAGATGCGTCGGATTATCACGGAAGAGTTAATTTTATAACCGGATTGAACAGTGCGTTTTATGAATATGCACAAACTCATGAAAATTTCTATATATGTGATATAAATTACATCTCGGCTTCCTATGGACTAGAAAAGTGGTCGGATCCTTATTACTGGAATATGTATAAATATGCGGTGGCGGTTCCCGCTATCCCTTATCTTTCATTTAATGTGGCAAACATAATCAAGTCCATGTACGGAAAGAACAAAAAAGCCTTTAATCTTGATCTTGACAACACTTTATGGGGTGGAATAGTAGGCGATGACGGTGCCGACAATATTGAAATTGGACAAGAGACTGCTTTGGCTGAAACCTACAGTGAATTTCAGGAATATATTAAACTTCATAAGCAGTTTGGTATTGTACTCACAGTTAATTCTAAAAATGAAGCTGAGAATGCGATTGCGGGCTTGAACCGTGTTGACAGCGTGTTAAAGCCCGATGATTTTGTCGCCATAAAGGCAAATTGGAATCCTAAGAGCCAAAATCTTTCGGAAACCGCTGCAGAAATGAATCTGCTTCCCGAAAGTTACGTATTTGTGGATGATAATCCGGCTGAGAGACAGATCATAAAGGCTCAATTTCCCGGTGTTTCTGCACCTGAGATGGATATTCCGGAGCATTATATTCAAATTATTGATAAATCAGGCTTCTTTGAAGTGACCACTTTGTCAGGAGATGATATCAAACGTAACGAGATGTATATGGAAAATGCCAAGAGAGCTCAGGCTCAGGCATCCTTTGTAGACTATAATGATTATCTTCGTTCTCTTGAAATGCAGGGAGAGATTAAAGGATTTGTTCCGGAATATATGTCCAGAATTGCTCAACTCACAAATAAGAGCAACCAGTTCAATTTAACGACAAAACGATATAACCAGGCAGAAATTGAAGAAGCAGCCGCAGACTCAAACAGAATTACTCTGTACGGTAAGCTTGTGGACAAGTTTGGCGATAACGGAGTAGTTAGTATTGTTATAGGTAACATAGATAACAATGACAACACAAAACTCCATATGGAACTTTGGCTTATGAGCTGTCGTGTACTCAAACGAGAAATGGAGTTTGCCATGATGGATGAACTGGTAAATCAGGCAAAGCAGCGTGGAATAAAAGCAATATACGGCTACTACTATCCTACCGCAAAGAATATGATGGTAAAGGATTTTTATGCACTTCAGGGATTTGAAAAAATATCTGAAGATGCGGAGGGTAATACAGTATGGGAATATATTATTCCCGACAATTACGAGAACAAAAACGGCTCGATTAAAGTAAATTAATTGTTTGGAGATATCAAATGGGTATAACATCTTTTTACTACCTTTTTTTGGTAGCAATCGGTGCAATTATATATTATATACTTCCTAAAAAAATACGTTGGATACAGTTGCTCTTATTAAGTATTGTATTTTATTGTGCCGCAGCGAAGCCCATTACATTTCTTTATATACTCGGATCGGCAATTACGGCATATATTGCAACCAATGTTGGAATGAAAAAGGACGGTGCCGACGGAAAAAACAAGATTCGAATCGCTTTGATGGCGATAGCGATTGTTGTTAACCTTTTGGTATGGTTTGTTATTAAAGCAGATTCCATTTTGGTAGATGCTTTTGGTGTCTTTAGAAAAGTAATACATGTTCTTCCTGAATTTAACGGATGGGAATTTGTAGGTGCTTTAGGCATGGGTTATTACACGCTTCAGGTTGTCGGATATATTCTTGATTGTGCCTGGGGTAATATTGAACCTCAAAAAAATTTCTTTAAGCTTCTTTTATTTGTTGGCTTTTTCCCTCAATTGACCACAGGACCCATAAGTAGGTATTCTCAGCTTTCAACATTATTTGAGGAGCACCCTCTTGATTATAAAAATATAACTTTCGGAGCTCAGCGCATTTTGTGGGGGTTTTTCAAAAAACTAGTTATAGCAGAAAGAGCCGGAATAATTGTAAATGCAATCTGGGCAGATCTCGCTACTTACAATGGCTTTTATCACTGGATTGTTCTTTTGATGTATCCTATTCAAATGTATACGGACTTTTCGGGTTGTACAGATATTGTGCTTGGCACGGCTGAAATTTTCGGTATTGTTATGCCGGAAAACTTTAATAATCCTTTTTTCTCGCGAGACAGTAAAGAATTTTGGAAAAGATGGCATATTACTCTCGGTGTGTGGGCGCAGGATTATGTTCTTTACCCGGTGCTGAAGAGTTCTTTTATGGTTAAGTTCGGCAAATTTGCAAAAAAGAAATTTGGAAAAAATACAGGTAAGTTTTTAGCTACCTCGCTTGGTATGCTTTGCTTATGGCTTGTAATGGGCATTTGGCACGGTGCAACAAAATTTATAGTCGGTGTAAGTTTGTGGTATTGGATTGTATTAATGATAGGTGACTTGATTTCTCCTATATCGACAAAGTTACTGAAAAAATTTTCTGTTAATACCGATAATTTTAGTTGGCATCTGTTTCAATCAATGCGGACATATGTAATATATGCGGTTGGCGCTGCATTTTTTAGGGCGGAAAATTTTAAACAGGCATTATCTCTTTTGGGCAGCTTAATTACTATGTTTATCGGTAATATCAAAGAAGTAAATCCTTGGATATTCTTTGATGACAGCATTTTAAATACCGGTGTATCATACGTGGATATTAATATTCTTATTTTTGGAGTATTTGCATTGTTTGTTGTTGGAATATTACGAGAAAAATACGGATATGCTCGAAATTATATAGCTAAGCAAGGAATCGTACTCAGATGGATTATATGGATTTCTCTTTTCATACTAGTACTTATAAAGGGTAAATACGGCGGCGGCTATAATGCTGCGGACTTTATATATCAAGGGTTCTAATATTTTAACATATTATATTAGTAGGAAATAAAAACATGAAGAAAAAGCAGATTATTTCGCTTATTATATTTTTGGCAATTGCTTATTTTGTATTTGCCAGAGTAACTTATTTATATAGAGATTTAACACAAAACAGAACAAATATAGTTGATTTTAAGGATGAAAGGAATCTGGACGTAGCAGTTATCGGCGCCAGTACGGTTTTGTATGGATGGCAGCCGTTAACGGCATGGGATAAACTCGGGATTACTTCATACGGTTATAGTCAGGAAGGAATAGAATTATCAATTTATAAGTATTACATAAAGAATATCATGTCAACCAACAAACCTGATTTGTATATTATTGATTTGAGAAAACTTACTTATATGCTTGATGAGCTTGGAACAGTTAGAAAGTACGCTCATTATGAAGATGTTTTGTATCCTCGGAGACTTGAAGTTATAAGCAACTATTTTTCAGATAGAGAATTTGACAGGTCATTGTTTACGGAATTGGTATTTGATATCGGATATTATCATGAACAAGATGTCCTTGGCAATCCGGAACATTGGGAATTTATTGACAACAGAAAAACATCAGTGGACATAAACCGATTTAAAGGCAACTCATATAAAAGAGAGGTAGGCTATTTTGAAAAACCTCAATCTTATACCACTGAGGTTGGTGAACTGAATGATGCACAATTAAATGCTCTTACTGATCTTTTGGATTTTTGTAAGTTAAATAAACTTAATGTGTTGTTTATTGTTTGTCCTTATCCGATAGGTCACAACGATTATATTACATTTAACGCTGCTAAAGAAGTAGTAAACAGTTATGGATATCCGTTTGTTAATACTAATGATTATATTGATGAAATGGGTCTGGATTTTAATTTTGATTTCACAGATAGGGCACATCTGGCAGTCAGCGGTGCGGAAAAATATACCGGTTTCTTGTGTGATTATTTAGAAGAGCATTATGATTTACAGGATCATAGAGGCGAAAAAGGCTATGAAAAATGGGAAGAAGAAGCCAACGAATTTAGACAATATGCAGTGGCCATAAGAGAAGATTATGATAGCAATGTAGGTCATATAAAGCAGTCGATTGAGAAGGGCGATGTAATAAGGAAGAGCGAGCAACTAAGTGAGTGGCTTGAGAACACGAACGATGAGAGCTATACGGTATTCATCGCCGTAGACAGTGAAAATGTAGACTGGAACAGTAACCAAGCAATATTGTTCAAAGCTTTGGGCATGGAACAGTTTTGGCGGTATTCTATATTACAGATGTCGAATTCGGAAGAAATAACACGGGTGTTGCATTGGGAACCTATTTCGTTAGATGCAGACATGGGTGATGATTTGTTTGTAATACGGCAACATGTTGAAGTATCGACAGACGCAGTTAACAAGATTGTTTATAGAGGGGAAGAATATACTACTGATAAATTTGCCATACTTATGGCAGTAAATAAGTATACTAATGAAATGGTAGATTGCATCGAAGTTGAGTATGGAGATGAAATGTTAATTTCTCACATAAATAAGTAATATTATGGACTACCATGAGCCGGATATATGCAGAGTAATCCCATAACGAAAAAAAGAGTATGTTTTGCGTGTCGATTTTAATGTATGTGCCTTATAAAGGTTCAAATAACAGGAAAGTATAATGGAAAGAATAGAATTCAATTTGCCATCCATCGGAATCGGCACATGGAAAATAAATGAAAAAGAAATAATGGCAAGTATTCTTAAAGAAGCGGTGGAGATAGGCTACTCTTTGATTGACACCGCAGCCAGTTATTCTAACGAAATGATTATTGGCAAATCTGTGGCTGAACTTGGTATTTCACGCCAAAAGTTGATTTTGTCCGATAAAGTATGGCGCACAAATTACGGGTATGAAGGTGCCATAGCTGCATGTCATAAATCAATTAAGAAACTGAAAACAGATTATCTTGACTTATATTTAATACATTGGCCGGCGACTCCTATGGAATATGAGAACTGGGAAGAAATAAACGCAGAAACCTGGAGAGGCCTTGAAACTCTCTATAAACAAGGCGACGTAAGGGCGATTGGTGTATCAAATTTTAAACCTGTACACCTTGAAAGCCTGTTTAAGACTGCAAGCGTTTGTCCGTTTGTTAATCAAATAGAATACCATCCCGGAATGCTTCAACCGGACGTTACTGATTATTGTTTAGAAAAGGGCATTATGATAGAAGCCAGCAGTCCGCTTGGGAGTGGATTGATTAGTAATAATGAGATTCTTAAAAAGTGCGCTGAAGATGAGAGTATTTCTATAGCTGAACTTTGTTTGGCTTTCTGCGGGTTGCAAAACGTAACCGCTATTCCGAGAACCACGAAGCAGGAAAGACTAAGAAGCAATTATTGTGCAATAGATATTCCACTTAAGGAAAGTACGATTCAACAGATTAAAGAATTACCATATATTGGTGGGCTTGGACTTAATTCCGAGGAGGTAATCGACTTTGCAAAATTGTGATGACATAATTTTAAAAAATTTAAGAAAGCGCATTTTTGTGACTTCAGTAAAAAGAGGAGCTGTTCATTGGGCTAGTGCATATTCAAGCTTGGAAATTCTTTATTCATTGTATGTTAGAGGAGTTCTCAAAATTGATAAAGAAAATTTAAATGATGCGGCTAGGGACAGATTTGTTCTCAGCAAAGGGCATGCGGCGATAGGTATGTATGCCGTTATGGAATATGTGGGAATTCTTGAAGAAAATGAAATGGAAACTTTTCTCACTCCGGGTACCAGATTAAGTGCAGAGCCTTGTAAAAGAGATTTACCTTGGGTTGAGGCATCTTCAGGCTCGCTGGGTCATGGATTGCCCATTGGACTTGGAATGGCTCTGTCACAAAAAATCAAGGGTAGTGAAAGGAAAACCTATGTCCTTGTAGGTGATGGAGAGTGCCAGGAGGGCTCGGTTTGGGAAGCGGCTTTCGCTGCTTCGGCTCATAAAGCGGACAATTTGACGGTTATTTTGGACTGCAACGGCCTTCAGAAAATGAATTCAACCGAAGAGACCATGAATACTGTTAACTGGAGAGCTAAATGGGAAGCTTTCGGGTGGCAGGTAGATGAGGTAGATGGTCACGATGTGAATGCCTTGTGTAGAATATTGGGTGAATCAAATCAAAAGGATAGGCCCAGAATAGTAATAGCGCACACAGTAAAGGGACACGGCGTTCCAACAATGGAAAATGACGCTTCATGGCATTTTAAAATACCGAAAAAGAAAGAAATGCAGTCTATTTGCAGAGAATTGGAAATAACGGAGGAATTGTAAAATGCAGAGAGCTTTTATGGGAAAGCTGTTGGAAATAGCAGAAAAAGATTCCAACGTTATTGAAATACTGGCTGACAGTGGAAGCAATTTGGATGAATTGTTTCGAAGGAACTTTCCGGGAAGACTGTTGAACTTTGGAATAGCTGAGCAGAATGCAATAGGCGTATCAGCCGGTATGGCAATGTCAGGTTTTGTTCCGTTTGTTTTTTTACAAGGAGCATTTATAGCTTATCGTGCAATGGAATTTATTCGAGACGATTTATGCTTTCACAATGCAAATGTAAAACTAATAGGTCAAGGAAGTGGTTTGGCACTTTCGGGTCTTGGCCCCAGCCACCACACAACTGAAGATATTGGAGTATTAAGAAATCTCCCCGGATTATGTATAATATCTCCTGCAACTCCTATTCAAGTAAGAGAATGCACAGAGTATATATACGGCATTAATGGCCCGTGCTATATGCGAATCGGAATGAATGGTGAACATGAATATTTTGATGATGATTATAGCTTGCCATCCTGTGGATTTGACATATTCGGAAGCGGAAAGAAGATTCTGATTATTTCTACCGGAAGTATTTTGGAAGAAGTTGTCCCTGCATCGGATATTCTTAACAACCATGGCATCGAGACGACGGTAATCAATTTGTTTCAAATTAAGCCGTTTAATTCGAGTGCGCTTTTAAATAAAATAGAAGAATTATCTCCCGAATACATTGTGACGGTAGAAGAACATCAGGTCGGAAGCGGAATAGGTAATATGTTGTCGGATGCTATCGAAAGAGCCGGAAAGACTTATTCTATTATTTCAATCGGTTTTGATGATACATTTGCGAAGGGCTACAATGAAACACAGCATAATGTAAGAGTTGAAAACGAAATTGACGCCGAGGGAATAGCAAGGAGAGTTGAGAATGGCTACAGTAAAGGAATATAAGTATTCCGATATAGAAATAGGTACCAGAGAATCTTTTGAGGTAAGCATCACTACCGAAATGGAGGAAAAATTCAGAAGCCTTACAGGCGATGTCAATCCCATGCATTGTGATGATTCCTTTGCAAAAGAAATGGGAGGATATTCTTCGCATATTGTTTTTGGTATGATGACGGCTTCCTTTATTTCCACTTTGGCGGGAGTTTATCTTCCGGGCAAGTACAGCCTTATTCATAGTGTGGAAATGGGATTTACAAAACCTGTATTTGCGGGAGACGTTTTAACGGTAACAGGTGAATGTATTGATAAGCAGGATGGCCTTAATTTGATTGTTTTGAAAGTAACAATAAAAAATGCGTCTCAAAACACAGTTTCTAAAGGCAAAATGAAAATAAAAGTGTTATTATAGAATTAGTATGAATCAAGTCCTTGTGGCTTGCAGTTGAGCCCTATTTTTGAATATGATGAAAAGGAGAGATGATATATTATGACTAGAGAAGAAGCATTTGAAAGATTAACGGAAGTATTCAGAGAGGTATTTGATGACGATACCATTGAGATTGATGACAACACTACAGCAGATGACATCGATGATTGGGATTCTTTTGAACATATCAATTTAGTGGTGGCAGTTGAAGAAGAATTTAATTTTAAGATACCGATGGGAAAGACAGTTACTATGAAAAACGTGGGTGAAATGGTTGACTTGATTCTTGAGAGCGGTAAATAACATATTAACGCTATGGAAAGAGGCTGCGAAAAATGATTTTCGCAGCTTTTCTATATTCGACTTGGTCACGATTTATCTGTCAAAGGGGCTGTAAAAGCATAGGTTATTGTATCGGTTGTCAATAATACTATTGATATATTCCGTATCAGCACAGTTTCCAATTAGCGACCCTGCTTCACTCATGGCAACGATTATTTTACCGTATACAATTTCACTTCCGTGCAAACCGTCAATATAATAGTCGTTTGTTACATTCGGCAATGAACCATTAATGAAATCGTAGTATTCAAAATCATACTCGTCAAAAATATGAGAGCAATCTGTGCCGATATTGTTCAGATAATCATATTTGCCGGTTGAAATCAAAATATCATATATAGCAGGGGCGTAAGGCGTAGAAAAACCTATAACATATATATTGTTTTGTCTGCAATATTCGAGTAACTCTCTAAGCTGAATGAGTGCACTTTCGCAAATATCATTTCCGTATTCAAAACCGTTTCTTCCGTCGGCTATTCGACCTATGGTTTCTTTAAACTCTGAATCCGGTTTATTTTCGGGACTCCTGTATATATCTCCGTAGTAGTAGCTTCCGTCATTCATAAAACCGGAATCCTTTACTTTTCCGCTGACACCTATATTTTCAGGATAATTTGATAAATCATCGAAATTCCATTTTTTGTTTTTAAGATCCTCAAAAATTGCCTTTAATAAAACATCTTTTGAGCGCGTTGAAGCCGGTATGCTTTTATACTTTGAATAATCGGGCTGCCAACTCATCCAAGAATCGTTAAAACAGGAGTTATCGATGCCCAAAATAATAATTTCGGGGTTGTAGTCAAGATTCATAAGAAAATTTTTGTATTCATCAAAATTGCCGGATACCGCTCCTCCGCAGTTATAAAAACTTTTGGTAAAGAAATAATCTTTAAACTGCATAACCCTACTGGTGCCTAAAGCTATAACATCTGACTTGTAATAATTTGCATTGAGAAGTTTATAATAGGGCTTATTTTCGTTGTAGGCCATTCCTAAGAGAGAAGTAGCGTTTTCGCGTTGAATTTTTACACAGTTTTCTACTTTGGAAAGTTCACCGGTTTTTTCGACTCGTAAAATGAAAATAGAAACTATCAGCAATATAGGCAAAAAAACAATTAATATATGATATATAAATTTCTTCATGGTAATCCTCAATTAAAATTGAAAATAAACAAAAGGATTTGCATTTACACCCGTATATAATGTGTATAAGACAAATGCAAGAATAATATATTCAATTAAAAAACAAACAACAGTCGGCATACTCTTCATTTTTTCAATAAAATCTTTTTTTAATGAATAATAGTCAAAAGCCGAAATAATCGAAATAACAATCAGAATATATATTCTCTTCTTCTTTCCAAGCCCTATGTTTGTTCCGGTAAAGGAATGGAGATTGCTAAAGCTTATAAAGAAGCGCTTGAGCAGTAAGAAAGCATCACTTATAGTAGACGCTCTAAAAAAGACCCAGGCCAGGTTGATAAAAATAAAGACTGAAATCCAACAAACAATTTTTGTAAACCTGTTTTTTGTGTTCTTTTTTCTTTTTCCAAGGGTAATTCGCTCAAAAACCTGAACTCCTCCGTGAAGGGTACCCCAAAATATATATGTCCAATTGGCACCGTGCCACAGTCCGCTTACAATAAAGGTAACTAAAAGATTAAAAGAGTTTCTTAATTTAGTGCACCTGTTTCCGCCCAAAGGAATATAAACATAGTCTTTGAACCAGGTAGACAGGGAAATATGCCATCTTGACCAAAATTCTTTTACCGATGTTGAGAAATACGGACTTAAAAAATTAGTTGTAAGATCTATCCCCAATAATTTGGCTGAACCGATTGCAATGTCTGAATAGCCTGAAAAATCGCAGTAGATTTGTATTGTAAATAATAAAATGGCAGCGGATAGGTCTAAACCGGTACAATTATCTATTTTTTCGTAAGCTCTGTTTACATATGTTGCCAACACATCCGCGACTGCAATTTTTTTGAAAAACCCCCATAAAATCTGTCTGAATCCGTAAATGGCTTTATCATAATTAAAAACTTTTTTTGAAGTTATCTGGGGAAGCAGATTTGTGCTTCGCTCGATGGGGCCAGCAACTAATTGCGGGAAAAAGGAAACAAAAGTTGCATATATCCCAAAATGCTTTTCGGCCGGTATTTTTTTGTTATAGACATCGATTACATAGCTTATGGTTTGAAAGGTATAAAAAGAAATTCCGACCGGGAGCATTACCCTGTATGTAAGTGGCTGCATTGATAGGCCGAATAGGCTTGCTGCTCCGATAAGGCTGTTAAGCGTAAAAATTGAATACTTAAATATAAAAAGAACACCAAGACATATGAAAAGAGTCGACAGCAGAATTAGTTTTTTGATTTTCTTGCTATCGTATTTTTCGACAAGAAGTCCGGCAATATAAGATATTACTGTTGTTCCGAGGATTATTACCACATATTTCGGATTCCAGCTCATATAAAAATAGTAACTGGTAACAAGCAATAATATCCATCTAAATTTATGCGGAATGGCCCAATAAGTTAGAAAAACCAAGGGCAGAAAAATGATATAAGCAATTGAATTGAATAACATATTCTATGTGATTAACCAATGGAGTGAAAACACATCCAAAGTTCTTTTCCTGTGTAATAGATTTTTAAAGTATGATATCATAAAAACTGATTGATGTACATTTTGAGGTTCAAACAGTCTGATACAAGGAGACATTTACATGCTATTTTCTTCACTTACTTTTTTGCTGATTTTTTTGCCGATAACGGTTATATTAGGAAATCTTTTGCCGAAAAAAATACAGAATACTTTTCTTTTGCTGGCGAGTCTTTTTTTCTATGCTTGGGGTGAGCCGGTATATGTTTTATTAATGCTTGTTTCCATTGCTCTTAACTGGAGCTTCGGATTTTTGATGGATAAATTTGAAAAGGCAAAAACGTTAATATTAATATTTGATGTTCTGGCGAATGTCGGAATTCTTGGATATTATAAATACTTTAATTTTGTTATGGAACTTGCAGGCAATGTTTTGAAAAGGGATTTTGGAGTAAAAGAAATTGCTCTTCCGATAGGCATTTCGTTTTTTACTTTTCAGAGTTTAAGCTATGCAATAGACCTTTACAGGGGGCGTTATAAGGCACAAAAGAATATTATTAATCTCGCCTTGTATATTTCCTTTTTTCCTCAGTTGATTGCAGGGCCTATTGTTAAGTACATAAACATAGAAAATCAGCTTCAAAACCGCATATTGGTAAAAGAAAAGATGGCGGCGGGAATAAAAAGATTTTGCTATGGTTTAGGCAAAAAAGTAATTATTGCAAACACGTTGGCAAGCATTGTGGATCAGGTTTATGGTTTTCCGGATGAAAGATTGACCAGCTGGCTCGTGTGGATTGCTTCAATAATGTATACACTTCAGATTTATTACGATTTTTCAGGTTATTCTGACATGGCCATCGGACTGGGCAGAATGTTTGGCTTTGAATTTGATGAAAACTTTAGACTTCCGTATACGGCATACTCCATTCAGGATTTTTGGAGAAAATGGCATATCTCATTGGGAACATGGTTTAGAGAATATGTATATATTCCTTTGGGCGGAAATAGGAAAGGAACGGCAAGGACATTTGTAAATCTTTTAATCGTTTTTCTTCTTACCGGTATTTGGCACGGTGCGGGAATAAATTTTATTGTTTGGGGGCTTATTTACGGTGTTTTATCAGTTATTGAGCGAGCAGGCCTTTCGAAAATTTTGGAAAAATACAAATTTTTGGGAAGAATATATACTTTAGTCATTGTTAATTTTTGCTGGGTTCTTTTTAGAGCTGATACAATGGAACGGGCAATTTGTTTTTTGAAAATGATGGTACGTCCTTTGAAGTATTTATTTGCAGCTGGAAGCATACTTGATCAAAAGATTTTTTTACATCAATTTATTACGAACAAAGTTATTGCCATAGCTATATTGGCGGTTATAGGATGCGGCCCTATTCAATATTTGGTCGGAAAAACCAAATTAGCGGTATTTTGGAAAGATTCATATATAGAGACCGTTTATTGCCTATTAATGTTATTTTTAAGTTTGGCTCTTCTTGCCAGCAATACATACAATCCGTTTATTTACTTTAGATTCTGACAGGGACAATATTTAAAATGAAAAGAAGAAAAATAAAGGAAACTATAACAATTATATCTTTTTTTGCAATGTTGATTGTCCCCACAATAGTTTTTCCTATATTTAGTATTTTCGTGGAAACACAAAATACAGAGCAGAGAAAACATGCTGAATTGCCTCGGCTATCAGATGTGGGAATTGAAGGATATCCTTCTTCGTTTGAGAATTATTGGAATGACAATATTCCTTTCAGAAATCAAATGATAAGACTAAACAATAGTATAGACTACTATATGTTTAAAACTGCTTCAAACAATAAAGTGGAAATCGGGAAAAACGGGTGGCTTTTTTATTCCAATGAAGAGGATTATAACCCGATAAAACAGTCATTGGGAATGTGGAATGTGGACGATTCTTTTTTAGAAATGACTGCAGATGCTTTAATCAATTCCGAAAGAGTTCTAAACAGCCTTGGCATAGAATTTGTTATATTTTTGGCACCTAATAAAGCGACAATATATAAAGAACAGCTTCCGGATTGCTATGAAGTCGTCAACGAAGTCACTTCAATAGATCAGTTCGTTAAATATATGCGGGAGAACACCGACTTAAGAATTGTGTATCCCAAAGAAGCTTTACTTGAATTTAAAGAAGAGAATCCGGATGTGGATTTATATTATAAAAAAGACGGGCACTGGAATCATGCCGGAGGATATATTGCGGCAAGGGAACTGGCAAAAGAACTTGGAATAGACATGCCAAGACTGCAGGATATTGATTTTAAAGAAGCCTCTGCCACTAATGCCGATTTGGCCGGAATGATTAATGTTAATGATTTACACGATAATAAGGATTATTTAATCAGTGGCTATACCAAAACTGAAACGGTCACGGATATATGGGATTTTAATACTTATTACAAATTCCATTCATTAGGTGATGTGGATCCAAGAAGATTAGTAGTCAGAAGAGATTCGTTCTCAACGGCAGTATCTGAATTTATCGGCTCGCAATTTAGATATACAAATATGATATACAAAAGAATATTTTCTACAACCGGCTTTATGGAAGAAAAGCCGGATGTATATGTATATGAATCGGTGGAACGCTATTTCAGGGATTTGGGCTGGATGCATTTTTCCTATGTAGGACTTAAAACCGATGTTTCAGACGGCGAGAAGGAAATATCCATAAACAATATGTTGGAAACCGATAACAATCCTCGAATATATGTGTATAAAATAACAGAGTTCGGCGAGGAATGTGTTCTTGAAAACAGTGATATACCGGATGATATTGTTTTTTCTGTTCCCGAATCGGAGTCGGGGCAGATAAGAGTAGAGGTTTATCTGTCATCGTGGGGTGAGGAGCCTGTTGAAATAAGAAATTTCACATATTAAAATACAATCCTTTTATTCCGGGTTTTAATGGAGATAAAGATGAAGAGCAGAGAAATAAAGGATAATTTGATAATAGTATTGTTTTTTGCTTTGCTGATTGTTCCGACACTGGTTTTTCCGATATATAGCCTTTTTGTGGAAACTGCGAATCTTGAAAAAAGAAAACTAGCCGAATATCCGCATGTGGCGGATGTGGGAATAGAAGGCTATCCTTCTTCTTTTGAAGCATATTGGAATGATCATATTCCGTTTAGAAATCAACTTATCAGCGTTAACAATAATATAGATTATTTTGTTTTTAAGGTTCCGTCAAACAATATGGTTGAAATTGGAAAAAACGGATGGTTATTTTATTCAAATGATGACGACAGCAATCCCATAAAGCAGTCACTTGGAATGAGAAATGTGGATGATAATTATCTGGCGGCTACTGCGGATGCGTTGGTAAATTCAGAACGGGTATTAAACAGCTTAGGCATTGAATTTGTTATATTTTTGGCACCTAATAAAGCGACAATATATAAAGAACAGCTTCCGGATTGCTATGAAGTCGTCAACGAAGTCACTTCAATAGATCAGTTCGTTAAATATATGCGGGAGAACACCGACTTAAGAATTGTGTATCCCAAAGAAGCTTTACTTGAATTTAAAGAAGAGAATCCGGATGTGGATTTATATTATAAAAAAGACGGGCATTGGAATCATGCCGGAGGATATATAGCAGCCAGAGAACTGGCGCTTGAACTGGGAGTAGAGATGCCAAGACTTCAAGATTTGGAGTACAGGGAAATTGCTGGCACAAATCAGGATCTTGCCATAACTTTAAATGTTAAAGATTTGTCAGGCAATAAAGACTACGAAATCAGCGGATATTCTGACTATGAGACAGTAACTGATATGTGGAATTTTGATACATATTTTAAATATCATTCAGAAAATGCGGATTCACGCCGCCTGCTTGTAAGAAGAGATTCCTATTCAACTGCTGTTTCGGACTACATTGGCTCGCAATTTGCGTATACCAATATGATTAACAGATATAAATTCTCGGATCAGGCTATAATAGATGAGAAACCGGATATTTTCGTCTATGAATCCGTGGAAAGGTATTTTACTGATTTAGGATGGATGCATTTTTCATATGTTGGATTAAAATCCGATGTCAGTGACGGGGAAAAGCACATAAGCATAAATCATTGGGTGAAGACAGAAAATAATCCTGTTATATATGTGTACAAAACAACGGAAAGCGGTACGGAATGTATTCTGGAAAACAGTATTATTCCGGATGATGTTATTGTTTCTGTTCCGGAAACAGAGTCAGGACAAATAAGAATAGAGGTTTATCTGTCATCGTGGGGTGATGAGCCTGTTGAAATAAGGAATTTCTCGTATTAAAATAGATTATTATCGATAATTATATGGATGGTGGCAATGACAATAAAAAAATATGCCGAAAAAATAAAATCATTTTTGGATAAGCATTCAAAATTGACAGATGTGTTGCTCTTTTTTGTTATGATTTATCTTTCTGCGGAAACGGTGCGCAATGTGGTTTACTGCGCAGAATCTGAGTTTCAGATACACAGAGATATTTTTACGTTTAAATCAGCACTTTTCTTCTTGATTTTGGTGCTTATATTAAGAAAAGCAAATCTGTTCAGGCTTCCCTACCTTTTTGCTATACCGGCATACGGTATATATTATTACAGAAATATGTCCATATATACTCCTGAAGATTACGGTGTCGATTTAAGCAGCTGGCACAGTGTGCTCTTGATTGCAAACGGAATTTTCCTTATTACTTTTATTGATACATACCTTAGATTTAAAGATAAGGAAAAGAGAACAAAGCTTGACTGGTACGGAATTGCCACCTTTTCTGTAGGCGCAGTTTTACTTGGAATCAATTACAACTATTCAAGACTGTTTCTTTTTCCGCTTCTTGCTTTATTTACAACCGAAATGACAAAAAAGACCTGGAGAAAGTTTGTTGATGCTTTTTCGATAGGCTACTATTTGGCTTTTCTTTATGTGTTTACCAATTCCTACATGGTGGATCGAACGCTGTTTAAGGGACATTATTACGGTACATTTTTAAATGTGGCAACCGGTTCGGCGTTTTGCGTAGGTGCGTTTGTATGTGCAATATACGGCATTTTGAGGGCTAAAGAATTAAGATGCAGGATATTGACAGTCGTTTCGTGTATTTTAATACCCTATCCCTTGTTTGCTATCGTTTTGTTTAATGAAAGAAGCGGATATCTGGCTGTATTTATGGTAATTGCATTTCTGGCGATTTTCTTTAGATTCGATTCTGGCAAAGTTGCAGGATGGAAGAAACGTGCTGTTATAAGTGCCTCAGTGCTTCTTGTAATTGCAACTGTGTCTGTTATAGGGCTTATTCTTTTTACCAAGGCCAATACCGGTGCATTAAAGGAATTTTTGCGTGAAAACGTAAGCGAATATTTGGTAGATACGGTGGACATGTATACAAGAAGAGCGGAAAGTCTTCTTTATAAGGGCTCCTACCTTCATATAATCCCTGAAAACAGCTGGTTAAATCCGATTGATAACCTTTCGTCGTGGAGAATTTCTTACTGGATTAACAGTTTTGAAAGAACTACCCTTTGGGGAGATGGTTTACTGTATGTGGGTAATGACTATTTTGAAAGCACAAACCCGCATTCCACTTTTGTTTCAGCTTACAGAATGTACGGTTATGTAGGTGGAACTATCTTCTTTATTTGGGCAATTTTCACTTTTGTTTATGTTACAAGAAAAGTGCTTAAAGGAAATACAGATTTATCATTCACGTTTCTTTGGACTGTATTTTTTATGACCTACAGCCTGGTGGAGACAGCGCTTTGGAGCTACATAATGGGATTTACGTTCCTGGTAGTTTTGTATCCGCTGGGTAAGAAGTTTAAGGCAGAAGAAAATGAAGAACTTGCTTTGGAGGAATAGAAGCCTCGATAACAAAAATAGAATAATGATCGTAATGCTGGCCGGAATTTTTGTCCGGCTTCTTTACGTTATGCTTATGCCGGTTACTCAGTTTGCACAATATGATATAGGAACGGTGGATATTGAAAATAATGTGCTTACCGGACACCTTGGATATGTATTCTGGCTGGTAAAATATCATGCTCTTCCCAATTTTGATCCAAGACTGGTTTACCAGTTTAATCATCCGCCGATTCATCATATTTTAAGCGCGATATGGGTAAGCTTTATTGCTCTTTTTACGGATAGCACCGCGGCTTTAAAAGAAGCAGCACAGTATGTTACCTTTGTTTACTCTGCGCTGACTTTGTTTTTCTTTTCAAAATTACTTGATGAGACAAATGCAGGTGAAAAGGGTAAGCTTTTGGCAATGATAATATTTGCCTTTCAACCTACACTTATTATGACTGCCGGATCTCTTAACAATGACGGTGCAGGACTTATGTTTCAGGTGCTGTCGGTTTGGCTTACATTAAGATGGCACAGAACAAAATCTTATAAAGACATAATCGGAGTTGCATTGGCCATCGGTTTAGGAATGCTTTCAAAGCTATCGGCGGGCCTGGTTGCCGTACCTATAGGTGTGTTGTTTATTTTTGATTTTGTTGATGAATGGGTTAAAAGTAAAAAGTTCCCTGCAAAAAGAATGGTGCAGTATATTTGCTTCGGAGCCGTTTGCTTCCCGATTGGTCTTTGCTGGGTAATCAGGTGCTATGTAAAATACGGAATGCCGTTTACATACATTGCATTTCTTCCGGATACCAGTCCGCAGTATGTTGGTATGTATTCCGGTTTTCAGAGAATGTTTTTGCCTAATCCCATAGAATTTATTAAGAATTTGTCCCATGGAAGCATTGGAATGGGTTGGAATATCTGGGTTCAAATGTTTAGAACCTCCGCTCTTGGTGAGTGTGATCTGGCAGCGTTCCCGATGGTTGGAAAACTTATTTGCCTTGCGGCAATGTTAATCAACTTAGTAGTAGCTCTTTGGACATTTGTTGCCTTTTTTAGGGAGTTTGTTTTGCTGCCGTGTTTTGGTAAAAGCAGAAAAATA
Source organism: Lachnospiraceae bacterium (assembly GCA_024403485.1). Lineage (GTDB taxonomy): Bacteria > Bacillota > Clostridia > Lachnospirales > Lachnospiraceae > UBA1258. The sequence goes on from JAKSRT010000002.1 coordinate 24,742, forward strand.
ACCGATTCCGACAATGTCGGTATCGGTTATCGTGAAAGAATCTTCTGGATTCTTAGCTGGCTTGTTATGATGTACTCCTATTTTTCATTTGCATATACATATCCTCATGAATGCAGTATGAACTTTAGGTACGTTCAGTTTGCAATAATACCTCCGCTTGTGGCGATAAGCGCTCGTACCAAAGAAAAAGAGGAAAACGGGGTATTTAAAATTGCGAGAAATATTATTACTTACGCATATGTTTTGTGCTCCATTTCCATTGTTGCTATTTGGTGTGTTTGTGTGTAAGTAAGTTAGAAATTCAATAAACATAAAAGACAATATCACCTTGTATGCGGTATGGGAAAAGGATGAATACAACGTAACATATGTGATGAACGGAGTAGTGGCAGATGTTGTGGAAGGCTAATAACTAAAGTGTAGGAAAGAAATACAGAGAAAAAATGAGGAAGGACTCGGATGAATAATCCGGGTTCTTCTTTGACAATTAAAGTTTTTGAGAGTTTGACATAAAAAGAATGCTTATCAACATGTTTGATCACTCTAATTTCGTTAAAATGATAACCGTTTATTAACAATGCACAAATACGATTGTGCACTATAAACAAATCAGAATAGCCTCATTAGTCATAGTAGCGAAAAATATTTCGCCTTATTGAACATAAAATGGAAATGATGTTTAATAATTTTGGGTAGTTTTATCTAAACTTACGAATGCAATAAATATATTAAGGAGAACATGATGAGAAGACTAAAACGTAGCTTAGCATTTTTGTTGGCAATGTTAATGTTGATTGGCGAAACGTCTCAGGCTTTTGCTTCAGATGTCGATGACAGTGATTTTGCGCAATATGATGTGATTGAGCAGATGCCCGAGGAATCGGTACTTGAGGAAGAGATTGAGGAAGATATCTCGGAAGTGACAGAAAATGTAATCGAAGAAGGGGAAACAAGCGAAATCGATGGGGATGAGTTGATAACCGGTATCGAGGTTGATGCTGCGGGTGCTGTAGGTGCAGCCGGAAGTGTTGATTTTAGCGAATATCCGACGCTTAGCGGTTGCCAGACCGAATATTGGTATAAGATTGACTCAGCTCTGAATATTAATCAGGAAACATATATTCAATTTAGCGACGGAAGCAGTTGCTTAGCGGAGAAATCTAACTATGATTTTTCGGATTGCCTATACACAGCAGCAGGGGAACTTGCCGAAAGGGATGAAAATGGATTTTACGCTCCCGGAGATTATTATTTTATCGGAGAGGTTTATGAGCATCATGATGATGATTCATCACCTGAGGTTTGTGTGGGAATTACCATTAAGCCGTTAGATGAGACACCAACGTTACCGTTGGATGATTTTATTGCTATCCATGAAGTCCCACAGTATTACCAGATTGCTGGAGATAAGGAGCATGTATATACTTTTCAATTTAAACCCGCGATCAAATTGGATGTTTATGACATAAATGGTGATGTTGTGTCTAGTGATACGGCTGATTTTATTGTGTTTAGTCCACAAGAATCAGGTATTTACTACTTGCGGATGGAAAGTGATAGCTATGAAGGTATTTTTCCGTTACCTTCTGGTAGAGTGACTGATGATATTAAGGCTTCATCGGTAGTGATAGAGGATAGAAGATACAGTAGTAATTTCTACAGAAGGCTTCAAAGACTGGATTTTCCGGGACTGGTTATAAAAACATATAATGATGGCACATTAATGCATAGGTATGTTACTGGTCCTGAAGAATTTGGAGGTGACAATTTTAATATACATTATCGCGTATTCGATGCAGAAAAGAATCCGCTTGGTACTGTGTATGAAGTGTCGATGCAACCGGGTACATATTATGCACAGGTAGTCGTAGATGGTGTATATTCCGATGAACTGCTACAGTTTACTGTACTCGGGTTGGACGAAGTTCAAGAAATTAAGCCGGGCGAGTCTATTTATTTGTATGGTTCGGAACATTCGTATGTCGGAACTTCCAAACAGGTTGTAAAGAAGGAGTTTCTAAAGGTTGACGCTGAGCTGGGAAAAACTTATAAATTGAGAGTTTCAGGCAATTCTACGTTGTACTCGGATTTTTATTATTTTAACAACTCCGATGCTCTTTGCATCGGCAAATGGTACAACGATGTTTCTTCAACCGATAAGGAGATAACATTTACGTATACAGGAGACGATAAGTATACTACTGTGGAGGAAAGTCTGACTGTATATCTTGAAGTTTATGTTGATGGCGACTGCAAGGTCAGTTTATTCGAGGGAGATGAAGAACTAGATGAAGAACTAGATGATTCCGCCACACTTACAGGTTATCAAAGCGAATATTGGAGTGGTCTTGACGGAACACTTCGTAATAACTGGTCTGAAGAAGACGAGAACGGTGATTGGATTGATGTATTTAGCGGAATGGATATCTTGTATAAAACGCTAACCGTGACGTTGAGTGACGGAGAGGAAATTGCCATTCCCGAATACGATTATGGTAGTGTGGGCTGGAGTTCATGCCGATTCGATATTTATAAAGACAAGGAATGTACCGAAGAGTATACAAACGACTCGGGAATTGTTGAACCGGGCACATACTGGATTAAGTATGAGTATGAATATGACGGAGAGTATAGAAATGCTTCAGCTCCTATTGTGGTAAAGAGCCTTAACACATTGCCACAGTTAAATAAAGAAAATATTAGAGAATCGTTAACTGAAAATTGTGAAGCCCATTATTTTGCCGTTCCTAATGATGGTAGTATTTACTCTCTACTTTTTTCTATGAAAAGCGGAAATGTTTGGGCCGATTTTTATGATGTGGACAGGAATCGGATAGGCGGCATAGATATCAATTCCGGTTCGGGTAATGCTAGAGTACCATCAAAATGCAGATATTTGTCCGTGACAATGTATCCAGAAACGGTTCTTACCGGAGATATTGAGGTAACAAAAGAGGCTAAAATTACTTCAATCATAAAGGAACAAAATCCATATGATACCCAGTTTTATTACGGAATTGATTATATATCCAACCGTAGTTTTGATGGATTAAAAATTAAAACCAATACAGGAAGAAAATATTTTGCCGAATCCACTTATTTCGGTGGAGACGGTCGGGGATTCTTTAGATATGAAATACTAAATAAAGATACAGAAGAAGCAGCAGAGCGGGATGATAGTTACAATTATCCTGTGGGAGATTATATTGCTAGAATATATGTTGATGAGGCCTCTATAGATTTGGACATTTCAATTGTTGATCTTTCCAAAGTTCCTGAAATACCGAATGATTCTGATAATATGCTCAGTCTCACAGGCAGAAAAGTAGAATATGCCCATGAAAACGGCACAAATGCTTATGCAATTGGACAGTGGGTTAAAATGGACGTTGTAGGTGGAGAAATATACAAAATTCACATCCGTTCTGAAGAAAAAAATGCTTTGAGCTTTGACGGATCATATTATGCGATTGATGGTAGTGATATTCGCAGTATGTACAATTGCGTGAATGCAGTTTCAGGAGACAAAAATGCGACAATTATGGTTGATGATGACTATGAGGGTCCGCTATATATCAAAATGAATGTTTGGGAAGACTGTGAAATATATTACGAGCAGATAAAAACTGTCAAAAATATAGAAATTCTCGAACAACCAGCGATTAATGAGTCATATGAATATTGCGAAAGTTACATGGTTCGCCCCATTGGAGCAAAGCTTAGGGTAACATATGAAGACGGAACCTTTGATGATGCTATATACGAATCAGATTATATTAATAACTTTTCTGATTTGGGAATTAATTATTACTTAGTTGATAGCTCAGGAAACCGAATTAATACTGTCTCTTTCGGCGATAGATGGGGTTATAGAGCAGGTAATCATAAGCTTGTTTTTTCGGCAGGAAGTGCTACATGTTCCTACGATTATTTGATAAAGCCTTTGGCGGATATTCCGGAGGTTTCTGTAGGTGAGAATCATACGGTTTTGCAAACGGAAATAACTGATCAAGACGGTGATTATTATTATTCGACCACTATCCGGGATGAGCGTATAAAAATTAATTTGAACGCTGGCGATTATAGGATGGATATTTCGCCCAATGTATATACCGGAGTGCATATATATGATGCTTATGGCAATTCTATAGGAAATCGCATGTACTCATCATCGGTAATATATTTTAGTATTGCAGAGGCAGGAACATATTATATTGATTTCAGTAGTAATGAAAGAAATGTTGATGTATCCATAAATGAAAGCAAAAGACCTATAAAAATTGAAGTAACTAAAAATGACTTCAAGAAGCAGATTATGTATGGATTTGACAGTCCGTCATGGTTGTGTTGGAAAAGTGACACCGAAATTTCGATAACGTTTTCTGATGGAACAAAAGAGGTGAAATCTGTAAGAGATTCATCAGTAAATGTTAGCGAGAGAACTGTAGATGGTAGGTATATTTCAAGTGATATTTATAATAACTATCCTGTAGGAAACTATGTATACAGAATATCGCTTGAGGGAGCCGATGAAGTGTATACTATAGTTCCGTTTTCGATTATTCCGATTAAATCTACAGGTGAGTTGAAAGTTGGTTCAAGTATCAGCCTTATGTGCAACATGGAAAAGCATGTTTATGAGTGGGGCGGTATCTACTATCAATTTAACGAGGGTAAAAATACACCGCATATTGTTTCCTTGAATTTGACTGCAGGTGAAACTTACTCAATTCAGCCAAGTGTGACAGGGGATGGAAGTTTTGATTTGTATTCTCCTGCTATCGAACAATTGTATAGTTATATATATGGCGGCCTTGTATTTACCGCACCCACATCCGGAACCTATTACTTAAAAGTCAGAACACCCGGTGCAACCTATACTTGTGAAAAGACAGAATCATTAAAATCGGTTAAGGTAATCAGCGGACCCAGAAACAGTGTTATTGCAGAAGGAAACTATAACGGTAATCCATTATATTCGGACGGTGCAACATTTGAGTTTGAGTATGCAAGCGGTGAAAAAGAACTGGTAGAGTATGGCGATGATACCTGGAAGGCATTTGGCGCTAATGTAGACTATTGGCTTTATGATGATGATGGAAACCGTATGGAGGTGGAGGAGAATGACTGGATTTACAGTTTTGAAGCCGGAAAGAATTATTACTGGTCAATATACATTCCGGGATACGACGGTGAGATAGTCGATAAAGAGAAGATGGAAGTGCGATGTGTTCCTAAGGACGCATCTGAAGTACATTTAACCGTGGGAGATAAGAAGGTAATTCCCATTGATGCAGATGGTTTCCAGACCGGATCATCAATGTACTTTATGGACCTTGAACCCGGAAAAAGCTATATTTTCAGAGCTAATCTGAGCGGAGAAGATTATGGTACTTCCTGTGCTATATATTCTTATGTGGGCGATGTAGTAGAGCAAAATCATTATGTTGGTGACTCATATCGAAATTCAGGGTGGGGATTCATAGCAGAAGAAGGCTGTACTTATTATGTTCGTGTTAGTACCTTTGGTTGGGGAACAACTGATTTTTACAACGATGGAAGCTGCACACTGCTTGTAGAAGAAGCGGATTTGATTACATCGGTAAAGAGCAACGGATACAGCCAGAACAAGTTTGCGTATGGAGTAGATGCAGTTGAACCCATAGATGCAGCCTTTACTGTTACAAAGAAGCATTATGAAGGCAAAAATGCAGACGGAAGCGATAATTATTCCGAATATGAAGCTACTATCGGAAACAGTGATTTTGAGGCAGAAGGAATTTTGGTATATGGTATTTACACAACATCGAAGACCTACCCCAAATATGACAGTTACGGAAGATTACCGAAGGGGACATATATATTTGCGTACATAATCCCCGGAATGAATGAGCTTTATTTTGATACAGAGCATCCGATTACAGTTGTAGATTGTGTAAAGAGCTACAAAGTAGTCTTTAACTCAAACTTCCCGGATGAGATTAAGGATGTAGCACCTGTAAGCCAAACTATCGGAACCAACGCAGAGGCAGTCCTGACAGCAAATAAATTCAAGTGCACAGGCTATGACTTTGTGGGTTGGGCAACAGATCCCGACGGAGATGTTGAATTTGCTGACAAAGATGTGGTATTCCAGCTGTCTACAGAGGGAGAAACCATAAATCTGTATGCGAAGTGGGAGCTTTCAAACTATAAGATTAATTGGCACTTATCAGGAGGTAGCTTATTAGTACCTGTAGATAGCACTTATACAATGAAGTCTGCGACCATGGCATTACCCACTAAAGTGCAGGTAGAAGCAATAGAAGGCTTCGAGTTTGCGGGTTGGTTTAAGGAAGCGGAATATAAGACAGAAATAACAGAAATAACAGCAGGTTCTATTGGCGATAAGGATGTATACGCAAAGTGGAGACCCAAGTCATATAAAGTTGTTTTTGAAGGTAACGGAAATGAAAAGGGCGGTGCCACAAAGGATCAGACTGTATATTACGGAATAGATGCCACATTAAATGCAAATGGATATAAATCAGCAAAGGCATTTATGTACTGGTCATATGACGCAGCAGGTGAAGAATACGCTGCAGCCAATAAGGGAAGCCTCAGAATTGACAATCCTATAACCATGAGCAAGGTGCTTAGCGAAACAGATGCGCTTGGAAATACTGTAGAAGTATTGCATTTGTATGCTCAGTGGCAGGAATACTTTTATATATCCGTTAATTATTATGGCGGATTCTTACCTGAAGGAAAGGTAATACCTGAGCAATACAAGTACGGAACAACAACTACGTTACCTACTGCAGTAAAAGAAGGCTATACATTTGTAGGTTGGTATACCGAAGCAGAGTTTGTAACAAAGATTACAAAAATCACAGCAAAAATGGCTGAAGATGTAACCCTTTATGCTCGCTGGTCACCAATAAACTATCAGGTTAAGTTTAATGCAAACGGTGGAAGCGGTAAGATGGATAACATTAAGCTTAACTATGAAGAAGAAAAAGCGCTTTATGCTAATGCATTTAACAAGAACGGCTATGTATTTAAGGGCTGGGTAGAAAATGCATCGGCGAAGAGTGTTGCGGTATTAAATGAGAGCGAATACGATGAACTGATAGCATCCGGAACATTGAATATATTTGAAAACGGAGCGACTGTTAACAGCTCAAACCTTCACCCGAAGAAGAACAATGATGTAGTAACACTGGCAGCGGTTTGGGTTGAAACGACATACCAGTTAAGCTTTGATACGGTTGGAGGAAACGAAGTAACCGGATATGAATATAAGTACAATGCCAAAGCAGATGCGATTGACGTTTTGACCGGTACAGCAATTAAGTTACCTACAAAGGAAGACGTACAGAAGGATAATTACGAATTTGCGGGCTGGTACAAGGACCCTGATTACAAGACAAAGGTAACAGCAACCAAGGGACTTTCCGGAGATATTACATTGTATGCAAAGTGGACAGCGAAATACAGTGTTAAATTTAATGCAAACAGTGACACCAATACCAAGTCTATGTCAGATGAGGCAATGGTATTTGGAACAGCGAAGGCATTAACAGCCAACGCATTTACCAAAACAGGATATGTATTCATGGGATGGGATACCGATCCAAGCGGAGCGACAGTTGTATACGCAAACAAGGAAAAGATTGTGGGCTGCGAAGAAGAACTTGAACTGGCAGACGGAAAGTTTGTATTAAATCTCTATGCTGTATGGAGAAACAACTTTGTAATTGAATACGATACAACCGTTGAAGATGGAACAACGCCTATGTATATGCCCGGCTTATATGTTACCGGGTATACATACGGAGACGAAAAGGATTTGCCGGTTCCCATTAGAGAAGGCTATACCTTCGGCGGATGGTACAGTGATGAGAAGTTAAAGACTAAGGCAAAGGTGTCAAAAACTACATCCGGAGACTTAATGTTATATGCAAAGTGGACCGGAAATAAGTACACAGTAAACTTTGAAGCAAATGCACCTGAGGGAACAAAGGTAAGCGGAAAGACGTCGAAAGCATCTATGGTATACGGAACCGCTAAGGCACTGACCAAGAACGGCTTTAAGATAAGCGGATATACATTTAAGGGCTGGAGCACAAAGCCAAATGGTGAAGTGAAGTATGAAAACGCAGCAAAGTTAAGTGATCATACCAATGAGCTTTTAGGTTTTGTAGATGTAGGTAACTACAAAGACAATATCACCTTGTATGCGGTATGGGAAAAGGATGAATACAGCGTAACATATGTGATGAACGGAGTAGTGGCAGATGTTGTGGAAGAAAATGTTTACACTGTTGACAGTGGATATACATTGATTGATGAACCTTCAAGAATCGGTTACACATTTATGGGATTCTACACAGATAAATCCTGTAAGAAGAAGGCTACCGACTTAAAGGTAGGAACAACAGGAGATAAGGTATTCTACGCAAAGTGGAAGGCTAATAACTAAAGTGTAGGAAAGAAATACAGAGAAAAAATGAGGAAGGACTCGGATGAATAATCCGGGTTCTTCTTTATGCGAGGAATATAAGTTCTATGTTTTTATGATGAATTCTTTAAGAAACTTTAAAATAGTGGAATCCCATAAGATTTAGTGGTAAAATTTAATAGATTATGGGTGGAAGTATGCCCATATTGATTAGGCGAAATTCGACCATATAAAAGTCTGTAATGACGAATCAGAGGTTAGAATATTATGGAATTACTTGCGATAAAAGGCGGCACACCGGTAAGGGATGCACAGCATAAAATTTCTTATGGAAAGCAGTGGCTTGATGAAGCGGATATTGAAGCGGTTGTTGAAACACTCAGAAGTAATTATCTTACCTGCGGACCTAAGATTGCGGAACTGGAAAAAAAGCTTTGCGAAATAACTGAGGCCAGGTATGCGGTTGCCTGCTCAAACGGAACTGCGGCTCTTCATATGGCTTGCATGGCTATTGGGATAAAACCGGGCGACGAAGTCATAGTATCTGCCATAACCTTTGCGGCTTCATCAAACTGTGTTCTGTATTGTGGAGGAACTCCCGTTTTTGCCGATGTTAAGGCCGATACATATAACATTGATATTGAAGATGTAAAAAGGAAAATAACCGATAAAACAAAAGCTATAGTGGCTGTGGATTTTACAGGCCAGGCAGTGGAAATCGATGAACTCAGGAAAATATGTGATGAGCACAACCTTTATCTTATTGAGGATGCGGCCCATTCCATAGGTACAAAATATAAAGGTAAGCCCGTTGGTTCTGTAGCTGATATTACAACCTTCAGTTTTCATCCGGTCAAAACGGTTACAGCCGGTGAAGGTGGAGCCTGCATGACCAATGACGAAAATTTATATAAACGATTAGCTCTCGCCAGATCTCATGGAATAACAAAGGATCCCGAGCAGATGGTTCATGAGTCTGAGGGCGGCTGGTATATGGAGCAGATAATGCTTGGCTACAACTACAGAATTACAGACTTTCAGGCAGCTTTGTTAATCAGCCAGCTCGGTAAACTCAAGATATTTTCGGACAGACGTAAAGAAATAAGAAAAGCATATGATGAGGCTTTTGGCAAAAACGACTGTCTGTATATTCAAAAATCAATAGCGGAATCCGATACAACACAACATTTATACATTATCAGATTAAATCCGGATAAACTTTCCTGCACAAGAAAAGAATTTTTTAATGCACTGACCGCTGAAGGTACATGTCCGCAGGTTCATTATATCCCGGTGTATTGGCATCCGTATTATAGTGAGCTTGGCTATAAAAAGGGTCTCTGTCCCGTGGCTGAGGCAACATATGAGCAGATAATGAGTATTCCTTTTTATGCGGCAATGACAGATGAGGATGTTGCCGATACAATAAAAGCAGTAAATAAGATTTGTGATTACTACAGAAAGTAGGACTGTTATGAAGTTAATTTCTTTTGTTATACCTTGCTACAGGTCTGAACTTACAATTGAAAGAGTAGTTAATGAAATAAACGAGACAATGGAAACAATGGAAGGTTACAGCCATGAAATAATTCTTGTAAATGATTGCTCGCCTGACAGGACAATAGCAGTTATTAAAGAACTTGTCAGAAACAGCAAAAATATCACAGGTATTGATTTTGCCAAGAATTTTGGGCAGCATTCCGCGTTGATGGCAGGGCTTAGAGAAACAAAGGGCGACTATGTTATCTGTCTTGACGACGATGGTCAGACTCCTGCCAACGAGGTGGGCAAGCTGATTGGGGCTCTTGACGAGGGAGCAGATGCCGTGTATGCCCGCTACGCCCATAAAAAACATTCGCTTTTCAGAAATTTCGGAACTTTCATGAATGAAAAAATGGCGCAGCATCTTCTTGGCAAGCCCAAGGATTTGTTCGTATCAAGCTATTTCGGAGTAAAGCGATTTGTTGTTGAGGATATGATTAAATATGAGAATGCGTATCCGTATGTAATAGGTCTTGTTCTTCGTGCTACCAGAAAAATAGTGAATGTGGATGTGAATCACAGAAGCCGTGAAATCGGATCTTCAGGATATACCTTCAGTAAGCTTATGAATCTTTGGATAAACGGTTTTACCGCGTTTTCGGTGAAGCCGCTAAGAATTGCGACGTGCATGGGGATGTTTTTTGCTTTTGCGGGTTTCCTATACGGATTATATACAATTATTAAGTATTTTATTATAGATGTACCCATTGGATTTTCATCACTTATGAGTGTGATGGTATTTATGGGAGGAATCGTGATGCTCATACTTGGAATGATAGGAGAGTATATAGGACGAATGTATATAAGCATGAATAATTCGCCCCAGTATGTTATTCGCGAAAAGATAGAGGCAGAAGAAAAAACGGAATGAAGAAAAAGATAGTATGGATTGTTCCCGTATTACTGCTGGTGCTGACAATTGTCTTGTCCTTGTTTTTCGGAAGGGGCGGAAAAGAAACTTATGATGTTATTTTTTTCGGCGACAGTAAAATCGGAAATGACAGAACCGAATCATCGGTATCAAATCGATTGGAACAGGCCACAGGTCTTAAGGTCTTTAATGCCGGGGTAGGCGGTACCACACTGGCGAACGGTGGGAATAACCTGTTTAATGTATATACAATGTCGAGTTTGGCACGTTCGGTGTACATGAACGATTTTGGTGCTCAGAAGGCAACACTTCCTAAAACTTATCTTGAAAAGAATGCAATCTTGGATTACATTCCTGAGACGGTGGAAGGCCTTTCTAACATTGATTTTAATAAGTGTAAGGTATTTATTATTGCCCATGGAAGCAACGATTTCTTTTCGAAGGTGCCAATTGACAATCCTGAGGATCCCGAAGATGAAGCAACGCTCATAGGAGCACTTCGGGTCTCGGTTAAATACTTAAAAAAAGCAAATCCTAAGGCACAGATTATAGTTGTATCGCCATGCCTTACCTATACCGAAGATGGATTCGGCGATGTGCTTGACTATGGTTTCGGAACGGAAAAGGACTATGCAGAAGCTGAAAAAGCAGCCTGTGCAGAATTGGGAATTGACTTTGTGGACTTTTACAATGACAGCGGAATAACCAGAGATAATGTATGGGATTATCTGTTTGACGGACTTCACCCAGGTGAGGCCGGAAACAAGGTTATGCTTGAACTAATTATGGAAAAGCTTAAATAGAATAATAAATCAGAATTATTGATTTAAGCAGAAACGGTAAAAACATTCGGTATGATGACGGTAAATGAAGCAATAAATAAACTTCATAATGCAGTAGGTAAAAAGGGACGCTTGGCCTTTTTTGGTGCCTTGGCAGCAGGTATTATTACACACATGAGTGTCCTTACTTCGGACATTCCGAACCATGACGGCTTATCCAGCATGTATTTCGACCAGAACATGATAACTTCGGGACGATGGTTTTTGGGAAGCGCATGTGGCATATCATCATATTATTCTCTGCCTTGGCTTATCGGGATTCTTGCAATATTGTATATTTCGATGGCAGCAATGGCAGTAAGAGTAATCTTAAATATCAATAACCCGGTGCTCATAGTGTTAAGCTCTGTGATTTTGGCTGTTTTCCCGGGACTGGCTTCAAACTTCGCTTACGTATTTACCATGGATGGTTATATGCTCGGCATGCTTTTGTGTGTTCTTTCGGTTTTTGCTGTAGAAAAGTCTGATAAATACGGATGGATAATCGGAGGCGTTCTTCTTGCCTTTGGTATGGGATGTTATCAGAGCTATATATGCATTGCCATGCTGCTTTGTTTATTTAAAATAGTGTCGGTTTTTATTCGGGAGAATAATACTAAAAGCAGTTTGACTAAATCACTTAATTACATTGCGATGGGTGGTTTGGGCGTATTTCTTTACTATATTCTTTTAAAAGTATTATTAAAAATTCAGGGAAAAGAACTTGATACTTATCAGGGGATAAACGGTATGTCGGAGGGCAACGGCATCGGATTTATCGGTACCGTAAAGCTTATGTACAAAGACTTTGTCCAATTTACATTCGGAAAAGTTTTTGTTGCAAACGTTTTTTGCGCGGTTTGCCTTGGATTGCTGCTTCTTTGCGCAATAATATCGCTTTTTTTCATTGCCAAAGAAAAGAAGTTGTTTAGGAGACCCCTTTTCTATGTGGCAGCGGCATTGATTCTTATTGCACTTCCCTGCATTATGAATGCCATTCTGGTTATTTCAGCCAATGTTACTTATCACGTGCTTATGAGATATCAGTGGGCATTTTTGATTATTTGTATGATTGCAGTCGTTGACAGGATATGTGCTGAAACAGAAATGAAAAAGACAGGTTTATTTGTCGGAAGTAAATTATTTGACAGTATATCGTCTGCAACCGGATGGATTGCCGTTGTTTCATTGGTTGTGGTTTCTTTGTCCTATATAATTACCGACAATATTTCTTATTCAAACCTTCATAAGAAATACGAAAAAACATATTCGTATTGTCTAAGATTGGCGGACCGTATTGAACAGACCCCCGGCTACTATGAGGGTATCCCTGTTGCCATGGTGGGAGTTGTGGGCAATGACTCTTATCCGTTAACGGACATTACCGGTGATGTTACAGGAGGTCTTCTTGGAATAAACGGAGATTACCTTCTCTACAAATCCGAAAATTACGGTGATTTCTTTAAGCATTATCTCGGAATTACATTTAATATGGTGTCTTCGGATGAGGTTATTAACTTTTATGACGAGCCCTTTTACGCCGAAATGGAAAGCTTTCCGGGTGAGACTTCGGTTGTGCTTCATGATGGCATAATATATGTAAAAACAGAAAATATTCGATGAAAGGAACAGTCTCAATGGCTTTATTATCCGTTGTTCTTCCTTCTTTTAACGAAGAAGGCAATATTTTAAATACTGCAGAAACCCTGGCTAAAATTCTGAAAGAAGCAGGTATAAATTACGAATTGGTCTTTGTTGACGACGGTTCATCAGATAATACATACAACCTTATCATGGAAGCAGCTTCAAAGGATGCAAATGTAAAGGGGGTTTCTTTTTCGAGAAACTTTGGCAAAGAAGCTTCTATATTTGCCGGACTTGAGACCGCAACGGGTGACTGCGTAGTTGTTATGGATTGTGATCTTCAACATCCTGCAGAGTGTCTTCCGAAGATGTATAAATTATGGGAGGAAGGCTACGAGGTAGTTGAAGGAATTAAGTCATCAAGAGGCAAAGAAGGCCTTATTCATAAAATGTGTGCGGGCATGTTTTACAATATTATGAGCCGCCTGATTAAAATGGATATGAAGGCTACTTCAGATTATAAGCTTCTTGACAGAAAAGTAGTAAACGTTCTTCTGACTCTTCCTGAAAAGAATACATTTTTCAGAGCCCTTTCTTTTTGGGTTGGATTTAAAACGGTTAAATTTGAATATGATGTTCAGGAAAGAATGTTTGGAAAAACAAAGTGGAGTTTTAAAAGCTTAATGAGATATGCCATTAACAATGCCACAAGTTTTTCCACAATGCCGCTTCAGATGGTTACTTTTCTTGGTATTGTGTCTGTGATTTTAAGTGTGGCGCTCGGAATACAAACCCTTGTTAAATATTTTATGGGAACGGCAGCAGAAGGTTTTCCTACGGTCATTTTGCTTATTTTGTCAGTGGGTGGATTTATCATGATAAGCCTTGGCATTATCGGTCACTACCTTGCCCGCATTTATGAAGAGGTTAAGGGACGCCCCAGATATATTATCAGATCGTATACAGATAATATTAAGGGGAATCTATAGTATATGACTGATACAACTAATACAAAAAGAAAAAATCTGAATATTGAACTTATTCGCATTGTTTCCATGCTGATGATTGTTTCGCTTCATACTTTGTATAAGGGAAATCTTCTCGGAAATCCTGCATCGCTAAGTGCCAATAATCTTTTCGCCTGGTTTTTTGAGTGTGCAAGCATAACCGGGCTTAATATGTTTATGCTGGTCAGCGGATATCTGTTGTGTAAAGCTGATTTTAAAGCTGCGCGCCTTATAGAGATAGTGGGGCAGGTTCTGTTTTATTCGGTGGGCATTCTTTTACTGCTGCTTATAGCAGGCAGGAGATACAGTATATATGAATATGTTAAGTGCATATTTCCGATAAGAGACAATGAGTACTGGTTTTGCTCTGTATACGTGGTTTTATATCTGCTGCTTCCGCTTATATCTGCCGGAATAAATCACATGTCCAGGGAACAGCTTGGAAAGACTATAATTACACTTATTGTTTTTGAAAGTGTTTTTAAGTCGGTATTGCCCATAAGACTTCTTGAAGATAAGAGCGGATACAATCTTGTTTGGTTTTTGACTCTCTTTTTGATAGGCTCATACATAAGACTATATGGAATTGACCGGCTTAAGAAACCACTGAGGGCATATTTAATACACATTGCTTTTGTTCTTATGATGTTTGCGGAACAATTTGTTCTCGCAAACATTTATGATAAGACAGGACATTTCGAGTCGATTGTGGGGGTGTCCATTGAGTATAACCACATTTTTGCATTAGGCAGTTGTGTAGCGTTATTTGCAACATTTTTGTATATGCCCGAAATAAAGGGACACATAGCAAAACTTGTGGGATATATTGCGCCTTTTAGTTTCGGAGTATATCTTTTCCACGAACAGACACTTATAAGATATGAGTGGCCTAAGTGGCTTGGTGTTGAGAAACTTTCCAATAAGCCTTTTTGGATATTTGTACCGGGATATTTGGGAACGGTTATTTTTGTATATGCACTTGGAAGTCTTGTAGATTTTATAAGAAACCTTTTGTTCAAGATGATAAAGAGGCTGTTTGCCGATACAAAGTTAGCTAAGCGGCTGAAGAGTTTTGATGAAAATATCAACTCAAGAAATGAAAATGCGGAACCCTCGGATATCGCGATAAAAAGCGGGAAAACAGAGTCGTCGGTGGACGTCGGCTCAAAGTCAAAGAAGATGAGAAATTCCACTATGGAGCTTCTTAGAATAGTGGCGATGGTAATGATTATATCCGCCCATGCTTTGGATAAAGGAAGTCTTCTTAAATTATATTTTACTACCGGGGAGACTCCCTACATAGGAAGCTGGATTCTTTTGGCATTTTCCGTAGTTGGACTGAATATGTACATGATGCTTTCCGGGTATTTTATGGCAGGCTCGAAAGTTAATACCAAAAGGCTTGCTGATGTGGTGGCAACAGTTCTTTTTTATTCCGTAGGAATATTGGCGGTTATGCTGGTAATGTCAAAGGTCTTTAATCTTATAGACTTAGGCGGCCTCACAACATATGACTATATACAGTGTGTTTTGCCTCTTCATATGAATACATACTGGTTTTGTACTGCTTATGTTATTTTATATTTGTTGCTTCCGGTTGTATTGTGCGGAATAAGATATCTTAGCAAAAAGGCGCTGGGCATAGTAATAGTCCTTCTTTTGGTTTATGAATCAGCATTAAAAACACTTACGCCCTTCAGTTTCGAAACCGACAATAGGGGCTATAGCTATATCTGGTTTTTGGTTATGTCTCTTTTGGCGGCATATATCAGACTGTATGGTCTTGAATTTATCGATTCCGCAAAGAAGGCTTTTTGCATATTCCTGGCAGGTGCCGCTTTGATTATCAGTGAGGAATTTGCTGTTCAGCTTGTGATAGCAAAAACAGGATTGCTTGAATCGGTAGAGAGAGTATCCTACGATCATAATCATTTATTTATGATTATTGCTTGTGTTGGGTTGTTTATGACCTTTGTGAGGCTTAAGCCCATAACCGGAAAAGTGGGAAAGGTTATCAATAAATTGGCGTCAGCCTCTTTTGGCGTATATCTGATACATGAGCATCTTCTTGTAAGATTCAGATGGCCTAAGTGGTTTGGCTTGGAAAATCTGGGCAAAACCAATCCGATACTTTTAATATTCGGTGTTATCGGCAGTTGTATTTCTGTTTATTTGATTTGTTTCTTTATAGATTCAATTAGACAAATGATATTTAAATGGGTTGGAAAATATGTCATTAAAGGATAAGACAAACAGAATATTTGGAAAATATGATATAGTTTTTCCTGTTATTATTTTTCTGTTTTGCTTTATAAATGTAAATAAAGGTCTCGACATTACCGATGCAGGCTATAATTTGGGGAATTTTACTTACCTAAAGGGCTTAGACGGAATGTGGTATTATTCCACTCTTTTGGCAAATTTTGCGGGATGGTTGATTGTTCGCTTGCCGTTTGGCAGATATATGCTTGCAGTAAGCATATATTTAAGAATTATCCGTGGCATTTTCGCGGTTTGTCTTTACCGCTTTTTTACTAAAAGAGTAAAAATGGGGAAAATGGTATCCTTTGTCGGTATCATTCTTTCGTTGGCGCTATGTTGGGCTCCGGCATATGGTGTATATCATTATATGACCTATTTTCTTTTTGCAATTGCGGCCATGCTTTTATATATGGGATTATCTGCCGAATCTGAATCGGGCAAAAGGAAATATCTTATATTGGCAGGAGTGGTTCTTGCTTTAAATGTATTTGTAAGATTTCCGAATGTCTGTGAAATGGCACTTATTATTGCGGTATGGTGGTACTGCATTATTTCAAAAGAAAAATTCGGTGAAATAATTAATAAGACGTTACTTTGTGCTTTTGGGTACGTAGGTACATTGGCAGCAGTATTTACTGTTATTGCTGTTACGGGTCATATGGGTGACTATATTCAGGCTATAAAAGATTTGTTTTCAATGACCGACGAAAGCGAAAGATATGGTATACGGTTTACAATCAGAAATTTGATTGATTCATATACCTGTGTTTGGTATTGGCTGATTCCGATTGCAATCGGATTTGCCGGACTGATTGTAATGGGAGTACTTTTTTGTAAACTTAAAAATAAATCCGTAAAGCATAATTGGATGCTTGCTGCAGGTAATGCAGTAGCAGTAGCAGGGATTTCGGTTATATATTGCTGGTTTTATAAAACCGAATTGTTTGATTACAATTTCAGATCATACAGTTCAATGTATCTCTTCAGTGTTGTAATTTTAATTGTTTGCCTTGCTCTAATGGTATACGGTTTGTTTTCGAAAACGTTTGACGACCTTGAAAAAATGCTTTTTGCTGCTGCTGTTGTTATCACAATGATTACTCCACTTGGAAGCAATAACAGCATTTATGCGGTAATAAACAGCCTGTTTTTGTTATTTCCGCTGGCTTTGCATGTTTCAGTTAAATTTTGGAAAAAAGAAAAGACACTGTATCTTGGCACCGGAATTGTTGCGTTAATGGGATTTTATATTGTGCAGATGATTCTGTTCGGATGCTTTTTTACATTCAGGGAAAAACAGCCTGCTCAAGATACAAAGGTGCTTGGAAACAAAACAATTACAGGAATGGAAACTACCGAAGACAATGCGCGGTTGCTTTTTGATGTAAAGGATATTTTGGATAAGAATGGATTGAACGAAGCAAAGATTTTAACCTTTGGCGACGTTCCCGGTTTTGCTTATTATATGGGCCTTAAGCCTGCGCTTTCATCAACCTGGTCCAGCCTTCCGTCTTATTCGGCCGAGAAATTTGCCGGGCAGTTAAAGGGACTTGAAGGAATGATTGCAGAAAAAGGAGAAAAGGTTGTGGTAATTACCGACTCTTACCTTGACGAAGCCGGGAAGAAACAAGATATTCTTAAGGAATTCTTGAAAAAATATAACTACAAAGAAGTTTATAGTGAACAAGGCTACATAGTTTGGCTTACAGAATAAAAGATGAAGAGGACACGAAAATGATCAGATTTAATGTTCCGCCCTACACAGGAAAAGAAATGGAATACATCAAGCAGGCAGTAGACAATATGAAAATCTGCGGCGATGGTGAATTTACAAAAAAAGATAATGAGTGGATTGAAGCTAAGACAGGTACCGCAAAAGCCCTGTTAACAACTTCATGTACACATGCTCTTGAACTGGCTGCATTGTTGGCAGATATTAAGCCCGGTGATGAAGTAATTATGCCGGCGTATACTTTTGTATCTACCGCCGATGCCTTTGTTCTGCGTGGCGCCAAAGTTGTATTTGTCGATATCAGACCTGATACCATGAATATTGATGAAAAGCTTATAGAAGAAGCCATTACGGATAAAACCAAGTGTGTTGTTCCTGTCCATTATGCCGGAGTAGGCTGTGAAATGGATACTATAATGGAAATTGCAAAGAGAAGAAATTTGATGGTAATTGAAGATGCTGCGCAAGGTATTATGGCAACTTATAAGGGTAAGGCTCTTGGTACCTTCGGCGATTTTGGTGCATTTTCCTTCCATGAAACAAAAAACTATTCAATGGGTGAAGGCGGAGCTCTTCTCATCAGAGATGAAGCACATATTCTTGATGCTGAAATCATTAGAGAAAAGGGAACAAACAGAAGTCAGTTCTTCAGAGGTCAGATTGATAAATATACCTGGATGAATTATGGATCTTCATATCTTCCCAGTGATATGAACGCGGCTTACCTGTATGCACAGCTTGAAATGGCTGATGCAATTAACGAAGACAGATTAAGAGTTTGGAACAGGTACAACGAAGGCATGAAGGACTTAGCCCTTGAAGGAAAAATAGAAGTTCCCTTTATACCTGAAGAATGTACCCATAATGCCCATATGTTTTATATTAAATCCCGTGATATTGAGGAACGTTCAAAACTTATTGATTTCCTTAAGAAGAATGACATTCTATCGGTATTTCATTATGTGCCTCTTCACTCAGCTCCTGCAGGCCGCAAGTTTGGTCGCTTTAACGGTGAAGATAAGTTTACGACCAAGGAAAGTGAAAGACTTACCAGACTTCCGCTTTATTATGGATTGAAAGACACTCAGGTAGATTACATTATCGAAAAAGTGCATGAATTTTATAAATAAGTTTTAAACGGCGAAATATGGAATTATCAAAAACAGCAGATGCTATTTTTAAAAATTTAATAATGGTTATAACTGCAGTTCAGGTTGTCTTGGCGCTGATTTGGATAGTGGTAAATGCTGTGGCCGGAAAAACCACTGTATTTGGTATTGTATATTTTGTTTCGTTTTTAATTATTTCTGCAGTTTTCTTAATATCGGGAAAAAGAACTGTGGGAATAATAATTGCCTATCTTATTTCAATGCCTTTGATTTTGCATGGGCTTACATCCGATAATCATGTTTTCGGTATGCCCGAAGCACCGGCGGGTTCGGCTAAACAGCTTGTTGTTCAAAGACTCGCGTGGCCGGAACTCAGAGGGATGAACGAACTTTACTCCGTTTCGGGTTGGGCTGACGGCTTGTTATTCGAAGCGACCTGTGATTCCAGGGCGCTATGGACAAAATTATTCCCTGAGATAGAGAGTCATATGGGACGGGAGGAGCTTAATCGAATAAGCAATAATGCTATAAGTGACGCTGTTGCCTTTAATAAGAGGGGGATAGTGAAAGGACTTATTACAGAGGGAGTCGGTTATGCGTTCACACCAATATCCGTATTGTGTAATTTATGCGGTACCGATGGCAGCAGAAGCGGCATATATTATTCCGATTTCACTTCCTTACTGCCGCAACTTTTTGGATTTTATTTTAAATTTGGCTGTATTGCCTGGATTATAATAATGCTCTCCGGCATTTTTTCTTTTGCTGTTTCAAGAAAAAAGGAGAAGCTTGGTAAATATATTCTTATTATGGCATTACTTATCGCATATAATCTGTTTTTTCCCGTAAGGGGGGTTGATTATAAAAATTCGACTTATATTATAGCTCTTTGGCTGTTTATATTTTCCGGTTCCGTAAGGAGAAATAATGATTATTGTTAAACCGATTATCTTGTGTTTAATTGTATATCTATCAGCTTATATCTTGGGAAAGGGATTTTTTCCCGGTATAAGAAACAAGGGCATAGGTATGTCTGTTGCTTCAGGTATATGTATTCTTTGGGCCCTGTTTTTGGTTGTATGTCTTCCTTGCATTTTTCTGCAAAAAGAAAATCACGGAATGGACTATGTAATGATTGGATACAGTGTATTGACTGCTGTTTTTCTTTTAATTTCCGCTGTTTTGATTGTTATTAGTCTGTTTAAGAAGAAGTCTTTGCTTAGTTATGATAAGAAGATGCTTGATAGGAAAGAGATTATATATTTGGCTCTTTTTCTGGGAATAATTCTTTTTCAGCTTTATAAATCCGTTTTTTATGCTTACTCGGACGGAGACGATGCTTATTATATTGCTGTTTCTCAAAGCATAGCAGGCGGAGGCAATTCATTGTATTGGCAGAATCCTTACACCGGACAGGGTATAGATATTGCATACAGATATGCACTGGCTCCATTTCCGGTATGGATTGCTTATTTGGCAAGATTATTCGATGTAAATGCCGCAATAGTTGCGCATATATGTATGCCGTTAATACTTATTCCGGTTACATATGTTATTTATAATGCTATTTCGTTAAAGCTTTTTGGAGACAACAGTACAAAAAGATATATGTTCTTGTGTTTGCTTGCAATATTTGTATTATTCGCACACTATTCGATGTATTCGCCTGAATTCTTTATGCTGGCACGCACAAGGCAGGGGAAGGAAGCTTTGGGAAACATTATTATTCCGTTCCTGCTGTTTGAACTGGTTGATATTGCGCAACGCGAAAAATGGCACATTGAGGTTGAAAATGTTCTCATGATGTTCTTTGTGTGTGTGGCAACGGCACTTACTTCGGTATTTGGTAATTTGCTTATTCTTATAGTTCTGTTTGGAAATTTTGTTTATTCGTTTATACGGAAGGGCTCTTGGAAAGACAGAATACTTATTTCATTGCCGGGTATTTTTAATTTACTAATAGTTGTGTTTTACATTTTAAAATAAAAACAGTTTGCCGGAGGGCATAGATTGATAACGGATATTGTTACAAAGGGCTTTAATGCGGTAATTGAATCATATACCGAATTTCAGGGAACAGGACTTATTGTTACCCTGTTTTTGGCGAGCCTTCTGTTTATCTGTTATGGGACCAGAGAGCAGTTCATTAAAGATATTTTTGTGAAATATTCTTTGTTTGTTCTCATTATTTTTTTCCTTCCGATTTGGTATGTATATATTTATTTTAAGAGCGATTATGAGATACTGTACAGAATACTGTGGCTTTTGCCTATAGGAATAGTAATATGCTATACTTTGGTTGAATTGATTTATAAAATTCCTGAAAAATTCAGAACCGCTGCCTTTGCGGCTGCTGTTGTTTTGCTGGTCATTTGCGGAGACTATGTGTACTCCGTTGAATATTTTTCAAGGGCTGAAAACGAATATCATGTACCCGATGTGGTTGTAGATATTTGCAAGGAAGTTGAAGTTGAAGGTAAAGAAATCAGAGTTGCCGTTCCAATCGAATTGCTAAGCTATGTAAGACAGTATTCGGCAACGGTTTTTATGCCATACGGAAGAGATACCATAATGGGATTAAACCCGGGAATCAGTTACCTCCAGGTACTGCTCAGTGAAGAGGTGATTGATACCCCGGAAATGGTACATGAGCTCAGAGATTCATGGACGCCTTATCTTGTTGTCAGATCTGATGCCAAATTTACGGAAAGCCTTGCTGAATATGATTTGGTATATGTAACAAGCTTCGATAACTATGACATGTATTTGGATAATGAAACAAACATAGGTCTTGAATATTTAAGACCCAACAAAGAAACAAAAGAAAACTAATTTGATGTCAGGAGACCTTAGATGGACAAAATAGCCGTATTAATTCCCTGCTATAACGAAGAACTGACCATAAAGAAGGTGGTGAGCGATGCCAAAAAGCACCTTCCGGAGGCAACTATATATGTTTATGACAACAATTCTAAGGACAAAACCGAGGAGTACGCCAAGGAAGCAGGTGCTATAGTGCGACATGAGTATCTTCAGGGAAAAGGAAACGTGATAAGAAGAATGTTTCGAGAGATAGATGCTCAGTGTTATATTATGATCGACGGAGATGATACATACCCCCTTGAGTTTGCGCCGGAGATGGTTCGTCTTGTTATAGATGAACAGGCCGATATGGTTGTGGGAGACCGTTTGTCATCTACCTATTTTACGGAAAATAAGAGACCTTTTCATAATTTTGGAAACAGTTTTGTGCGTTTTTCGATAAATCATCTTTTTAAATCAGACATAAAGGATATAATGACAGGATTTAGAGCTTTCAGCTTTTCTTTTGCAAAAACATTTCCGGTTCTTTCAAAGGGATTTGAAATTGAAACCGAAATGACTATTCATGCGGTCTACAATAATATGGATGTAAGAAATGTTATTGTGGATTATAGAGACCGTCCGGAAGGAAGCGTATCAAAACTATCAACTTACAGCGATGGCTTTAAGGTTATTAAAACCATAATAAGACTCTTTAAGAATTATAAGCCCTTTGCTTTTTTCGGAATGATTTCAGCAATTTTGACAATATTATCCGCAGCGTTTTTTATACCTGTTTTGATAGACTACTTTGAAACCGGCCTTGTGGAACGTTTCCCTACATTGATTACATGCGGATTTGTATTTATGATGGCGATTCAGAGCTTTTTTGCAGGAAATATTCTGTCAACAATGGCTAATAAAAACAGAAGAGATTTCGAGCAGACCTTAATTAATATAGATTTGATGAAGAAAAACCTATAAAAAAAGTTGGCAGTGTAACAGCTGCCAACTTTTTTCATATAATATTATTTTAATAATCGCGTTCGAGAAACTCTTTGATGTGATTGCCAATAAGTTCTATTCCCGTTAAATTAAGAGCATCTACATTACAATAATAGTTCATGGTTTCCTCGGTTATAAGGCCAAAGAAGTTATCATCATAGGACACACAGGTTTCCATGGCTATATTATACTGGCGCATTACATATTCGGAAAGATTACAAACACCGTTGTCTATTACGGTTACCGGCATTACATTATCCCCTACTATTGTTGCGTGTAAATAAGGGGAACCGATAACGATTTTGATATGGGGATACATCTGCTGGACCGTGGTGATAGCTGCTCTGTATGCACCTTCGTAGTATGAAGTATCAAATTTGTCGTCGGGATTATAGAGGGCGCTGCCTTTCATATAATCAACGGAATCGTACATGATAAAAAGTGTATCGATTTTATCCATATCAATAGAAATCAAAGTATTATAGTAATCTTTTGATATTATAGCGTCTTCGGCTAAAGCGCGCTCTTGAAGGGAATAATCCTTGTAACACAAAGCCTTTATAATATCGTAGAGGTTTCCTGATTGCCAAACCGATACATCGTTAGTGTTGTAACAGTTTGCTGCATCCGCTACTTTGGTTCCGTATGCACTCAGTACAATCATCTCGGAATCGGGTACGGTGGATATGATATCTGCAAGAGATGTGCCCTCGGGTTTTGCAGTGAGTACTTCGTTGCCAATACAGAGAATTGTATTGATATTATCGAATCCGTGATTTTCCAGAATTTCCTTATCAACGGTAAAAACCACATCAAGACTTTCGTAATCGTACGCCCCGTCTTCGACGTCCTCCATTACCACATCTTTTCCGGAGTTATTCCATAAATATAATTTAATACCGCAGAATATGACTATGCCGGCAATAACAAGAGCAAGAATCATATTCAAACTTATTTTCTTTTTTTCTTTTTCCATTGATTCCATCCTTAATTATAGTCAATCTGAAAATATTATAACTATTGAAACTGTATAAATCCATAAACAAATTATGAAGAATATTTTATATTCGCGCCATAGAGAATAATAGAGTTTACCCCCCTAAAACTTGTATATTTTCATAATTTTTGGTACAATATCATAGGTTTATTATGATTTAATAGGCGATTTATATAGATGATTAAGTGAGGGTAAATAATGGCATTCAATAAGAATAATCCAACACCCGGAGAAACTACGGAAGAAATCTTTTTAGATGAAGAAGAATTCGAAGCTTTGCTTGCGCAGGCACAGCCTCAAAGACAGCCTGCTCCCGAAATGGCTACCTCCAATATTTATATCAATACCGATACCTTCGGTGCAGAAATATATGATGCCGATTTTGTTGAAGCGGCGCATACTTCAGAGGACGTCATCGACGATTTTGAATCAATGGAGATAACCTTTGATACGAACGAGATGGATTTTGATCCGGGCGATGTTGAAGAAACCGTTATGTATGAGCCTGTAGCAGGGTACGATTACAATGAAGCGGAATTTGATGAGGAAATAAGCGGCGACGATGAAGATGTGGTAAATATCTTTAAAGGGAATTTTGCTGACAAGCTGATTTATCTTACCGGAGCATTAATTGTTTTACTTGTTATTATTTTTGGTGTTGTATTTATTACGGGAAAAACAAGAAAAGCCATTGTGGGTCCTGACATGAGTGAAGTAGGACTTAATGTTTCACAGATTAATATGATAGGTGAACAGGGGTTAACTGCAGTACTCGGCAAGGAAGCAATACGACTGACCGACTTGTACGAGGCAGTTGAAAACTTTGATTACGGTGAAGTGGATGATGAAACAGGACTTATAAATGTAAGTATTTCGCTTTCCTCTATTCTCAAGGACCTTAAGATAAAATTCGTTAACAAAAACAATAAGCTTATTGCAAATGTACCATTTCAGGCCGAGGTTACGGACAGCAACGGGAAGTCGACAATTTATACCGATGAAGACAAGGATGGTATGATTCATGTCGAAAATCTTGAAGGCGGAAACTATTCGGTAAAAATGTTGCCCATTGAAGGGTTTGAGTCCATGTATGCTTTCTCAGAGGCAAAAGAAACCCTTAATGTAAAGAGCAAACTTGAGTATGCGAAAGTTGACGTTGCCAATGAAATAAAGTCTGAATCTCAGGTAGATGTAAAGAAAGAAGATACAAAAGTTCAGGAAACCGTAGTTGAGTCAAAACTTGAAGATACGGTTGAGTATGTAATGTCTTCGAAGGTTGCATCTGACGAGTCTGGCTATGCCGAAATTTCCAAATCGGATATAACAGACCCCATAAAATCATATGTATCCAACAAAAAGACCGGATTCATGAAGCTTGATAACGAAGGAGATGAAAATCCTGAGGAACCGACAGTAACAAACGGTGTTACATTGTCAGTTGCTTCTGAATTGACCGTTACAGAGAAAGACGACGGAAGCCTTGAATGTGGAAGCGCTACTGCAACAGCTACGATTACCGGAAATTATACCAACATCGAATGGAGCGTATCAGGTTATTTAGAGGTAGCAAGCAGTGGGTCAAACACGACAACCGTAACGGCGCAGAAGCCTTCAGGCGCAACCGGCAGCGGTGTATTAACCGTAAAGGTAACATTTGAAAATGGTGAGGTTGCCCAGGCGGACCAGACTATTGCGGTAAAATATAATTTGGTTCAAACCGATCAATCTTATTTTTCGATAGTGGCCACAATCGGAACATTATACCCTGGGCAGAGCTTTGACAGCCTTGAAAGCAAGGGAACGATTGTTGTAAAAGATAAAAGCGGAAATGTGCTTCAAAAGGGACAATATTCGTTATCATATTCCTCCAGCGACACCTCGGTAGCTACGGTTGAAGCAGGTGGTAAAATAAATGCTTTAAAAGCAGGCTCAACGCAGATTACCATGACCTGTACCGCTGAAAATATGACTACTGTAAGCCAGACTTTTGTGGTTTATGTAGCTCAGGCAACTTCAACAATAAGCCTTGACGCCAGTAAAAAGACTATATTTAAGGGCGGTGAAAAGACATCATTAAAAGCGACTGTTGGCTCTTCTTCGGGTGCAAGCACACCTGAATTGGTATGGTCTTCGTCGGATTCTGGCGTGGTCTCCGTTGATCAAAGCGGCAATTTAACTGCAGTTAATGAGGGTTCGGCGAATATTACGGTTGCTCTTAAAAGCGACAACCAGGTTAGTGCTTCCTGTGAGATTAAGGTTGTCCTTCATCCAAGCCTCAATAAAGTTTCGCTTCTTAAAGATAACGCCGGAAACCAGGTATATGTTTATGATGAGGCCTCAAAGAAGTATGTTGAAGCAAAATTCGCAGATTACTATAACGGTGCAAAACTCTACAAGGCTTCAAATGTTGAATATAAATATATGGGTTGGTGGACACTAAACGGAAACACTTATTATTTTGACAAAAACGGTAAGAAGGTAACGGGAGAACAGGTAATTCTCGGAACGAAATATAACTTCTCAAGTGATGGTGTTCTTCTTTCATCAAACGGTATTTTTGGAATCGACGTTTCAAAATGGAACGGAACCATTGACTGGTCAAGTGTTGCAAAGTCAGGTGTTTCTTTTGCAATCATCAGATCCGGTTTCAGAGGCTCAACACAGGGCGGACTTATTGAAGATGCAAAATTCTATACAAATATTAAAAATGCAACAGCAGCCGGTATTAAGGTCGGTATTTACTTCTTTACACAGGCGATAAACGAAGTGGAAGCGGTTGAAGAAGCATCTATGGTTCTTGGACAGATAAGTGGCTATAAGGTTTCTTATCCTATATTCCTTGACGTGGAAAGCGCAGGTGCAGGAGCAAGAGCCGAAGGCTTAAGCGCAGCTCAAAGAACCGCAGTTATAAAAGCCTTCTGCCAGACCATATCAAACAGCGGTTATACCGCCGGTGTATATGCAAATAAAACCTGGTTTACAAGCAAGATTAATACTTCGGAGCTTACATCTTATAAGATTTGGCTTGCACAGTACAATTCATCCGTAACCTACAATGCAACCAGATATGACCTGTGGCAGTATAGCTCAACAGGTTCAATAAGCGGAATCAGCGGAAATGTAGACTTTAACTTAAGCTACATGGGATATTAATTCCGATATTAAGAAAGTCATAATTATTTTGCTTGTACTATGTTAATATGACCGATTTATTATAGCCAAAGATGTATGTCATATGTCAAAGGCGGTCGGCCAACCGCAAAAAAAAATAAAAATGAACGCAGCTCCCCGCCTAATAGTTCGGGGGGCATGCCAATTCATTTAATTGCGAGTAATCGCAGTCATATTCTTTTGCATAATCATAAAGCAGTCGAGCTTATATTTCACAATAAAGAGAGGAAAATAAAATGAGAACCTATCTCGTAACCGGAGGCGCAGGCTTTATCGGATCCAATTTTATCCATTATATGTTTGAAAAATACGGCGATGATATCCGTATTATCAATGTTGACAAGCTTACTTATGCCGGAAATCTTGAAAATCTCAAAGATATTGAAAATCGATCAAACTATTCTTTTGTACGTGCCGACATTACCGACAGCGCGGCAATTGAGCAAATTTTCACAAAAAATGATATCGATGTAGTTGTTCACTTTGCGGCGGAATCTCACGTGGACCGTTCAATCAGAAATCCTGAAGTATTTGTTAAGACAAATGTTCTCGGTACACTGGTAATGTTAAATAATGCAAAAGCAGCATGGGAAAAAGAAGACGGAAGCTTTATTGAGGGCAAACGTTTCCTTCACGTATCGACCGATGAAGTATACGGCTCGCTGGAAGAGGATGGTGGATATTTCTATGAAACCACTCCCTACAGTCCCCATAGTCCTTATTCAGCAAGTAAGGCCAGCTCAGATATGCTTGTAAAGGCTTATATGGATACATACAAATTCCCGGCAAATATTACAAACTGCTCAAACAACTATGGACCTTATCAGTTCCCCGAAAAGCTCATTCCGCTTATTATCAATAACGCGTTAAACGGAAAGAAGCTTCCGGTATACGGAGACGGTAAGAATGTTCGTGACTGGTTGTATGTTATGGACCATGCCAAGGCAATTGATATGGTTATTAACAAAGGTCGCTTGTTTGAAACCTATAACGTTGGCGGACACAACGAGAAGCAGAATATCGAAATCATAAAGATTATACTGGATACACTTAACGAAATGCTTCCCGACAATGATCCCAGAAAGGCTCATATAAATGAAGATCTCATTACTTACGTTGAAGATCGTAAGGGCCATGACAGACGTTATGCCATTGCTCCCGATAAGATTAAATCCGAAATCGGTTGGGAGCCTGAAACCATGTTTAAAGAAGGTATAAAGCTTACAATAAAGTGGTATTTTGAAAACGAAGACTGGATGAAAAATGTTACAAGCGGTGATTATTTAAATTACTACGCTCAGATGTATACAGTATAGATTATTTGATATATCAGAATATTATTTTAATAAAGAGTGAAGAAAAGAGGTAATTGATGAAAGGTATTATCCTTGCCGGCGGATCCGGAACCAGACTCTATCCTTTAACAAAGGCAATATCAAAACAGATTATGCCGGTATATGACAAGCCGATGATTTACTATCCTTTGTCTACGCTTATGCTGGCAGGAATAAAGGAAGTACTTATCATTTCTACTCCGAGAGATCTCCCTGTATTTGAAGAGCTTTTTGGTGACGGAAGTCAGCTTGGAATGAGTTTTTCATATGCGATTCAGGAATATCCCAGAGGTCTTGCCGATGCATTTATTATAGGTGAAAAATTTATAGGAAACGATGCGGTTGCACTTGTTTTGGGCGACAATATCTTCTATGGCCAGAGCTTTTCAAGAGTGTTAAAGGCGGCTGCACAAAGAAGCGAAGAACAGCCGGGTGCAACAATTTTCGGATATTATGTAAGAGATCCCAGAGAATATGGTGTAGTTGAATTTGATGAAAGCGGAAAAGCCCTTTCGATAGAAGAGAAACCTGCTAATCCGAAGAGCAATTACGCAGTGCCCGGGCTGTATTTTTATGACAATGATGTAGTTGAAATTGCTAAGAATGTTAAGCCCAGTGCCCGTGGTGAAATTGAAATTACAAGCATTAACAATGAGTACTTAAGAAGAGGTACTCTTCAGGTCGAGACTCTCGGCCGTGGATTTGCATGGTTGGATACCGGCTCACATGATTCTCTTCTTGATGCTGCAAATTTTGTGGCAACATTCCAAAAGAGACAGGGGCTTTATATCTCCTGCATCGAAGAAATAGCATATAAACGAGGCTTTATTGATAAAGAGCAGCTTCTTAAGCTGGCAGAGCCCCTTATGAAGACCAACTATGGCAAATATCTTACTGAGGTAGCTAATGGATTATAAATTCAGGCAGGGAATGACTCTGATAGCGTCGCTTTGTATTCTTACAGTAGTGGGAATAGTAATTATGGCGAATTGGAAGGCTATTTCCCGCCGCGCAGGCAAGACGAATAATCAGATTGCTGTAAGCTCGTCTTTTGAAGAAGAAACAGTTGTAGAAACATCGAGTTCTGCTTCGAAATGTTTTTTTAAAGGTAATCAAATCGGAAGTGATTTGGGTGCATGGAAATCGGATCCGTCATTTTTTGTAAATGATTTTGAGGAAAAGACGGTTTCTCCTGGGGGGACAGTGACGGCCGAAGTTTCAGGTAATGATATTTCAGGTAACGATGATTCGAGAAATGCGGAGAATAGTATCCAAAACAAAGAATCGGATGAGGCTGCATTAGACGCCAAAGCGGGCACTTATGACAGCGAAGATGGGTTGTCTAAAAGAGATAATACTGATAATTAATTAAAATACTTTTGAGGAAGAGATTGAATTATGGGTAAACTGACAGTAGAGACATGCGAAATAGAAGGTGTAAAGGTTATAACTCCTCAGGTATTTCCTGATGCAAGAGGCTACTTTATGGAGACGTATCAGCAGAAGGACTTTGAAGAAATAGGCGTCGACGTAACCTTTGTTCAGGATAATCAATCTGCATCGAAAAAGGGTGTATTAAGAGGTCTTCATTTCCAAAAAGAGTTTCCTCAGGACAAGCTGGTTCGTGTTATTAAGGGTGCCGTGTATGATGTTGCGGTAGACTTACGAGATGGTTCCAATACCTTTGGAAAGTGGTACGGAGTAGAATTATCCGAAGAAAACAAGAAGCAGTTTTTTATTCCTAAAGGATTTGCTCACGGATTCTTGGTATTATCAGACTATGCTGAATTCGTGTATAAATGTTCCGATTTCTATCATCCCGGCGATGAAGGCGGAATAATGTATAACGATCCCGAAATAGGTATTGATTGGCCTATTGAAGAGGGTCTTGAACTTATAATGTCTGAAAAAGATACTAAATGGGGCGGATTAACTTCCTATGTCGAAGAAAAACGCAAAAACAACTAAAAAGAGTTTGCTGATCGGGGAAATAGTAAAGAACCGTTCACTAATATGGAGCCTGTCAAAAAACGATTTTAAGAAACGTTATGCAGGCTCTTATTTGGGTGCCATTTGGGCTATGATTCAGCCGGTGGTAACCGTGTTAATGTACTATATTGTCTTTGATAAAATATTTCAGTCCCGGTCCGAGGCAATGGCCGGAGATACACCCATTCCGTATGTACTGTTTCTTACGGCCGGCCTTGTTCCCTGGTTTTATTTTTCGGAAAGCTTAAACCATGGAACCCAGGCGCTGACAGAATACAGTTATCTTGTTAAAAAAGTTGTTTTTAACATAGATATTCTTCCGATAATCAAAGTTGTCGCAGCGACTTTTATACATGTATTCTTTGCCTTTGTATTGCTGGTTGTTGCCTGCATTTACGGCTATTATCCAAGCTTATACACATTGCAGCTGATATACTACAGCTTTTGTATGTTTGTTCTGGTTGTGGCGCTTTGCTATACTACGTCCGCAATTGTGGTATTTTTCAAAGATTTATCTCAGATCATACAAATCTGCCTTCAGATAGGCATGTGGGCAACACCTATTTTGTGGAATGTAGGAAAACTCGGCCCTACAGCTCAATTTATTATTAAACTCAACCCTGTCTGCTATATAGTATGCGGTTACAGGGAATCCTTGTGCGCAACGGCGTGGTTCTTTGAAGACTGGAAATATACGTTGTACTTCTGGGGCTTTGTGGTGGTATTTATGCTGCTTGGAAGAGCGATATTTAAGAAACTGAAGGTTCACTTTGCCGACGTATTATAAAATTGGAAAGCGCAAATAAGTAAGCAAGTAAAGAGGTTATCGTGTCAAACAATAACGGTGTAGAACAAAATCCTCAATTAAATAATGAAACGGTAATTTCCATTAATGGGCTTAAGAAGATGTATAAGCTTTATAACAAGCCTTCCGACAGACTTCTGGATGCATTCGGACTGAAGAAAAACAGTTATAAAGAGCATTATGCGCTGAATGGAATCGATCTTGAGATTAAAAAGGGTGAAACCATAGGTTTCATAGGAACAAACGGATCGGGTAAATCGACGATTCTTAAAATTATTACCGGCGTGCTTAATCCGACAGCGGGTAATGTAGAAGTAAATGGCAGAATTTCGGCATTACTTGAACTGGGTGCGGGTTTTAATCAGGAATATAACGGAATTGAAAATATATATTTAAACGGCACAATGATGGGCTTTACAAGAAAAGAAATAGACAAAAGAATGGATGATATTCTTTCTTTTGCAGATATAGGAGATTATATCTATCAACCTGTAAAGACTTATTCAAGCGGTATGTTTGTAAGACTTGCATTTGCGGTAGCGATTAACATCGACCCGGAAATATTGATTGTCGATGAGGCCTTAAGTGTAGGGGATGTGTTCTTCCAGTCGAAGTGTTATCACAAATTTGAAGAGTTTAAAGCTATGGGAAAAACAATATTATTTGTTTCTCATGACCTTAGTTCAATTGCCAAATACTGTGACAGAGTAGTTGTGCTTAATAAGGGTGATAAACTGGCTGAAGGAACGCCTAAGGATATGATAGACCTTTATAAGCAGGTGCTGGTAGGCCAGTTTGCCCATGAAAAGGATACAAGCATAGCCGATTTGTCCGATGTGGGAGCAGAAGCATCCGAAGCTTTGGAATACGGTTCCAAGGATGCTGTTATTAAGGAATTTTATATTACTGATTCAAAGGGCCTTAGAAGTAATTCCTTGATTAAAGGCTCTGAATTTACCATACATATGCAGGTTGAATTTGTTAATGACGTAAAGCAACCTATCTTTGCTTTTGCAATAAAAGATGTTAAAGGAACTGAAATCACCGGAACCAATACAATGTTTGAAAAGGCATTCCTTGAAGATGTTTCAAAGGGTGAAACAATTGATGTTTCCTTTACACAGAACATAGACCTGCAAGGAGGGGAATATCTCCTGTCGCTTGGCGTAACCGGATATAATCTGGATACATTTGTTGTTTATCACAGATTGTATGACGTATTAAATATTTCGGTTATTTCTGATAAGAATACGGTGGGATTTTATGATACGAATTCCAGAATAGAAGTCAGTCGGAAATAACAGACAGAGGAAGCGTCATTGAAAAGAAGCTTCTGAAAGGGGTTATATGTCGGATATAGCAGAAAATACAGTAGAAACAATTACAAACAACAGAACAATAGAAAAAGTCGGTAAGGTTACTCTGGATTATACAGTATATTCAGGGCAGGATTTATATTGCGACGGAGCTATTGAAGACGAATTACTGGAAATATCCAAAAAGTTTGCACCGGTTGAGTTTCCCGATGTTATTGAGAGTCGGGCACAATGGCCGGTGCTTTATCACTTATCCGGGGCTCGTGAAAATATTGTGAGATGGCTGCCTATTACCAAAAAAGATAAGGTATTGGAAGTTGGTTCGGGCTGCGGTGCAATAACAGGTGCATTTACGACTATGGCAGGCGAAGTGGTCTCCTGCGATCTTTCTAAAAAGAGAAGTCTTATAAACGCAAATCGTCACATGGATGCCGACAATCTGACTATTCATGTAGGCAATTTTACGGATGTGGAAAAGAATCTTCCGGTGGACTTCGATTATATATGTCTTATCGGTGTATTTGAATATGGAGCATCATATATAAAGTCCGAAAAACCCTACGAAGATTTCCTTGCTTTATTGCTAAAGCACCTAAAACCGGACGGAAGACTGATTATTGCAATAGAAAACAGAATGGGGCTTAAGTACTTTGCGGGATGCAAAGAGGACCATGTCAGCCGCTATTTTGCAGGAATAGAAGGCTATAAAGCCGGTGATGGGGTAAGAACCTTTTCTAAAGAAGGATTGATTAAGATATTTGAGTCTGCAGGAATTGATAATTACCAATTCTTTTATCCTTATCCCGATTATAAGTTTATGCACACCCTGTTTTCTGACGAAAGACTGCCAAGACTGGGTGAATTGAAAGATAATAAGCGTAATTTCGACCAGGACCGTATGGACCTGTTCTCTGAAAAGGATGCTTTTGACAGTTTGATTGAGGATGGAACCTTTGACAAATTTTCAAATTCATACCTTGTGGTTTTGGGTCCGGAGGTAAATGTTAATTACGCCAGGTTCTCCAATGACAGGGCCAGAGAGTATCAGATATATACTTCGCAGGAAAAAGTGGAACTGGGTAACAGGAAAATTGATATTATTAAAAAATATCCCCTTTATCCCGAAGGAAGAAAGCACATATGTAACCTCGAAGACTATTATCACGGTCTTAAAAAGCGTTATGAGGGCGGAAAGCTTAAAATTAACCGCTGTGAGGTAATAAATAAGGAAGAAAATCCGGTTGCATGCTTTGAATTCGTGAGGGGTAAGACCTTGGAAGAATTGTTAGACAATTGCATAAATGAAAATAATCTTGCAGGATTCGATTCATTGTTCGGAAAATATCTCGATTTAGTAGGATATAATGACACAGAACGTATAGCAGATATAGATATTGTCTTTTCAAATATTTTAGTGGATGAAGAGACGGATTCCTGGACATTAATAGACTATGAATGGACAAAAGAAAGTTTGGTTCCGGTAAGAGAAACCGCATTTAGAGCCATTTACTGCTATTTATTGGAAGATAAAAAGCGTGAAAAAATAAATTATGATTTAATTTTGGAGAGGATAAACATATCAAATGAGGCCGCAGAATTACTGAAAGAGGATGAAGCAGCTTTTCAAAAGCGGGTTACCGGAAAGTATCGTTCCATGCAGGAGCTAAGAGATATGATTGGTAAAAAAATCTCAAGTCCTTATGAGTTTATTGAAAAGCTTTCAGATTCGTCAGGCGCATATATGTTTCAGATATATCCTGCTAATTTTGACGGAACGTTTTCTGAAGAAACATCATATTTTTATGATAAAGCATATACGGATGATAAGTCTGCGTCGGTGTGTGTACCTATTTCACCGGAAATGAGATACGTCAGATTGGATCCTCTTAGAAATTATTGCCTTGTAAGAATATTAGAGGCTGATATAGACGGAAATCCGTATCCTATAGACAGCAAGAAGTTTCTTCTTTGCAACGGGCGAAGAATCGGTTCGGATTCATTTGTGTTTGCTACAGAGGACCCGAATCTGGTATTTACGCTTGAAGGTCTTGCTAGAAATGCAGACAGTCTTCTAAACGTGACTATGGAAATAACTGAATTGACAAAAGAAACTGCTGAGAAAATATCGGACAATATCAAGAGAATTTTTTAATTGTAAATGAGCATAAAAGACTGTATAAAGAAAAAAATAACAGAAAAACTTACAAATCGGGCTGAACTTAGTTACGGGAATACTTTGGAGAGAAAAAGTCTTTCCTTTGATTCCTGGATAAGGGTGGTGGAAGAAGGACTCGAGCGCTTTGATATGAGCTACGATCCTGAAAAGCTTGAACAGTTAAAGTATAGAAAAAATAATGGAGACGCATCCTATACCACGCATTATGAAGGGATGACCGTCAGCATTGTTCCGTATAATAATGTGGGTGAGAATTTTGTTATAAAAAATATCATCGAAGATATCATTGTTTTTGTTAACGGAAATTTAACTGACAGAGCGGTTCCTCTGATTGTTAAGCATTTTAAGTCAAATCCAAACTGCAGTATCATTTATGGTGATGAAGATATTGCCACAATAAATGAGGACGCAAAAGGCTACTACGGGCAGAGCGTATATGGCAGCAGAGTAAACCCGTATTTTAAGCCTGATTGGTCGCCTAATGCATTTTTGTCACATTTCTATTTTTGCAATATGGTTGCAATCAGGAGAACTGCCTTTAGAGATATTGAGCTAAGTACAGGGTTGACGGGGGCGGCATCAATCTACCATACATTATTAAGATATTTATATGAAGAACCGCAGAGAATTTATTTTGCCGTTAAACATATAGACGAAATTCTTGTACATGCAACGGATTATGAGTGTAATGATATTACGGATGAGGCGGCTTTCAAACTATCGAAAAAACTTAAAAGTAAGGGATACGCCGAGGAGTTTTCGATAACGAACAAAACCTCACTGTCTGTAATAATTCCGAGTAAAGATAATCCCCAAATGCTTGAAAAATGCATTTCTTC
The DNA here is from genome assembly GCA_024403485.1 of Lachnospiraceae bacterium. GTDB lineage: Bacteria > Bacillota > Clostridia > Lachnospirales > Lachnospiraceae > UBA1258. The sequence continues at coordinate 60,547 of JAKSRT010000002.1, forward strand.
GCTATATGATGCGTGCCCGGGATATATAGTTCCTGAAATTATTGTTGTTGATAACGGCAGCATGGAAGCTAATAAACTCATAATCGAAAAACTGTCGGATAAGCTTCATTTTAGATATGAATATCATCCTATGGAGTTTAATTTTGCCAGAATGTGCAATATAGGAGCCAATGTATCAAGAGGGGAATTTATCCTTTTTCTTAATGATGATGTCAGCTTTGTGGAACCTTATACCCTTGAAGAGATGGTTAAGCAGGCATCGTATGACTTTACCGGAGCTGTTGGCGCGAAGCTTTTGTATCCGAATTCTAAAAAAATTCAGCATGCAGGAGTCATAAATAACCGAATCGGACCGGTGCACAAGTTGCAGTTTGCCGACGATGCCATTAATCACTATTTTGGATTTAACAGATATATTCAAAATGTTCTTGCGGTTACGGGCGCTTGCATACTAATGCAAAAGAAACTGTATGTCAGTGTAGGCGGTATGAACGAGAATCTGCGGGTTGCTTTTAATGACGTTGATCTTTGCATGAAAATTGCAGAAGCCGGATATTTTAATGTGTGCTGTAATAATATTTGCCTCGAGCACGCTGAGTCGGTGAGTCGTGGCAAAGATACCGATCCGGATGCACTTAAACGCCTTTTGGATGAAAAGAAAAAGTTATATGAAGGTCATCCTGCTTATAAAGGAACTGATCCTTTTTACAGTAAATATCTCGTGGCGGATTGCCTTGATACAAGAATCGTACCGGCTAATGAATACGAATATGTGACAAATGTTGAGAATGTTACGGAACCCAAACTTATTTCTTTGAAAAAAGCAAAAGAAGACGATTGCGTATTCTTGAATATAGAAGAAGCTGCCGAGTTTTCGCAATATTCTTGGGATGACGACGAAGAGGGATATTATATTCAGGGATTTTCCTTTGTTACCGGCTCAAATAACGCATGTTATAAAAGACAGATACTGTTGAAGCCCGATGAATCGGACAAATGCTATGCATTTGAGTATGAAGGATGTTTAAGAAATGATGTGGCACTGAATTGCCCGGATCAGAGTAATGTAGATTTAAGCGGATTCAGCCTATACATAAATAAGGAATTGCTTCCTGAAGGTACATACAGAGTGGGGATTTTACAAACACATCTGTGGGCCAACCAGAAGCTGTATAGATTTTCCAACAGAGATCTTTTGATCAAACGAGGTTAATATGGATTACAAGGAATTATACGACGGTGAACTTGAAAGAAATGCTCTTTTAGCCGAAAGAATAGCAGAACTTGAGGAAGAAAAAGAGGAACTTTCTTTCAAATTAAACAGAATAAAGAATAACCCTTTGTGGAAAGCCAGTGCTCCGGCCAGAAAGGCGATGCATTTCTGCATAAGAAATATGCGTAGGATTAAAAACTTGGGCGGTCCACGCGGAATACTTGCCAAAATTGATTATAAGAAGCGTGAAAAAGAAGCTATGAAGCAGTATGGTACCAAGAGCTTTCCCGATGATGCCAAAAGAGCAATGGAGGAAAACGCCGTATTTGAATACAGACCGCTGATTTCCATTCTTGTTCCTTTATATAACACGCAAAAAGATATGTTAAAGGAAATGATAGATTCTGTTGAATGGCAAACATACTCCGACTGGGAACTCTGTTTGGCAGACGGCTCCGACAACGAACATGCATATGTTAAAGGTGTGGTTGAAAGCTACAACGATGCCCGCATCAAATATATGAAGCTTGAAAAGAACGAAGGAATATCCGGAAATACAAACAAGTGCCTTGAACTTGCCACAGGAGATTATATCGGCCTTTTCGACCACGATGATATTCTTCATCCGGAAGCATTATATGAATATGTAAAGGTAATTAATGAGCAGAAAGCAGATTATATTTACTGTGATGAAACTACTTTCAAAAGCGGTAATATCGATCATATGCTTACCATGCATTTTAAACCGGATTATTCCATTGACAATCTAAGAGCAAATAATTATATCTGTCATTTTAGTGTATTTAAACGCTCGCTTCTGGAGGGAACGGAGCTGTTTCGTTCAAGGTTTGACGGAAGTCAGGACCACGATATGATTTTAAGACTTACGGACAAGGCGGAGAAAATTGTTCATGTTCCGAGACTGCTTTATTACTGGCGCTGCCATTCAGGCTCGGTTGCTTCCAATATATCGGCCAAGGAGTATGCCATTGCGGCAGCTAAGGGCGCGGTAGCCGATCACTTAAGAAGTCACGGATATACAGATTTCAAAATAACGAGTACGAGAGCTTTTGAAACAATTTTCAAGATTCGTTACAAGATTAACGGAACCCCTCTTATTTCAATAGTTATTGCAAATAAGGACCATAGGGAAGACCTTGAAAGGTGCGTAAGTTCAATACTGGAAAAATCTACCTATACAAACTATGAGATAATTATAGTAGAGAACAATTCGACCGATCCTAAGACATTTGAAACCTATGATGCATTAAAGAAGATGTCGGATAAGATATCCGTAGTAACCTTTGAAGGCAAATTCAACTATTCAAAGGTTAATAATTTGGGAGTTTCAAATGCAAAGGGTGAATATGTTCTTTTGCTTAATAATGATACAGAGGTAATAACCGTAAACTGGCTGGAAGAGCTTCTTATGTATGCACAGCGAGAAGATGTGGGAGCTGTCGGCGGAAAACTATATTATGCAGACAGAACAATTCAGCATGCGGGAGTGGTAATCGGACTTGGAGCTCACAGAACCGCGGGCCATACTCACTACAAACAGTCTCGTGAGAATCTGGGATATATGGGACGTCTTTGTTACACTCAGAATGTTACGGCTGTTACCGGTGCCTGTCTCATGGTAAAGAAGACCCTCTGGGATGAAGTGGGTGGCCTCGAAGAAGAATTTGAAATATCATTAAACGATGTGGACTTCTGTCTTAAGCTTCGCGAAAAGGGATATCTTAACGTGTTCACTCCTTTTGCCGAACTTTATCATTATGAATCAATTTCAAGGGGACTTGACGATCAGGGCGAAAAGGCAGAGAGATATAACAAGGAATCGGCAAGATTCAGGGAAAAATGGAAGGAAGCGCTTGAAAAGGGCGATCCGTACTACAATCCCAATTTTTCTTTGGACAGAAGCGATTATTCTGTCAGAATAATTTGAGATTTCTAAATTAATTAAGTATAATAATTGCTTGAAAAGGCATAACACAGGAGGTTATCAAATGAATGATGTAAAGGCACAATATGATTTCTGGTGCAGCGATTCCTATTTTGATGATGCTACAAAGGCAGAACTTAAGGCTATTGCTGACAACGAGAATGAAATCACCGACAGATTTTACAAGGATCTTGCATTCGGTACAGGCGGGCTTCGAGGCGTAATCGGCGCAGGTACCAACAGAATGAACGTATATACCGTCAGAAAGGCTACACAGGGCCTTGCCAATTATATAATTAAGCAGGGTGGCCAGGACAAGGGAGTGGCCATTGCTTACGATTCCAGACGTATGTCTCCGGAATTTGCTGATGAAGCAGCACTTTGTCTTAATGCTAACGGAATTAAGGCATATGTATTCGATGCATTAAGACCTACTCCCGAACTTTCTTTTGCACTTCGTACAAAGAAGTGTATCGCAGGTATTGTGGTTACAGCAAGCCATAATCCTCCCGAATATAACGGATATAAGGTATATTGGGAAGACGGCGCACAGGTTACTGCTCCCAAGGATACCGAGATTATTACCGAAGTAAATAATGTGACCGATTATCATACCGTAAAAACAATGAGCCTTGAAGATGCTAAGGCACAGGGCCTTTACAATGTAATCGGAGCAGAAATAGATGATTTGTACATGGAAGAACTTAAAAAGCAAATTCTTCACCCTGAAATCATCAAGGCAGTTGCTAAGGACATCAAGATAGTATATTCACCTTTTAACGGAACCGGTAATGTTCCTGCAAGACGTATTCTTAAAGAACTCGGTTTTGAAAACGTATACGTAGTACCTGAACAGGAAATGCCCGATCCTAATTTCACAACTTTGGAATATCCTAACCCTGAAGATCCTAAGGCATTTACTCTTGCGCTTAAGCTTGCAAAAGAAAAAGGTGCTGATGTGGTTCTTGCAACAGACCCTGATGCAGACAGACTGGGTATTTATGCATATGATACAAAGTCGGGTGAATATGTACCTTTCACAGGAAATATGTCCGGCATGCTTATCGCGGAATATATTTTAAGAGAACGTACAAAGCTTGGCCTTATGCCCGAAAATCCTGCAATGGTTAAGACAATTGTTACCACAAATATGGCAGATCCTATTGCGGAAAAATACAATACAAAGCTTATTGAAGTATTAACCGGATTCAAGTTTATCGGTGAACAGATTAAATTATTTGAACAGACAGGTTCAAATAACTATGTATTCGGTCTTGAGGAAAGCTACGGATGTCTTGCCGGAACACATGCAAGAGATAAGGATGCCATTGTTGCTGTTATGTGTCTTTGCGAAGTTGCTGCATGGTGCAAGTACAACAACATTACCCTTTGGGACCAGATGCTTAATATTTACAAGGAATTCGGTTTCTTTAAGGAAGATTTATATACTATTACCCTTAAGGGAATGGATGGATCCGCTAAGATTCAGGAAATGATGGAAAATCTTCGTAAAAATCCTCCCAAGAACTTTGGTGATCTTAAAGTACTCTCTTTCAGAGACTACGAAATGGATACAATTACCGATATGGCTACAGGCGCTGTAACTCCTACCGGTCTTCCCAAGTCAAATGTTCTTTACTTTGACCTTGATAACAATTCATGGTGCTGTGCACGTCCCTCCGGAACAGAACCCAAGATTAAGTTTTACATGGGTGTTAAGGGTGAATCTCTTGAAGATGCACAGGCAAAGGTAGCTAAGCTTACCGATGACTTAAAGGCAGTATTATAAGAAATAATATGAGCAAAATAAGTAAAACTATAGCTTATTTTAAGCGAAACGGTCTTACAAATACATATTATGCAGCAAAGGAACGTCTTTTGGAATCAAAAGGCGTTCCTTATAATTATGCAAAAGTTTCTGAGGATATACTGGAATCTCAAAGAAAAGTTTCGGTAAATCCGTCTATTATAATCAGTATTCTGGTTCCGTTATATGAAACTCCGGAAAAGTACCTGCGTGAAATGATAGAGTCTGTTATCAAACAGACATATCCGGGGTGGGAACTGGTTCTTGCCGATGCCTCCGCCAGCGATAATGTGAAAAATGTAGTATCGGAATATGCTGACGTTTTAGATGGCAATGATACCAAAGAAAACAGAATTAAATATATAAGGCTCAAAGAAAATAAAGGCATTTCGGAAAATACAAATGCGGGATTGGCAGCGGCCTCGGGAGATTACATAGGCCTTCTTGATCATGATGATTTGCTTACGGAGAATGCATTGTTTGAAGTGGCGGCAGTTATTATGAAAAACCGCGTAAACGGCATAAATACGGGATTTATTTACTCTGATGAAGATAAGTGCAACTCAGATGGAAGTGTATTTTATGAGCCAAATATTAAACCTGAATTTAACTTAGACTATCTTTTGTCTAATAATTATATATGCCATTTTTCGGTATTTGAGGCTTCTCTCCTCAAGGAAGCGGGCTTTAGAAAGGAATATGACGGAGCACAGGATCATGACGTGATACTTCGTGTTGCCGGAAAGCTTGCACTAAACGGAGAATATAACAAAATAAAACATATTCCGAAGGTTTTATATCACTGGAGATGCCATGAAGCTTCTACGGCAGCAAATCCTGAAAGTAAAAATTATGCATATGAAGCAGGAAGAAGAGCAGTGGAAGATTTCACCGGAGTAACTGCAAGTCATACTCTTCATAAAGGGTTCTTTCATGCAGATTACGGACGAGAGCTTTTTACGGTAAGAAAAGACATCGGAGCAGTCGGAGGTCTTGTTTTTAAGGGTAATAAAATAACAGGCGGTGTTTATGAATCATCCGGCAAAATAATGTTTGAAAACATGGATAAACATTTCTCGGGAATGATGCACAGAGCACATTGTACAATGGATGCTTATGCCTTGGATTTGCGCTATTTAACGCCATCTGACGAGGTGCGTGATGTATATGAAAAAGCTCTGTTTGGATATCAAAAAGATTACATCCTGATTAAACAAAGAGGTGGAAATGCTGCCGTGATTTCATCAGATAAAAAGGCAGTTTTGGGGGATGATGCAGCTGCAGCCATAGTATGGAAATGGAGCCGTTATTTTGCTGAAGAGCTTCATAAAAGAGGATATAAACTGCTGTACGATCCTGAATATAAACCCGGAAAATATGAGTACAATTCCGGCAGAAATTTATCTGAAACCACAATTCCGGTTTCTGTGGTAATTCCTAATTTTAACGGTCTTGATTATCTTGGCCCATGCCTTGAAAGTATATATCGGTCTGACATGATCCCTGATGAAATAATAGTGGTGGATAATGCATCAAAGGATGGAAGCATAGACTTCATAAATAAAACATATCCTGATGTAAAAATTATTTCCCACGAAGAAAATTATGGTTTCACCGGAGCGGTGAATCATGGCATTGTCGCGTCGAAAAATCCGTATATTTTTCTTCTTAATAACGATACGGTTATTGAAAAGGACTGCATCAAAAACCTATATGAAGCCATAGGCAACAGCGACAAAGTATTTTCTGCAGGTGCGCTTATGCTGTCAATGGATGTGCCGGAAATAATAGATAACGCAGGTGATTCATATAGCCTGCTTGGTTATGCCAGATCGACCATGTCCGGTAAATCCCGATTTAACCTAAAGAAGAAAGAACCTTTTGAAGTGTTTACCGCGTGTGCGGGTGCAGCAATGTACAAACGCAGTATTTTAAATGAAATAGGGCTCTTTGATGACAGGCATTTTGCATATTTCGAAGATGTTGACCTTGGGTACAGAGCCCGTATATCAGGATTTGATAACATAAATGTGCCTTCTGCTGTGGTTTATCACAAAGGAAGTGCGGTGACTGGCTCAAAACATAATCGGTTTAAAGTAAATCTTTCTTCTCAGAATGCGGTGCTGCTTGCGGTTAAAAACCAACCTTTTTTACAGCTTTTGTTCAATATCCCGTTTTTGCTGCTGGGTTATCTTGTAAAACAGGCATTTTTTACATTAAAAGGTCTTGGCTTTGTTTATTTTAAAGGGACTTTAAGGGGAATAAAAATGTCTCTTTCAAGAGAAGGAAGAAGTCATAAAGTTAGGTATCGAATCAAAAACTTCAAAAACTACTTCCGCATACAGACTTCAATGATAAAAGCCACTGTGTTCTTAAGAAAGACTTAAATTGTTTTTTGAATAGTACTGTTGTACCATATATTAAGTGATAATTCGCTCGAAAGGAGGAGACAACTTGATAAAAGATAAGCAGAAATAATTAAACGGAGTTCGTCTCGAGATAGATGCGATTCTGACTGTATGTAACTACCCATTGGCGAGGTACATTAAGTAGAGCAGAATAAGAGACGTTGATGATGAAGTGGGTCGACTTCCGAACAGTGTATATTTCGGTGCATTGTATGCGATAGTTCCGGGATATCTTTTCTTATATTATTACTTCAAAACCTACACTCCCAAGCGTGGACTTAAATTTTCAAGCGAAGTAGCGGGTATTGTTAAAACCAATGCGGTGGGAATCGCAGCATTCTTAATTGTTCTTTTCATTGTTAAGATGAACGACTTCTCCCGTTCCATGATATTCATATATGCCGGATTAAATACCGTTTTTGCCTGTCTTGGACATTTCGGATTTAACCGTATTTTGTCTGTACTTCGAAAGAAGGGCTACAATGCAAAATATGTTCTTTTGGTAGGATATTCAAGAACTACGGAGGAATATATAAACAGGATTCTTGCCAATCCCCAGTGGGGATATGTAATCAGGGGAATTCTTGACGATGAAGTCCCGATCGGAACTACTTATAAAGGAATAAAAGTTCTTGGCCATATTGATAATCTTAATATGATTCTTGGAAACAGCCAGTTGGATGAAATAGCAATTACCATTGCACTTAAAGACTATGAAAACCTTGAAACAATAGTGGACCAGTGTGAAAAATCAGGTGTTCATACCAAGTTTATTCCGGATTATATGAGTATTATTCCTTCAAGTCCTTATACTGAAGATATTCAGGGACTTGCAGCAATTAATATAAGATATGTTCCTCTATCGAATACTTTTAATCAGTTAATAAAAAGATTTTTTGACATTATTATCTCTCTGGTCGGCATTATTATAAGCGCACCGATTATGCTTGTGTGTGCGATAATGGTGAGATGCTCAAGCGAGGGACCTATTATCTTTAAGCAGGAAAGAGTGGGACATCACAATAATACATTTAATATGTATAAGTTTAGATCTATGAGAATGCAGACTGAAAAGGAAGAAAAGAAGGGCTGGACCACAAAGGACGATCCGCGTGTAACAAAAGTCGGAGCAGTGCTTCGAAAAACCAGTTTGGATGAGCTTCCACAGTTATTTAATATATTAAAAGGCGATATGAGCGTGGTTGGACCAAGACCTGAAAGACCCCAATTTGTCGAGCAGTTTAGAGAAGAAATTCCGCGATACATGATTAAGCACCAGGTTCGTCCGGGCTTAACCGGTTGGGCTCAGGTGAATGGATTCAGAGGCGATACATCTATTTACAAGCGTATTGAATATGATTTGTATTATATTGAAAACTGGTCACTTTGGCTTGATATTAGGATAATGTTCCGCACATTATTTGTGGGATTTATTAATAAAAATGCCTATTAGGCTACTTTTTTGGAGGATATATGGCTACAGGAAAAAAGAAAGGCGGCAACAAAGCCGGAAAAATGATTCTTTTTGTAGTAGAACTTGCAGTGCTTGCGGTACTTATTGTGGGCTTATGGCTGGTACTCAAAGCGACAGGCGGTACTGGCTCGGATGGTAAGAAAACCGGTGTACAGAAGGTTACCATTAAGGAAGAAGACATCACCGTAAAAATGAACGAAAATGTTAAGAACAATGAGACCATGAAAGGCTACAGAAACATTGCTCTCTTTGGTGTAGACTCACGTACAGGTGCTCTTACTCAAAAAACAAGAACAGACACGATTATGATTGCGTCAATTAATCTTGCCAACAAGGAAGTAAAATTGGTTTCTGTGTATCGTGATACTTATCTTAATCAGATGGGCTCGTCGGAATCTTTTGGTAAATGTAATGCAAGTTACGCATATGGTGGCGCCGAACAGGCAATCATGATGCTTAACTCGAATCTTGATATGGATATTACAGATTTTATCACAATAGGTTTTGAAGGTCTTAGAGACGTCATAGATGCTTTGGGCGGTGTTTATATTGATGTAGACGCTGAAGAAATCAAACATATTAATAACTATCAAATCTCAATGGTGGAAAGCATGGGAGGGTCTTATACTCCTGTTACGGAAACCGGTTATCAGCTTCTTGACGGTCTTCAGGCTACCGCCTACTGTCGTATCAGATATACCGCAGGCAACGACTTTAAGAGAACAGAGCGTCAGAGGGAAGTTTTACAGGCTACACTTGATGTGGCAAAGACAGCATCTATCACTGATTTGACAAAGATTTGTAATAATGTCTTTAGTGAAGTTTATACTTCACTCGATCTTTCTGAAATTCTTGAACTGTTAACTGAGGTTACCCAGTACAATGTAGTTGATGAAGGTGGTTTCCCTGAAGAAACAATGATCACAACAGGTACAATCGGATCTAAAGGAAGCTGCGTAATTCCTCTCGATCTTGAAAGCAATGTTGTATGGCTTCATGAGTTCCTCTTTGAAGAAAAGAATTATATTCCTTCTGATAACGTATCAAATTACAGTATTCAGATTAACAAGGATACAAGTCCTTTTCTTCAGTAAACAGTAAATAGTATGATTCGAAAATCGGGAAGGGCATTATGCCCTTCCTTGATTAGTATATAGAGAATGGAAAAGAAAGCTTTATGAGTTACGATTTAATCATCCCTACATATAATCCCGATAAAGAATTTCTGGAAATGGTAAAGAAAATGGATAGTCAAACGGTTAGACCAGAAAAGATTATTATTACCAACACCGAGCAGAAATATTATGACAGATTGATATTTGCGACTACATTTGCTACCGATTACAAAAATCTTGATATTCGACATATATTTAAGAGTGAATTCGATCACGGCCGCACAAGAAATGAATCGGTTAAACGCTCAAATACGGATTATTTTTTAATGATGACACAGGATGCTATGCCTGTTGATGAAGATTTGGCCGATAAACTCTTAAAAGCATTTAAAAAGGATCCTACAATAGCAGTAGCATATGCAAGGCAGGTGGCAAGACCCGATTCCAACGAGGCTGAGAGATACACAAGATCATTTAGCTATCCACGTGAGGCTGCAATACACAGTGAAGCTGATGTGGAGACTCTTGGCATAAAGGCATATTACTGTTCCAATGTATGCGCCATGTACAGAAGAGACATTTTCGAAGAATTGGGTGGTTTCTTGAACCATACTATTTTTAATGAAGATATGTTATATGCGGCCAAGGCAATACATGCCGGATATAAAATTGCATATGTGTCGGAAGCTGAGGTAATTCATTCTCATAATTATACCTGCAAGCAGCAATATATGAGATATTTTGACAACGGTGTTTCTCACGCCAAACATCCTGAAGTGTTTGAAGGACTGGCAGTTAATGATGAAGGCATTAAGATGGTTAAAAAGACCATAAAGCATTTAAACGGAAACGGAAGAACACTTGAAATTATTCCTTATGTGGTTCAAAGCGGCTTCAAATATCTTGGATTCAGAAAGGGACGCCGTTACAGAAGTCTTTCGAAAAGAACAATATTACGGTGTACTTCAAATCGTGAGTATTGGAATTATGATGAGCTTTTAAGAGACAGGGCTTCGATAGATGCAAGACAGGGATACGGACGCAGTGCTGAGGAACTTAAAATGATTTCAAACCGAGTCGGAAAGAAAATGAGCGGCACCGTATCAAAGGACAAAGCCGAAGAAACCAATGACGAGAATTAAAATATATATTTTGTGATCCATTTTTTTAATAATTGCTTCACATTTATATAACTATTTAAACACAAAGCGGTCACAAACAAAAAATAGAATTTGTTCGTAGTTAGTTGGAGCCATTGACTCCACGTTATTTGAAGGGAGACAACACTATGGACGGAAATTTTAACAGAGACAACAATTACAACAATATCAATGCAGGTCAGGGAGGATATGCTCCCGGGCAGAATCCTTACTACCAGCAAAGACAGATAATAGGCGGACAGGTAAATCCTCAGCCGCAGGGACAAAGGGCTGACGGCCAAAACAGAGCTTACCAATCCGGATTTTATTCATCGCAGGCTGCCACAACCGGTAATATAAATCAACCGATTGGTTCCAATGCGGCACAGAATATGAATGCATACGCTACCCAACCCAAAAAGGAAAAGAAGGCATCCGGGGGAACAAAATTTTTAGTAGCTCTTTGTGTGGGGCTTTGCTTTGGAATAACTGCAGCCCTCGGCTTTTTTGCAGTAAATAAACTAACTGAGAATTATGTTGGTACATCGACGGTTACAAATGCCGATTATGACGCATTGCAAAAGGAAATAGATCAGCTCAAACTTGATATGGGCAATCAGAACAGCAATACAACCGGAACGACCGTTGTTAATAACCAGACGGTTTCAACAATCGTGACGGATGTTACGGAAGTAGTAGATAAAGTAATGCCCTCAATGGTATCGATAACCAATCTTTATACACAGACTTATAACTATTGGGGAAGAACATATACCGAAGAGTATGAAGCCAGCGGATCGGGCTTTATTGTAGGTGAGAAAGATAGCGAATATATTGTTGTTACCAACTATCATGTTATTGAAAACAATGTTCAGTTAACCGCACAGTTCGTTGATGAGTCGAAAGCAGCGGCATATGTTAAAGGATACGATCAATCAATAGATATTGCGGTTCTGGGTGTATTAAAGAGCAACCTGACTCCCGAAACCATGAATGCTATAAAAGTGGCTGAATTAGGCGATTCTGATGCGCTCAAGATTGGTGAACCTGCTATAGCAATAGGTAATGCACTTGGTTATGGTCAGTCGGTTACTACCGGTGTTATTTCTGCTCTTAACAGAGATATTAATATGGAAAACACTTGGAACTCACTTATTCAGACCAATGCAGCCATCAATCCCGGCAATTCCGGTGGTGCCCTTTTAAATATTCAAGGCCAGGTTATCGGTATTAACTCGAACAAGCTTGGAGGAACAACCATCGAAGGTATGGGATACGCAATTCCTATAAGCGATGTCCGTGAAACAATAGAAACCTTTATGAATCGTGAACAGACAACAAAGGTTGATTCCGACAACAGAGGTTATATGGGAATTAAAGGAGCTACGGTTGATGCCAACACCGTTCAGGCTTACGGAATTCCCGAGGGAATATATATTACAAGCGTATATCAGCGCTCTGCAGCTGAGGCGGCAGGACTTATTAAAGGTGATGTTATTACTAAAGTAGAAGGTCAAACAGTTAAAGAAATAGCTCAGCTTCAGGAAATACTTGAGTATTACAAGAGCGGTGATACCATAACCGTAACAATTATGAGAGCCGGAGCGGACGGCTATACTGAAATGGATGTTGAAGTAACACTAACTTCAAAAGAAGGATAACATATAAAGAGTAATATAACGGCATAAATTGTAAACAGTAAATAAAGGCGCTTTAGAGTGATTAATCTCTAAAGCGCCTTTTTTAAAGTAAAAATCAGTTATTCGGGTTTTACATCGATCATAGGTGTTACAGTGCGCATCTCAACAACCGGTCCACCTTTACCTTCTATGTATTCACGGGTTATAGTAACGGTTCCGATATTTTTGTCTTTAGGAATTTCATACATAATATCAAGCATGAATTCTTCTATAATGGCACGCAATGCTCTTGCTCCGGTGTCTCTTTCCATAGCCTTTTCGGCAATGGCTTCCAGTGCTTCGTCGGTGAATTTAAGATTAACTTCGTCGAGGCTTAAGAGCTTCTGATACTGTTTTAAGATAGCATTTTTAGGCTCCTTAAGGATTTGAACAAGCATTTCCTTGCCAAGGCCTTCAAGGGTGCAAATGATAGGCAGACGACCAACAAATTCGGGAATCATTCCGAACTTTTTGATGTCCTCTACGCTAACCTTAGAGAGAATATTCTTTTCTTTATCCCATTTATCCTTTAAATCAGCGGTATAACCGATAGAAGTCTGTTTATTTAAACGCTGTTTTATTATTTCATCCAAATCAGGGAATGCGCCTCCGCAGATAAAGAGAATATTTCTTGTATTAACTGTAGCCAAAGGAACCATGGCATTTTTTGAATTAGCTCCAATAGGGACCTCAATAGTAGAGCCTTCAAGAAGCTTAAGCATACCCTGCTGAACGGATTCGCCGCTTACGTCTCTGGAGGTCTGCTGTTTTTTACGGGCAATCTTATCGATTTCATCGATAAAGATAATTCCGCGCTCTGCTCTTTCCACATCATTGTCGGCAGCAGCAAGAAGCTTTGATACAACGCTCTCGATATCATCCCCGATATAACCGGCTTCAGTTAATGAGGTGGCATCTGCGATGGCCAAAGGCACATCTAAAAGTTTGGCAAGAGTCTTTACCAAAAAGGTTTTACCGGAACCGGTAGGTCCAATCATTAATATATTTGATTTCTCGATTTCAATTTCATCCATTGTGCCGGTAGCAACACGCTTATAGTGGTTGTATACCGCTACGGAAATAATCTTTTTGGCCTGTTCCTGACCGATAACATAGTCATCAAGCTTCTTCTTGATTTCATGAGGAGCAGGAATTTCTTTTAAGTCGATGGGCTTTAAGGGCTTTTTCTTTTTCTTGGGAGCCTGCCTTCCGGGCATGCCGCCAAGAAGATCGTTAATATTGATAAAGCTTACGTTGGGATAGCCGTTAACGCGACGTTTTGGCTCATCACTGCTGTCATCATCCGAATTGGAACCTTCTTCGCTATTCTTACTGCCGGAAGAGTCTTTGGCTGAAGAATTTGCTGTCTTACTGCCTTCGTTATTATCTGACTCGGTTTCCTCAATACAGTCGGAATCAGCTTCTTCGTTGGAGACCTTTTCTTCAGCATCGGCTGAATCATCTGCATTTGAAGGATTTCCCATATTAAACATCATGGGATTCATAAAAGGGTTAGGCATTCCGCTGAACATTGAAGGATCAAATTCCATATTTTGAGCGGTATCCAGGGTTTTCTGGAGACAATCCGTGCACACGCACATATTTGCTGCCATTTTAATCATTCCGTTGCATTTGCTTTCCGGGCGCATGCACATAAAACAAATTGATTCGTAATCTTCGGACATATATACCTCACATACTATTTAATCACCGGAGCTTAAAGGCCAAGGTGCGTATAAAGCATTTATTATCAACAATTATATTAGTAACCATGGTAAAAAAACAAGTTAAGAAACTATAAAATAAATGACCGCCAATATAGATACAATGTTTGCAACATTGAGAAAAAATCTAAACCGGCGGTCTTAATGTTAATAGGTTAATCTGTGTATTATCTAAAGAAAAGAAGATAAATGCAGGTTGCATATAAGCCGGCACAAAGAAGCAGAAGCCCAAAGGACACGCTTCGACCAATCAGGTTTGTACCGTTAATGAGTTCCTTAGAAACCGCAGCGAGAACAAATTCGTTGTCGGTTCTAAGGTGAGTACGACCTCGGCTTGCCTTATTAATTCCGGATGCTATGGAATTTAAGAATAAACCAAAACCATAAGTGAAGCGGTTGCCGACAGGGATTGCTTTTTTATGACTAAGCTTTTTAAATACAGTCTTTTTGAGTGTATATACGATTGTTTCCGGTAATTCACCAATGAAACGAACCAAAGCGGTTATAACGGTGGGAACAGCAGTCATAACAAATTTGTTTGTATAAACAATCTTTTCAAAATCAAGCCATGAGGGCCATAAATCCAAATACACCAGGCCTTCTTCGGTTTTTCTTGTCATAAGTGGTCTTACGATAAGAATATAAATCAGAAGACCTATGGCTATGCTTTCTGCGGCACCGATTAGGTTTTCTGTCGAGAAATAATGAATTTCATGTTCTAATATTTCAAGATTGAGAAAGCTCATGGAACGCTCCGCCAAAGGGGTCATGAGTGCCTTACCGAGAAGACCCAGCGCGGGAAGGATAACAGCGCTTGTTAGTATGGCTGCGGATGAGAGCACATTTATGTACTTTCTATTGCCATGAGTAGTGGTTTCTTTTGCCTTATCAAAGAAAAGGCAAATATAAAGCTTGGTCATATAGGCTATTGTAAGTCCACCGCTTATTAAGAAAAGAATCTCAATAAATTTGTATATTCCATAGCCTTGACCGGATTCTTTTAAAAGTTCTATGTATTCAAGAATTCCTTCATGAATAAGGCTTTTGCTGTTATAACCGCTTCCTATGGGAGGAATACAGCCTATTGAAAGAGCACCGAGCAAAAATGCGATATGAAGCACGGGCTTGTTTCGACCAAATCCTTTGATGTCATTTAAATTAAGTTTATGAAGGTTCATATAAACCACACCGGCGCACATAAAGAGGCACAATTTGATAAGTGAGTGGTTTACCATGTGAAGAATTGAACCGTAAGCCGCAAGAGAGCCTTCTTCGTCGAGAAGCATCATAAATGAAATGCCCACGGTAATAAATCCAATCTGACTCATGGAAGAACATGCAAGAGTGCGTTTTAAATCTACGGAAAAGAGCGCAAGCAGCGCACCTGTAAACATTGTAATCACGGCAAAGACAAGCAATGCATTGGCAAAGCCTTTATTTGCGGGAATGATTCGGGTGGTAACTACCAGCAATCCGAATACACCGCTTTTTGTAAGGATACCCGAGAGTAGTGCGGAAGCGGGAGCGGGCGCAACGGGATGGGCCTGAGGAAGCCAGATGTGAAGAGGGAAAAGACCTGCTTTTGCGGCAAAGCCAAACAGCGTAAGCCAGGCAGCAACTACGATGGTTGTTGAAGGATTTCCTTCTTTCAGTACAGCGGACAATCCGGCAAAAGAAAGAGTTCCCAGCTCGTTATATAGCATAAAGAGTCCCATAAGCGTTGTCATACCGCCAATAACGGCAACCGTAAGATAGGTGCCGGCAGCCTTCATGGCACGAGGATTCTCTTCGTGAGCTACCCAGGTATAACTTGTAAGAGACATTATTTCAAAGAATATCAGTGTGGTAAACAAATCATCTGATAAGAAAACGCCTAAGGTTGCACCTAGAGTCATCAGATAAAAGAAATAATATCTGTTTCTGTTGTGGTAATGAGCAAAATATTCGGGAGAAAATAAAGCTGTCATCATCCACATAAAGGAAGCAATAAGGGCATATAAGCTTCTGAAACCGTCAACTCCCATACTAAGGCCGACTCCACAGAAATCTTTTATTGTAAAGGTGGTATTTATGGGCCACAAAAACAGGCAGCCCACAAAGGCAGCAACTGTGGTGGAGATAACCAGTATATTTCTTGTTTTCTTTGAGTAGCGCCCCACTATAAAGCTTATAATGGCCATTAACATAGGACCAAAAGAAAGAATTGGTAATAACATTGTAGTACCTCTTAAAAATAAACTAATGACTAAAAGATAAATCCAAGTGCTATATCCTTAAGATATGTAATCAAAGGAGCTGAGTACATTCCAAGAACTGCGATAGTAATAACCAGTATGGCGAAGGGCAGCTTCATCATCCAGGAAGGGTCTTTTTTGAGACCTTCAAGATCTGCCATTTCGGCATTTAAAGGCCTGAAATACATGGCAATCACTACTGAGAAAAGATAAATGGCGGTAAGTATTGCCGAAATAATCAAAGTAGTAATTGCAATGCCTGCAATAAAGGAATTACACTGCGCTGCGGCAGTTAAAAGATTCCATTTTGATACAAAGCCGCAGAAGGGAGGAATACCTACCATTGCTATGGCACCGACGGTGAAAATGGCGCAGGTGTAAGGCATTATTTTGCCCATTCCGCGAAGATCCTGCACATATTCTTTTCCGGTTTTTACAAGAACCGCACCGGCACAGTAAAAGAGCATTATCTTCATTACACCGTGGAAAACCAGATGGCTTAATCCGCCTACCATTCCGGCGGGAGTCATAAGTGCAGCACCCATAAGCATATAGCTTAAGTTTGAAATAGTGGAATAGGCCAGTCGTCTTTTAAAATGCTGCTCTTTTACCGACATGGATGAACCGTAAAGAATGGTTGCGCAGGCAAGTGTTAAAACAACATAGTGCTGAAGCGAGCCTCTTAAAAAATCACATCCGAAGGAATAATAGGTTACGCGAATAACGGCAAAAGCACCGGTATTAACCACCGCAACAGCATGGAGAAGAGCAGTAACGGGAGTTGGTGCCACCGAGGCTGTAGGAAGCCACTTGCTCATTGGAAGCACGGCAGCTTTTGTACCGAATCCGATAAATGCAAGAACGTATGCCCATCTGAGTAGGTTTTCGTTTCCGCTTATAAGCGAAGGATTTAACACACCACCGAGAACAAATTCAGTGGTATCCGAGTAGAAAATAATGAATACCATTGAAGTAAAAGCCATGGCTGCACCGGAAATGGAATAATATACATATTTTCTTCCGGCACGAATACTTGCCGCGTCCTGTTTATGAGTAACCAAAGGAAGAGTAATAAGTGTTAAGCACTCAATAAACATATTGAGTGTAAACAGATTTGCTGCTGTGGCAACGGCAATCGTGATGCCGTAGGTCATAGTATAGAAAGCAAAGAAAGAATTGGGTCTTTCCTCATGAGTCATATATTCAAAGCCGTAAAGAGAGGCGAGGGGCCAAAGAAAAGCCACCAGCCCCAAGAATATGGAACTCATGCCGTCTATCCTAAAGCAGATTGTCAAGCCGTCCATTATGGTATAGAGGTTGTAAATCGTATCGGTTCTGTTAAGGAGCATATATCCGATTAAAAGGCTTGTAAGAATTACTATTGCTTCGACATAGATTCCGCGGGAACGAAGAGTTTTAAATTTAAACAGGGGAAGCAGTGCTCCACCTATTAAAGGAAGTAATATAGCTATACAAATATGCATTTTCTATCAACGTCCTATCATGAAATTTGAAATAAAGCCAATTATCTGACCGGGGAACATTCCGATTAAAATAGACAAGGCTGTAAGTATAATCATGGGAACAAGCATCACATATGTAGGTTCGCAGTTTGGAAATTCGTTTTCGCCTGAACTTTCGTTTTCTGAATTCGATGTTCCGGGGAAAAACCCCTTTATGCTTATGGGAAGCAGATATCCTGCGGTAAGAAGGGCGGATATCAGCAAAATGGCGGGGCCAAGGTAATTAAATACAGTGGAAATACTGTTCATGTCGAGAGCACCCTGGGCCAGATACCATTTTGAAACAAAACCAAGGCAGGGCGGGATGCCGATAAGCCCTACGCTTGTAAGGGTGAAACACCACATAACAATGGGCATCTGTTTTCCGATACCACGAAGTTCAAAAACTTTTGTTTTTCCGGTCTTTTCAATAATGGCACCTGCCGACATAAATAAAGTATCTTTAATAAGCGAGTGAGCAATTATATGTAAAAAAGCTCCTATCAGACCAAAAGGTGTAAGAGTTGCAATTCCAAACAGTACATAACTGACCTGAGAAACGGATGAATAAGCAAGTCGTTTCTTAAGCACTTTTTCACGAAAGGCCAAAAGGGAACCCATTAAAACAGTGAAAAGAGTAAGGCAGATAAACGTGTACTGCACCCAGGTTCCGCGAATAAATCCTGCTCCGATAAAGAAGAAAACAACGCGGATAACGCCAAGTACACCGGTTTTTGTAATAATACCCGAGAGAACCGCTGATGCCGGAGATGGCGCAGCGGGATGGGCTGTAGGGAGCCAACCGTGAAGAGGGAACATACCTGCTTTTGTACCAAAACCTACAAGCATGAGCAAGCATGCGATAAGTACTCTGGTTTCGTGCCCGTTTATTACGGTATAATTTAACACTCCTTCGGATGAGAAAGCAAAGCCGCTTACATAAGGAGATATTAGGAATATACCAAGAAGAACCAAGGATGCGCCCACAACTGAGTAAATAAGGAATTTAACACCTGCGGCCACGGCATCCTTTTTCATGGTATGCATTACCAAAGGCACGGACATAAGACTCATCATTTCATAGAACATGTAATATGTAATAATGGTTGCCGAAAAGCATAGGGCAAAAAGAACGCCCATTGTACACAGATAGAAGCAGTAAAATCTGTTTAAATGCCCTTCATGAGCCATATATTCAAAAGAATATGCACCGGCGAGGGTCCATACTACCGCAATCAGTACCGCAAAGAATTTTCCTACGGGGTCATTTTTTAAAACGACCGGCAGGCTGTCCGATAATGTAAAGAGCTTAAGGGAAAGCTCCGGGTTTAAAAGAACCGGAAGCAATGAGCAGGCACTTGCTATAAGCATGGTAAGAACAAAAGCAGTGCGGGCTTTTTCTTTTGCCAAGGGCTTTAATGAAATTGAGCAAATTCCGCCGGCAAGGGGCAGCAGTATCGGTATGAGTAATAATAAGTTCATTGCAAGCCTCCTAACCAAACATAATAATGCCACGATTGATGGCATTTATGAAATATTGTGACATGACACCAAGACCTATATTCAACAGGGCAAAAAGAATAAGTGAGACTCTGAAGAGAAACTCGGGCTTTTTGACCGGGATTTCATAGGCATGGTCGGTGATTCTGTATAAAGTAATAACGGTCTTTAAGAAATAAACCGTATTAAGGGCAGTGGAAGCCATCAGGACAACTACTACAAGGACGGCGTGAATACCACCATATTCAAGACCCGCAAGCGCAAAATTCAATTTGCTTGAAAAACCGCCCAGGAACGGAAAACCTACCATGCTGAGAGCGCCTATGCTGAAGGCAATTCCGGCAAGAGGTGCACGGTATCCGCTACCACGTAAATACTTGAATTCGTCGTGATGATCGGAAGCATCCACAAGAGCTCCTGCAGCCAGGAACAGCATAGCCTTACATACCGCATGGGAGAAGATATGAAACATAGCTGCCATCATACCAAACTGGGTGCCAAGACCTATTCCCATAAACACATATCCGATTTGCGCTACCGACGAGTAGGCCGTCATTCGACGAATATCATTTTGCTTAATGGCTGAGAAGGAGCCCATAAGCATACCTACAAGACCGAAAACAAAGAGCACATTGTGGATACCTGTTTCTTTATACAAATCAAGACCGATTACCCTGTAAATGATTTTAATTAACAGGAAAATGTATCCTTTACTTACCAGAGAAGAAAGAACTGCCTGAGAAGCGGGAGTGGAATATCCGTATGCATCAGGAATCCATTTGTGGAAGGGGAAAAGTCCGCTCTTAATGGCAAGGCCGATGGTAATAAGGGCAATAACAACCGTAAGGGGTTCCTTGTATTGACCGGTTTTTGCAAGGGTGTCAATTGCTTCGTGCATATTACTCATAAGAAGGTGACCGGTCAAATCATAAAGAATTATTATTCCCATTAGGAAAAGCGAAGATCCTATCAGGTTCATAATCATATATCTTGTTGCGGCAACCAGTGTGCGGCCTCTTGTGCGTGCTGCAATAAGTGCGGCGGCAGCGATAGTCATTATTTCCACAAATACATAAGCAGTAAAGATATCATTGGTATAAACCTGTGCCATAAGGGCTGAGTCAAGCAAAAGCATGAGAACACAGTAGAGATTGTGCTTGTCGCTAAGTACATGCTCTTTAAGCTTCTTTATACCGCCTATATAGGAAAGAAACATAATAAATGCAAAAAAGCCTGCGGTTACTGCTTCCAGTTCTCCGGCTCGAATTTCGTTACCCCATGGTGCCGGATAATGCCCCATCATATAGGTATAGGACTGACCGTAAAAACGCATTAATACTTCAAATACTGCACTTAATACCGATACGGCAAAAAGAACAAATCCGGTCCAGCGTTTGGCAATTTTACCTTTTAAAACGCTGGTGGCGGCAGCAGAACCCAAAGGAAGAAGGATGCAGACAAAGGGTATGGATTTCCAAAGTTCCATCGCTATTTTTCCTCCTTCCGGGCGAGTCTTGTAATCTTGTCTATATCAAGTGTGTGATATCTTCGATAAAGGCGGACTGTAAGGGCCAGCATAACCGCAGAGCAGGCAACGCTTACCACAATACCGGTAAGAACAAGGCCTGCGGGAATGGGGATAATATAAGCACCCATTTCGGTTACTCCGTCAACAACAATAGGAGCTTTTCGCCCGCGAATAAATCCTTTGGCGGCAAGAAAAAGATATACTGCACTGTCCGTCATGGAGAAGCCGATAATTTTCTTTATCATATTTTTATCAAGCAAAAGGACGGTGAAACCGATACCGAATAGAATCATAGCGGCGATTTCTTCGTAATTACCCAACATGGAAAGCATTTACATATCCCCCTTTCTGAACAGTGTATAGAAAGCATACATGGTACAGCAAACAACCAAACCTACCGCCAAATTAAGGTACGGAATAAGTCCGGCGGAAAACAGTTTGCCGGGAGTTCCGGGGCTTATAATGGAATGTAAATGGTTGGCACCGGTAAAGAAACTGTATGCTTTTGAAACAGCATAAAATGAAAGGGCACATACCGATACAGCCTTAAAGGTCTTAAAGGTGAAGAAACGTTCTGTTTTTTCAAAACCAAAGGCGTTTAGGTATAAAATCAGGGCAGCACCCATAACAGCACCTCCTGAGAAGCCGCCGCCGGGTGAAATGTGACCATTCATAATAATGTACATACCAAATAAAAGTGTTAAGGGAACAAGAATGGTTGCTGTAGTTTGAAGAATAATGTCGTCCTTGGGTTCATACATGCGGTCGTCGGCTTCCATTTCAAGCTGAACGGCAGCATCACCTTCTTTTTCCACTGATATTCTGAGAAGAATAAGAACCGCACAGGCGGCTACAAATAAAACATTACTTTCGCCCAGAGTATCAAAAGCTCTGTAGTCGAGAATCATTCCGGCTACAATATTAACGGCTCCGGTTTCTTCCATTCCCTTCTCGATGTAACGCTCTGACACTTCGTTGTTTACCGGATTGTCAGGATTACCAAATTCCGGAAGGTATTCAACCGTATTTAACAAAAGAGCAATGATTCCGATGCAGAAGGCCATGGCGGCAAGCATATAAAAGCGACGGGCATGTTTTGCTCCTTTGGATGTAAATCCGGTATGGAGACTGTCATATACCGATTGCTCGTGCTCTAAAATATTATTTCTGATATCGTCTATATCTTTTTCGTGACGAAGCGCATCCTTTTGAAGTTCAACGCTTGAACTTGAGGGAGAAGTTTCGTCGTCAAATGAGGACATCATGGAGTCATCGAGCTTTCCGGAACCGATATCAAGCCAGTCCGTGAAACGTGACCACCAGTTATTACTAATCTTCTTCGCCATTGTTGTTGTCCTCCTTCTTTGTATGATCGATTGCATGAATTTTCTTAAGAGTTACAAGTAAAAGAAGCGAATCGATGCCTGCACCGACTGCGGCCTCTGTTATGGCCAAATCCGGTGATTCAAGCAAAATCCAGATGATACTCATGGCAAGGCTTTGGCTCATAAAAACCACTACAGCTGTTAACAGGTTTTTGGAGAAAGCAACCGTGATTGCACAGATTATTATAAAAATAAGAAGAATAATACTTAAAAGTTGCATTATTTACCCTCCTTAATCTGTTTAACAATATCCTTATCCAATACTTCCAGGTGTTCATCGATATTGTCATCTATAGTGGTTTCAAGATTCCCTATTAAATGGGAACATACCGGGCTTGTAAGCCATAAAAAAGCTATAACGACAAGAATTTTAAAACTTGTAAGTGTAAAGCCCAAAGCCACGATAACACCTAAAGACATGAAAAGAATACCGACGGTGTCGAAAAGTGCACCGGCGTGAACACGGCTTAAGGAGTATTTGAATCTGAACAGACCAATTACTCCCGAAAGAAGAACAAACAGGCCTAAAAGAGTGAAAAGGGCGGAAAAACCGAAACGAACCCATTCGAAGTAATTATTCATTTTCTTTGGCCTCCTTCTTATTAATATGCCTCTTGCCGCGATAAACTCCGACATAAATCTTTGTTAAAAGTACTACGGCCAGGAAAGACAACATGGTATAAATCATTGCCACATCGGTGAGATAGCCTTCATTCATAAGGAACGCCAAGATAATGATGATTATAACAACGGCAGTACTCATCATATTTATGGAAATAAGACGGTCGGCGATTCGTGGACCTATAGCGGCACGAACAAGGCAGAGCAAAAGAATAATTCCAATTACGATAAGGGCTCCGGTATAAAGCATAGAGTATGCTGTCATAACACTATCGGACATTTTCTTTTCCTCCTTCTATTTTCAGTAATTTCTCTTCCATTTCACTGCCTTCAAGATTGACGGAGAAAGATGAATCCAGGGCGTGAACAAGAAGCATATCATCTTTTATGGCAACGGTAATTGTACCGGGAGTAAGCGTTATTGAATTACCAAGAGCTGTTTTGCCGGCTTTTGATTTAAGTTTTGTCTTAAAACTTACCAGTTTCGGCTCGACTTCTTCACTTGGTGACCAAATAAAGTGAATGGTCTGGAAAGAAGAAACTATTATCTCTTTAATAAGGAAAAGAAAATAAATAATGATTTTTGGAAGCCGACATAATATTTTGAATTCTTTTTTTGGAGAATATCCCATGAACTTCCATACGAAAAGATAGAGAAGACCGCTTAAAAAAAGACCTACGAGAACTATTTCCAATGTAACATGGCCGTTTAACATAAGCCAAAACAGAAAAAATACTACATACATATAAAAACCTCATAATAATCTACATAACAATAATATCGCGACTAAATTGTATTCCCAGTGTTTTTCTTCGTCAATAAAAAAAGGGACAAAGAAATCTTTGTTTCACGAGGGTTTTTGGTGTTTATTTCTAATTCCAAATAATATATAATTAACTGACTTTAAATATATATCCCATCGGAGAAGTGTTATGCTCTTTAACTCTATTGAATTTTTACTGTTTTTCCCGATAGTTGTTCTTTTGTATTATCTTATTCCTAAAAAAGCCGGAAAAGTGTGGCTGCTTATTACAAGTTACTTTTTTTACATGTGTTGGAATGCGGCATATGCGATATTGATTTTAATTTCCACGGTTGTGACTTACGGTGCAGCTCTTCTAATGAATAGGACTGATTCGAAAAGTGCTAAAAAAGGATTTTTGATAGGAAATTTAGTTATTAATTTCGGAATTCTTTTCTTTTTCAAGTATTTTGAATTCTTCCTTATGAATATAAGCTTCTTTGTGAAACTGTTTGGCGGGGATGCAATAAAGAATCCCTTCAGCCTTCTTTTGCCTGTCGGTATCTCTTTCTATACTTTCCAGGCTGTAGGTTATGCTATTGATGTTTACAGGGGGGATTTAAAGAGCGAAAAGAATTTTGTTACATATGCTCTGTTCGTAAGCTTTTTCCCTCAATTGGTAGCAGGCCCCGTTGAAAGAGCAAAAAATCTACTTCCGCAGATTAAAGATATGTCCTTTATAAGAAAAGCTTCCTACAACGATGTGGTATCGGGGCTGTGCGATATGGTATGGGGGCTTTTTTTGAAGATGGTAATCGCGGACCGAATTGCCTTGTTTGTTGACGGTGTATTTGCCAACACTTATAAGCTCGGAACAATAGAAACCGTTCTTGGTGCAATTGCTTTTGCCATTCAGATTTATTGTGATTTCGGCGGATATTCCGCAATCGCCATCGGTGCGGCCAAGGTTCTTGGTGTTGAGCTTATGAAGAACTTCGATACACCTTATTTCGCGGAAAGTATTGCAGAATTCTGGCATCGTTGGCATATATCACTGAGTACCTGGTTTAAGGACTATGTATATATTCCGCTTGGCGGAAACAGATGCTCTAAGGCAAAGAAGTACAGAAATCTTTTGATTACATTTTTGGTAAGCGGATTGTGGCACGGCGCCAGTTGGACTTATGTTTTATGGGGCGGACTTCACGGTCTTTATCAGATTGTGGAGGATTTGCTTAAAAACACCTTTGGAAACATAAGGGCCGCACTTAAAATAAATAAGGATACTTTTGGATATCATCTGGCGGCTAAAATCAGAACATTCCTTTTTGTTTCTTTTGCCTGGATATTTTTCAGGGCTGAAAGCGTCTCCCAAGCTTTCCTTTATATAAGAAGAATGATTACAAGATTCAATCCTTGGGTTTTGTATAACGAAAGTCTCTTTAAATTTGGACTGGACAGAACCGAAACTTGGATTCTTATGATTGCGATTGCTGTTCTTTTGCTTGTGGATATCGCACAATATAAGACAAAGAAAACACCCGGCGAGCTGCTGCTTAAAGAGAATGTGCCGTTTAGATGGATTGCTGTTATTGTACTGGTTCTTATAGTTCTTGTTTACGGTGAATACGGAATTAACTTTGATTCCGGTAAGTTCATTTATTTCGATTTCTAGGAAGGGGGCAATTATGAAACTTAAAAGACTGATTGGTGCAGTTGTGTTTTCAATAGTGCTTACAGGCTGCATTCTTTTGACCTTCAGAACCCTGTCCTGGAAAGATACGGGTGAAGATTATGTATCATCAATGGAACAGCTTAAGAACACACCAAAGAACAGCATAGATGTGGTTTTTCTTGGAAGTTCACATGTTTATTGCGGAGTTCTTCCGGAGGTTCTGTGGGATGAATATGGTATTGCTTCTTTTGACATGGCAGTTTCCGGCGCAGACAGATATTCTTCGTATTATCAGCTAAAGTATCTTTTAAAGAAACAGAACCCTAAGGTGGTTATGGTGGATATATACGGCCTTATTACCGGGAAGATGGAGGTAGAGGGTAATATATATCGTAACTTAATGTCAATGGGTATGTCTAAAGAGTCGGCGGATCTAATCAAAATGGATGCGGATAAAGAACAGTTTTTTGATTACTTTTTCAAGTGGCCGGTAGTTCATTCAAGATACAGGGAACTTAAAAAAGGCGATTTTGTCAAAAATCCGGTTAATTCATATATGAAGGGGGAGGAACTTTATTGGAAAAGTACTCCTATGTACAAAGAAGAAGGAATCGATGAAGTGACAGCCTGCTCAGAACTCGATGAGGAGACCGTAAATTGGCTTAAGGACATGCAGGAGCTGTCGGCAAAAGAAAACTTCCGACTGATTGTTATGGCGATTCCCATGCATTTTAGCGAAGAAGATAAGATGACTTCAAACGCGATATCCGCTTACTGCTCGGAAAACGGCATTTCATTCCTGGATTTTGACGCTTATGCATCGGGAATAGGCCTTGCATTTGATGAGGATTATCTTGATGAATATCATTTAAACTCCTTTGGCGCAGCGAAGCTTTCCTCATTTATGGGAAAATATATGTCGGTTAATATGAATCTCGAGGATCACAGGGGCGAGAAAAAGTATGCCGACTGGGATGAGGATTTTGCTTGGTATCAAAAAGAGAAACTTTTCTATTCTTTGGAAAATGCAAAGGATATGACGGAATACTTTCAAATTCTCTCTAATATTGATGCAGCCACTTGCGTTATGATTCTTGACGGTGAATGTGAGTTTGACTATTCAAACTACGAAGAATATTTTAATACCGTCGGAATAGAAGAATGGGATGCTTTGGAGGGCGGAACATTTGTTATAAAAAACAATGAAGCTGTGCGGACATCTGATAATTTATATTTGGAAGTGGACAAAGTTCCTTTTCATATATATTATGATAAAGAATCTGAAGTTTTTTTGGCCGATACATATGATTTTGTGTTTGAGGGAAGACAGGAATTTTGCAATCTTCTCGTAATCGATGAAACTACCGGCATGACAAGATCTGCAAAAGGATTTTACCTTAAGAACGAAGAATAAAAAACTTGTTGACAACGTATCCGAGCGTATGTATACTAACATAGCATGCGTGCGGATGCGTTTTTTTTGTGCGCACCGCTAATATATCGCATTTAGTATTTCAGAAAGGAGAAACAGAATGCCTACATTTAACCAGTTAGTAAGAAAGGGTCGTCAGGATAAGGTTTATAAGTCAACCGCTCCTGCACTTCAGAAAGGCTATAACTCACTTCACAAGAAGCCTACAAATGCTTCAGCACCCCAGAAGCGTGGTGTGTGTACTGCAGTTAAGACAAAGACCCCTAAGAAGCCTAACTCAGCTCTTCGTAAGATCGCAAGAGTACGTCTTTCAAACGGAATCGAAGTAACATCTTATATTCCCGGTGAAGGTCACAATCTTCAGGAGCACAGCGTTGTATTGGTAAGAGGTGGTAGAGTTAAAGACTTACCCGGTACCAGATACCACATTATTCGTGGTACCCTTGATACTGCGGGAGTCGCTAACAGAAAACAGGCTCGTTCCAAATACGGTGCTAAGAGACCTAAGGCTGGCAAGTAATAAGTCTTGTCAACAAAGTACCACATTGACTAATTAGTGTTGGAATTCTGTTATTAGATATCCGCACGTACACAGGAGTGAATTAGTACACGTTGTGAGTACCGATGATTTATTTTGAATGTCGTCAAAGACATTCACGAAAACTGTATTTTTAATTTTCGAATGAATAAGGAGGGAAGAACCGTGCCACGTAAAGGACATATT